>SSTG01000210.1 GCA_004801635.1 Muribaculum caecicola | reverse complement strand
ATCTGGAACAGATGGCTTTGTTGAGCCGCCGCTATACAAGGCAGCGTTTCGGTAAAGTAATATCGATGTACATTCCTATGTATATTACAAACTCGTGTACTAATTCGTGCGTATATTGTGGATTTAACAGGCATAACAAGTTTCCGCGCGTAATTCTCGCGCCAGGGCAGATAGAAGACGAATGTAGGGCAATACGCCGTATGGGCCCGTTTGAAAACCTTCTTTTAGTGACCGGCGAGAATCCGCGTGCTGCGGGAACCGACTATCTGGAAACCGCCCTTAGGGTGTGCCGCCCTTATTTCAATAACCTTTCAATGGAGGTTATGCCGCTGCCGTCCGACGATTATCTGCGTTTGACAAAATCAGGGCTTAACGGTGTTGTATGCTTTCAGGAAACATACAACCGCACCAATTATAAGAAGTATCATCCGGCCGGAATGAAGTCGGATTTCGAATGGCGTGTGAACGGTTTTGACCGCATGGGTCAGGCCGGTCTCCATAAAATAGGAATGGGGGTGCTTATCGGGCTGGAAGACTGGCGCACCGACGTGACTATGATGGCCATACACCTACAATATCTGCGAAAACACTACTGGCGCACTCGCTACAGTGTTAATTTTCCGCGTATGCGTCCGTCGGAAGGACATTTCCAGCCGAATGTAGTAATGACCGACCGCGAACTGGCCCAGCTCACTTTCGCTTTTCGGATTTTCGACCACGATGTAGACATATCTTTTTCAACACGTGAAAACGCTGTATTTCGCAACAATATAGCCTCGCTCGGTGCAACGTCAATGAGTGCCGGCTCGAAAACCGATCCGGGCGGTTATCACACATATCCGCAGTCGTTGGAACAGTTTGCCGTGAGCGACGAACGTACGCCGGTACAGGTTGAGGCTGATTTGAAAAAAGCTGGATGCGAGGTTGTGTGGAAGGACTGGGATAAAATATTTGACTGATGGAGCAGCATGATAGATACATTCGGCAGACAATGCTGCCGCAAATTGGCGAACAAGGCCAGAGACGCATAGCTGCGGCATCGGTACTTGTAGTGGGTCTTGGCGGACTGGGTTCGCCGGTGGCTGCCTATCTGGCCGGTGCCGGGATTGGCCGGTTGGGTCTGTGCGATTCAGACACGGTTTCTTTGTCGAATCTACACAGACAGGTGCTGTATTCAACGCAACAGAAAGGAATTCCGAAAACGTGTGCCGCAACAGAACGTCTTGCGGCTATAAACCCCGACATAGAACTTGTGTGCCATGATGTTGCCCTTGACAAGGATAATATAGAAAAAATTGTTGCCGGATATGACCTGGTGGTTGATTGTTGCGACAATTTCCGGACACGCTATTTGCTCGACGATGTGTGCGTTCAATTAGGCAAGACTTGGATATATGGTTCTGTTGGCGAGTTTAGCGGACAGGTAGCTGTTATGAACGGTATTTCGGGTATGCGGTACAGCGACCTGTATCCCGACAGGGAAGCACTTTGTGCGAAACCACCGGCAGTTATGGGTGCGTTCGGCCCTGTGCCGGGCATTGTCGGTGCTGTCGAAGCTTCGGAGGCCCTGAAAATGGTTGCAGGTTTCGGGCGTACACTTGACGGACAAATGTTTATAATAGATATATTTTCAATGGAAACTGATATAATAGAATTATAATGGGAAAAGGTTTTGACGAATATGCATCGGAATATGATGCCTGGTTTTTGGATAACCGTAATGTGCTTTACTCTGAAGTAAACCTTGTTGCATCCGTATTGAAAGATGCCGGAAAGATACTTTCCGTAGGTTGTGGCAGCGGACTTTTTGAAAAAATTCTCCGCGAGGAGTATGATATAAATATAACCGACGGCATAGAGCCTTCGGAAGGTATGGCCGAAATAGCCAGGAAACGCGGACTGGATGTTACTGTTGCCACGGCAGAGGATGCTGATTTCGGCTGTGAAAAATATGATACGTTGCTCTTTAATGGTACGCCGAGCTATATTTCTGGTCTGTATGCGGTTGTTCGAAAGGCTTATGCCTCGTTGCCGGCTGGCGGAAAGATAGTGCTTGTCGACGTTCCTAAGGAAAGTTCTTACGGAATAATGTATAATCTGGCCAAGGCACTTGGCACATGGAATCATCCATTGTTGCAAGGTGTTTATCCGCCCAACCCTTATCCTATGGAATTTGTAAGCGTGGCAAACTGGCGCACTACTGCCGAAAAAATAACCATGCTTGATAATGCCGGTTTTACCGGACTGAGATTCATGCAGACGCTTACAGCTCATCCGCTGTATTCCGATTTGGCAGAAGAACAGCCTCAGGAGGGGTATGGGAAAGGTGACTATGTTGCCATTGTTGCAGTTAAACCGTTTTGAAAATGAAAAGGTGGAGTGAACAGGTTTGGAATGCGGCCGAATCTGTATACCAGGCTATAATCAGGCACCCGTTTGTATGTCAACTGGCTTCAGGAACGCTGCCTATGGAAAATTTCTGTTTCTATCTTGCCCAGGACACGTTGTATATAGACAATTATGCCAAAGTTTTGTCGCATATAGCGTCGCGTCTGGACAATAAGGAGCATGTGGCC
>SSTG01000020.1 GCA_004801635.1 Muribaculum caecicola | reverse complement strand
CAACGGCACTTGCCACTGCACTTGGAAATCCGCTGCTAAGTACCTCGTTGCCGGCCGATCCCGATATGGGCAACATAGTTGTCACTCCCGACGAAGCCGATTTAATAAATCCAACAGTCGCCTCCATAATAATCGATGCCGGCGAATGCGGTCATGAACAGTCCACCATCGTGAACCTTACCGACAGCGCCAGCCCCGTCATAGAACGCCCCGGGGCCGCCCAACTCATATAATAATCTGATTTAAAATCCCAACATACACAAAATTCGTAATTGTTGAAAAATTACGGAAATATTTCCGCATTCATGGTTCAACAGAATAGGAAAAGTTTGTATCTTTGCATAGGAGATAAAAACAATTAACCAAAATAAAAAAATTATTATGTCAAAGGTAACAGTAGTGGGCGCCGGCAACGTAGGTGCCACATGTGCAAATGTGTTAGTGACCAACAACGTAGCAGACGAAGTAGTACTTATCGACATCAAAGAAGGTCTTTCAGAAGGAAAGACAATGGACATTATGCAGACTGCAAACCTGCTGAACATCAACACACGCATGACCGGCGTGACAAACGACTATTCCAAGACTGCCGGCTCTGACGTTGTGGTTATCACCTCTGGAATTCCACGCAAACCGGGCATGACACGCGAAGAACTTATTGGCGTTAACGCAGGTATCGTAAAATCTGTTACAGACAACGTTCTGAAATACAGCCCTGATGCAATAATAATCTGCGTTTCCAACCCGATGGATACAATGACCTACCTCATACATAAAACAGCCGGAATACCCAAAAACCGCATTATAGGCATGGGTGGCGCGCTCGACAGCTCACGTTTCAAATATTTCCTGAGCGTTGCCCTTGGCGCTAACCCGAACGAAGTTGACGGAATGGTTATTGGCGGACACGGCGACACAACAATGATACCTCTGGCACGTTACGCAACATATCGCGGAATTCCAGTTTCACAGCTCCTTGACAAGGAAACACTTGACAAAGTTGTTGCCGACACTATGGTTGGAGGCGCTACTTTGACAAAACTGCTCGGAACATCGGCATGGTATGCTCCCGGAGCCGCTTCAGCCGCCGTTGTAGCAGCAGTAATACACGATCAGAAACGTGTAATACCTTGCTCTGCCCTGCTTGAAGGCGAATATGGCGAAACCGGTGTTTGCTGCGGTGTTCCATGTCTGCTTGGCAAAGGCGGTATAGAAAAGATTATCGACATCAAACTTAACGACGAAGAAAAAGAACTGTTTGTTAAAAGCGCAGCCGCCGTACGTAAAACAAACGACGCGCTGGCCGACTGTTTGAAATAAACATTATAAAATTTGAACCATTAATAAGGGCAGTGCGTTTCCTTAACCAGGACACACTGCCCTTTATAACACTTGAATAATTATGAACGTACTTAAAGTTTTCTCATTTGCAGCCGTTACCGTAGCTATAGCCCTAACTACAGCGTGCAGCGGAAAATCAAAGCCGGGTAACGCCGCTGAAGAACTAATGTCCAGCAGCAAAGAGTTTGAAAAAGCAGAAGCAACGATGGAAAATGTCAATTCATCGGTCGGAAAGCCTATAGAACTGGGCGAGAACGATATCCTTGAATTCGACGGTCCAATACCGGCACCGGTAGTAGTTGACTTCTCCGCATCGTGGTGTGGGCCATGCCGGCAAATGCACCCCATTTTCGACAAACTTTCACGCAAATACCACGGACAGGTCCGGTTTATCTATGTAGATATTGACAAAGCCCCCCAACTGGCAAAACAGTACGGAGTAGAGGCAGTGCCAACACTGCTGTTTGTCGACACCAAGGGACAAATTCACCGTCAGGTTGGCTCTATGTCAGAGGAAGAATTAGAAGGGTCTGTACAGGCAATTATCAATTCATCGCAGACAGCTCCGGCAAACAGCCCCCGATAATAAATACATAAGTTACATATAAGTATATATTCCCACATGGAACCTCGACGAGATTTCATGTGGGAACTTTATTATATAACATTGAATAAAATTACCCTGTGCCAAACAAACAGCTATCTCCAGCGGTAAAGCAGATAATCGCCCGGCGCAAGCCACAACTTGGTAGAGACAGCGGAAACCGGCAACGGCTCATCGCCGGCAACAACAAACTCGACATTCTGGCCGGCTCGAACTTCAACCTCCTGATTATTATGAATATCGCGGTTAACAACCATCATATATTCGTATTCACCGTTGCGCAAATGCGACACCAAAAGCCCGGCACCGCCTTTCGAAGTCAATGACTTTATTGCGTCAGGCAACTTCTCCAGCTTTTTAGTGCCGTCGGGTATACTGTCGCCTGTATGGCTCACATCCACAACTTCCGCCTCAAGAAATACAGGAGCCAGCGACTGTATCTCGCGGTTGAGGTCGCGCACAAGCCACCATACGCTGCCACGCTCGCCGGCATTGGTAACCGGTACATCCTTCGAATCACCTAGCCCGGGAAACTGCCAATATGTAAAATATTGCACGCCTTGGGCTCCATAAGCCAAATTGGAAAACATTTGCAGCCGCAAATGCTCGCGTGTTGCAGCCGGAAAGCTATAATGGGCAGTAGACAACGCAAATGCCCAGAACGGAATACCGGCCTTTCGGGCATGTTTTGAAATTATCTCCAAATTCTTATAGTAATCACCCGTCATGGCAATGTTCCCAAGGGAGTCGGCCGTTATAGAATAATGATCATATGACAGAAAGCCCGTACCAAGCTCGTTTATATACCGCTCAACATACTCGTCATAGTCAGACGTACCTGTTAACTGCTCCGGTGCATACGTAGGAAACAAGTTAAGATACAACAGCTTCGTATCGTCAACACTACGCACCTTGTCAACAAACCGGGCCAACTCCGGGTAATGGCTGCAATTTGGCTCGTCCTTAAAAAAATATCCGGCCAACTGAGGGTGCGAACCAATCTGGGCAATAACCGACTCCGGATTTTCAGCCAGCTCTGCCGATGCAGCAATAATTTTTATGCCAGTACCACGGCTTGCCTCCAGTGCGGCTTTTACCTCACTTAAGGAATCAATTAACGGAAACGACAGATTAAAGCCGCATTGACGCATTTCCCGGTATCGTTCAGGGGTCTGATTTTCCAATCCCCGAATCGAATACCAGCCTAATATAGGAAATTCCCCGGATGCCGGATTGGAATACTTATGCCGAACCGGCAACGCCCGTGTACACACTACTGACGCAATCAGCATCAGCATCACTATTACAACTTTGTTCATCATACTTTATTTATAACTTTTCTAACTTAAAACAAAGTTATGATTCATTCTACAAAATAACAACACTTAAACAAACATAAGGCGTAAATAACAAACAATAGTGCCGCCGGCTATTGCCAACGGCACTATTTATTTATCAATAAATGTCATGAATGGTTATTTCGACATGTAAAGCCTTACACGTTCCAATACAGCCTGTGGTGTAAATCCAAACTTTTCGTCAAGAACCTTATATGGCGCAGATGCTCCAAAATGGTCCAGACCGAATACCTCGCCAAACGGGCCTACAACAGAGCGCAGAGTAGAGGGTAAGCCTGCTGTAAGACCGAACACCGGGGCATTGTTAGGGATAACCGATTTACGATAGTCGGCAGGCTGGTCGAGGAACAAGCCTATTGAGGGAACAGACACAACCCTGGCCTCAACACCCTCTTTGGCAAGGAGGGCGGCTACCTCCATCAGCAACGATACTTCCGAACCGTTTGCCACAAGCGTAACTGCCGGTGCGTCAACCGGACGCACAACATAACCGCCGCGTTGCGCGCCAAGGGCTTCCTCGTAACGTTCGGCAGTAAGACCTGGCAGATCGGGAATATCCTGACGGCTAAGTATCAACGCCGTGGGTGTTGTATTATTCTCCATTGCCATTTTCCAGCATACCGATGTTTCTGCGGCATCAGCCGGACGCAACACCAACATTGACGAGCGTCCATGCAGGTTTTTCAGTTCCTCCATCAAACGTATCTGCGCCTCCTGTTCAACAGGCTCGTGAGTGGGGCCGTCCTCACCTACACGGAATGCGTCATGAGTCCAAATATATTTGACAGGAAGTTCCATAAGCGCCGACATACGCACAGCCGGCTTCATATAGTCGGAGAACACAAAGAATGTTCCACATGCGGCAAAAACACCTCCATGCAGCGCCATACCGTTCATTATTGCAGCCATTGTAAGCTCGGCAACCCCGGCATGGAAAAATGCGCCGCTAAAATCATCCTTTGTGAATGCAGTTGTTTTTTTCAGGAACGCGTCGGTTTTATCGGAATTGGCAAGGTCGGCAGAAGCCACAATCATATTCTTCACCTTTTCGGCAAGCATCGACAAACAGTCGGCAGAAGCCTGACGGGTTGCAATACCGGGTTTATGGGCAACTTCTTTCCAATCAATTTCAGGCAGTTTGCCGGCAATAAAATCATTTAATTCGGCTGCTAGTTGCGGATTTTCCTGAGCCCATGCCTTTTCTGCCGCATGACGGGCCGCGCATATAGCCTTCAGCTGTTCGGCACGTGCTGCATAGAGTTCTTTCACCTCGGCAGGAATTGCCCATGGATTAGCCGGGTCAGCGCCCAGGTTGCGTACCGTCGCCTCATAATCGGCACCCGACTTGCTCAAAGGCTGTCCGTGTGTTGAACACTGACCTTCAAAATTAGAGCCGTCGGCTTTAACACAGCCAAGTCCCATAACCGTATTGCCGATTATAAGTGTAGGACGTTTTTTCTCGGCATGTGCTGCATTTACCGCACCAATAATAGCTTCGGCATTGTTACCGTCAATTTCAATAACATTCCAGCCCCAGGCCCGGTATTTAGCGGCAACATCTTCCGAATTAACAGCGTCTACATTTGTAGAAAGCTGCACACAGTTGCTGTCATAAAACATTATCAGGTTCGACAAGCCCAGATGCCCGGCTATACGGCCGGCACCTTGAGAAATTTCCTCCTGTATACCGCCGTCAGAAATAAACGCATATGTTTTATGCGACACTACATCGCCAAAACGAGCCTGCAAAAAACGTTCGGCAATAGCACACCCCACGGCCATAGCATGTCCCTGGCCAAGGGGGCCCGACGTATTTTCCACACCACGCTCAACATCCAGCTCCGGATGGCCGGTAGTCACACTACCCCACTGACGAAACTGTTGCAATTCTTCAACTGTATAGTGCCCTGCCAATGCCAGAACAGAGAAAAGCATTGGAGACATGTGTCCCGGGTCAAGAAAGAAACGGTCACGGGCAAACCATGTAGGATTTTCCGGGTCAGTTACCAGGAACTTAGAATAAAGCACATTAACAAAATCAGCACCGCCCATTGCTCCGCCGGGGTGACCTGACTTAGATTTTTCAACCATTGATGCAGCCAATACGCGGATTGTGTCGGCAGCACGGTTTAACTGGTTCAATTCCATAAATTATTCTATGTTATGCAATTAAGCAGAATATATCATTACTTGTTGATAAATCATTACAACGAGTTTGTAATTTCATCGTCAACAGGAATATCCTTATTAACGTTCTTGCAGCCTATAAGGGCATAGAACAGTATATAGCCTAACATTCCGGCAATTAACCAGTAGGAAGGCATGTATCCGGCAGCACCGGCTATCTTTTGCTGTACCAACGGCATAATGCCGCCACCTACAACCATCATCATGAATATGCCGGATGCCTGTGCCGTATACTTTCCAAGGCCTTCAACAGCAAGGTTAAAGATACCGCCCCACATTACCGATGTGCACAAACCGCATATAATTAAGAAAATAGCCGAAATAGGCACAGTAGGTGTCGATTTAAGCGCATTCACAAGTTCATAAGGCTGCTTATTGGTATTCGCAATCACCGTTCTGGTTACCGTTTCGCCGTTCTTGGCAACAAGCTGTTCAGATGTTGTATATTGCTCCAGAGCCTCAACAGTCGGGTTTGAGATAAACGCGTCTATATCAGTTTGCGGCATATTTGCCTCTGAAAGCGTATTTTGAACGCTTTCCACAGGATTATACAGGAACGACGGAACATCCATACGGCTCGATTTTGGCGAGCATATAGCCGCTATAGTCAGCACAATACCAACCACCGACACACTTAGCAACTGTGTACGGGTGGAAATCTTACCCGATATGGCACTAGACAGCGCACGGCCCACAAGCATAAGTAGCCAATAAATGGCTACTACAGCGCCGGCTATTGTCGATGCGTCGCCAAGCACTTCGGCACCGGTAGAATTCTGGTCGGCAAGATAGAAGTTTAGAGTTCCGGGGATACCTATTTCAATACCCACGTAAAAGAATATAGCTATTACGCCAAGTACTGTGTGGCGGAAATTCCACGGGCTGTGCAAATATTTAACTTTAGCGCTTCCGCTGCCTTTGTTAGGCTCAGGAATGGCAACGAATGATATTATTACAAATGCAGCAATAAATATGGCAATAGCAATCCAGAGCAATATAGCCACGTCGCCCATTTGCGTTTTAGGCGACAGCACGCCTATAAGTGCGCCCACGAAGAAAGGTGTGAGTGTTGCCGAAAGTGAGTTAAGCGCGCCACCCGTCTGGATAAGCTGGTTGCCTTTGTTGCCTCCGCCGCCAAGCAGGTTAAGCATAGGGTTAACCACGGTGTTAAGCATACACACGCAAAAACCGCATATAAATGCGCCTAGCAAATAAATGAAGAAATTAAGGGTGACTCCGAAATTTCTAACCATTTCAACATTTTCACCGCCAATTTTCTCTGTAACGGTAATTGTCTTTTCATAAATAACGGTATCAGCACCTATAACACTCGACAAGTATTGCACAAAGAGGCCCACAACACCTACAGCCATAGCATACAGGGCAGTTTTCTTATATCCTATTTTTACAAGAAGTTTTCCGGCAGGTATGCCCATAAATAAATACGCGGCAAAGTTCATCATGTTACCCATCATTCCAAGGAATGAATCGCCTGCAAATTTGTAACCCCATATAGTGCCTATCGGGGCTGCAAGGTTAGTAACAAAAGATATCATAGCGAATATAAAGAACATCGCAATGATTGCTATCTGCCGTCCGTTTGACGATTGATTTGTTGTTTTCATTGTTTTAGTTTATGGTTAAGTATTTGATTTGTTTACTTGTGTACTAATATTGCCTCTCCCCGAAAATCATCGACCCGATTCTAACCATATTGGCACCGCATTGCAGCGCCATAGGATAATCGTGGCTCATACCCATAGATAAAACCGAGAAACGGCCATCGGCACCTGCCGGAGTATTCCGTACGTGGTCAAACAGCTTTTTAAGCAATTTGAAATCCGCAACTATGCGTTCCTCATTATCCGTATTTGTAGCCATGCCCATAATGCCGCATATCCTTACTCCGGGAAAAACTGCATTATCATAACCGGCTGCCAGTTGCAACAGTTCGTCGGGCATAAATCCTGTTTTTGTGTCTTCATCGGCCACATGAGCCTGCAAAAGCACATCTATAACACGGCCTGCACGACAGGCTTCATCGCTCACCAGTTTAAGCAGCCGCACAGAGTCAATGCTGTGTATCAGGCTTACATACGGAACTATCTGACGTACTTTGTTAGTTTGCAAATGGCCAATAAAATGCCAGTGTATGTCTTTCGGCAACGATTTTGCTTTTTCAACCATTTCGGCGGCACGGCTTTCGCCAAAATGCCGTTGTCCGGCATCATAAGCCTGAATCAAAGCCTCAACCGGGTGAAATTTGGAAACAGCCACCAAAGTAACACCGACTGGCAGCCCCGACTGCAAAGCGGCAATATTTTCAGCAATGGAATTCATTTATATTATTCTACAACCTTTGCCTTATAGACATCCATAAGCGGAGTCTCAGTTATAGTGTTCACTTCGAAATCGGCCATAGTGCCCTTCATCCCCTCCATAAAGGAATCAAGTGCCTGTCGGAAATTAGATGCAGCGACAAGTATGTGCGAGGTTGTCTTTTTTTCCACAGCGGTTTTTTCGTCAAGCGTAATGAAATTAACCTTTACATGGTACCATTTGTCGGCGGTGTCGTCCCAAAATATTTCCGTGATATTGCTGCGTTTAACAGCCGTAACGGAAAACTCGCCACGACCTTCCATTTCCTCATTCATTCGCTTCTCTGCATCAGTAAACGTAAACGCGTCAACAAGGTATGCCTCGGTCACCTTCTTTTGGGCACCGTTCTCCATCATTTTATCGTAACGCACCTTGCACTCAAACCAGTTGCTCATTGATATTGTCTGTGTTTTAATTTAAAAACTTATTTTCATTATATACGCAAATTTACAAAATTAAGGCTACAAATCCCATTATTTATTACAATAAAAACTGCCGAAGGGGCTTTATTGTCCACCCTCGGCAGTCTATACTTAAAATCCGGACCCGGCTAATCGGAGAATTTTGCTTTTTCAAATTCGCGGTTAAGACGGGCGATATTGCTTATTGAAATGCACTTGGGACATTCGGCAGCACATGCTCCGGTATTGGTACAGTTACCGAATCCGAGTTCGTCCATTTTCTTCACCATTGCACGCGCGCGGCGCTTGCGCTCAACCTGTCCTTGCGGAAGTAGGGCAAACTGGCTCACCTTGGCCGAAACGAAAAGCATAGCCGAACCGTTTTTGCAGGCAGCAACACATGCGCCACATCCAATACATGTAGCGGCATCCATTGCCAGGTCGGCATTGATTTTAGAAATTGGCAGGTTGTTTGCATCCTGTGCACCCCCGCAATTGAACGAAACATAGCCTCCGGCTTGCTGTATTTTGTCGAAAGCATTGCGGTCAACCATCAGGTCCTTGATTACAGGGAAAGCGGCCGAACGCCATGGTTCGACAGTGATGGTTTCGCCGTCGCTGAAACGACGCATGTAAAGCTGGCATGTAGTGGCTCCTGTTGCCGGTCCGTGCGGATGCCCGTTTATATACAGCGAGCACATACCGCATATACCCTCGCGGCAATCGTGGTCGAACGCAATAGGCTCTTCATGGTTTGCCACCAGCTGTTCGTTAAGTATGTCGAGTGTCTCCAGGAAAGATGTATCGGTGTCAGTTTCCACAGTATAGGTGCGGAAAGCGCCTTTTTCCTTCGGTCCGGCCTGACGCCAAACTTTAAGATTAACAGTTATATTTGCCATTTTTATTTACTGTTTTTTGTGGTTTATGACTTGTAATTACGGGTCTGTACCTTGATAGCCTCATAATGAAGCGGTTCCTTGATAAGTTCCGGAGCTTTGTCGTCAGAACCCTGGTAGTCCCAGCACGAAACGTAGAAATAGTTTTCGTCGTCGCGCTTTGCTTCACCTTCCTCAGTCTGATATTCCTCGCGGAAGTGTCCGCCGCAACTTTCGTTACGGTTGAGGGCATCGTAGGCAACAAGCTCGCCCATGGTGATGAAGTCGTTCAAACGGAAAGCCTTGTCCAGTTCTATATTCATGCCGTCGGCAGTGCCGGGAACATAAAGGTTTGTCTGGAACTCCTTACGTATTGCCTTAAGCTTTTCAAGAGCGGTTTCAAGCCCTTCTTTTGTACGACCCATACCAACGTATTCCCACATTATATGGCCAAGTTCCTTATGAATAGAGTCAACCGAACGTTTTCCCCGCACATTAAGCAGAGCCTTTTGAGCAGCCTCGCATTTGGCTTGAGCCTGTACAAACTCGTCGGCATCGGCGCTTGGACAAGGAACAGTTATCTGGTCTGACAGGTAATTCTGTATGGTGTACGGCAATACAAAATATCCGTCGGCCAATCCCTGCATAAGGGCTGACGCTCCCAGACGGTTGGCACCGTGGTCGGAGAAGTTACATTCGCCAATGGCAAACAAACCCTTGAGCGATGTCTGAAGTTCATAGTCAACCCATATTCCGCCCATTGTATAGTGAATAGCCGGGAATATCATCATCGGGTTGTAATATACCTCGCCGTTTATAGTATTGCCCACCTTGCCTGGGTTAACATCGGTAATTTCCTCATACATGTCAAACAGGTTTCCATAACGCTGACGCACTACGTCAATACCCAGACGGTTTATAGCTTCAGAGAAGTCAAGAAATACGGCCAAACCCGTATTGTTTACACCGAAACCCTTGTCGCAACGTTCTTTGGCTGCACGTGACGCAACGTCGCGAGGAACCAGGTTGCCGAAGGCCGGGTAACGCCTTTCAAGATAATAGTCGCGGTCCGCTTCCGGAATGTCTGAACCCTTGATTTCCCCACTCTGGAGTTTTTTTGCATCATCAAGTTTCTTAGGCACCCATATTCGTCCGTCGTTACGAAGCGATTCCGACATAAGCGTCAACTTCGACTGCTGGTCGCCGTGCACCGGTATACAGGTGGGGTGAATCTGAACATAGGCCGGATTTGCAAAATACGCTCCCTTGCGGTAACAGGCCATTGCAGCCGAGCAGTTACAGCCCATAGCGTTGGTCGACAAGAAGTAGGCATTGCCATAGCCGCCTGTTGCTATAACCACGGCATGAGCGGCAAAACGCTCAAACTTACCAGTAACAAGGTTCTTTGCTATGATACCGCGCGCACGACCGTCAATCATAACCACATCATGCATTTCGTAGCGATTGTAGCTTTTTACCTTGCCAAGTTCAATCTGGCGGTTAAGTGAAGAATATGCGCCAAGAAGCAACTGTTGTCCGGTTTGACCTTTAGCATAGAACGTACGTGACACCTGGGCGCCGCCGAACGAACGGTTGGCAAGCAAACCACCATATTCACGCGCAAAAGGCACGCCTTGTGCAACGCACTGGTCTATGATGTTGTTAGACACTTCTGCCAAACGGTACACATTGGCTTCACGGGCACGATAGTCGCCACCTTTTACTGTGTCATAGAACAAGCGGTACACAGAGTCGCCGTCGTTCTGATAGTTCTTAGCAGCGTTTATACCTCCCTGCGCGGCAATTGAGTGAGCACGGCGCGGAGAGTCCTGTATACAGAAATTAAGCACATTGAAGCCCATTTCAGCCAGTGTTGAGGCGGCAGATGCCCCGGCCAGGCCGGTTCCTACCACAATAACACTTAACCGACGCTTGTTAGCCGGGTTAACTAATTTCTGATGAGCCTTGTAGTTGGTCCATTTTTCAGCGACTGGGCCTTCGGGGATTTTCGAATCCGCGGGGTTCATCACTTTTACGTTATCTTTATCCATAGCGGTTAGTTGTTTTATGGTTCAACATTTTCAGCTTCCGGCTGCACGGCTGGAACGGCATCTTTTTCAGCTGTCTTAAGATACTCTACAAAAGGAAGCACCTTAAGCCACTTTTCAGACATAGCCAGCTGATAATTGAGCGATTGCGGCGTATAACCGGCCGACTGCATCTGTACGGGGTCGGCAAGCAGCGCACGTATCTGTGTTTGAAGGTCTGTAAGTTCGGCTTTCGACGGCATAGCGTCAAAATCGAGCTGTCCGGCAGGAACACCTATTGTTTCGGCCACGGTTTCCTTATATTGCTCACGCAGCTCGGCATTCGTACGGTAGTAGTCGTTATTGGCATTTACCGTAAACACAACTGCCTGTGCAACAAAAAGCGCTATTACAATAGTTGTATACCAGCATGAAATTTTACGAAGGCGAGGCAGCCATGTGTTATTGGTCCATCCGGCCGACTGGAACATTGACCAGAACCCATGGTTCATATGGAACCATAATGCTGCAAAACCGATTATGTAGATTATCGGCGTGTAGATATGCGAGAATGCTTCCTGAATAAACAGGGTTCCTATTGCCGGTGGCAAAGTGCTTTCGGCACCGGTCATTTCCACCAGCTGCATCTTGGCCCAGAACTGAACCATATGCACCACAAGAAAAGCAAGAATCACTATACCCAGCACGAGCATGTTCTGCGACGACCATTCCACTGTTGCAGGCTTAACTGAAACGGCATAACGGTCGGCTCCGCGAGCCTTACGGTTCTGCAAAGTAAGCCATACGGCATAAAAAATGTGAATTACAAATAACAATGCCAAACCGGCCGATGCGGCCAGGGCATACCAGTTTGCCCCCAAAAACTCACAAATAACATTGTAAGCAGCCGGACAGGCAATGGCTACTGCGTTCATCAAGCAGTGGAACGTCACAAATAGGACAAGGCAGGCTCCGGTTACGGCCATAACCAGCTTGCGTCCTATGGAAGAGCTTGTTAACCACATAGTAGTTGTTGAATTTAAAGTTAAATATATTGATTAATTGTTGATTACCTTAAAAACAGCATGCCTCATGCACAAAAAAACGACACGGCAGCGCTTTATCCGACAAATTTAAGACAATTTGCCGGGTGTCACAAATATTAAAGAAAAAATTCCTTAATATCTTCTAGTTTTTTATAACAAACCAGACTCCCCGCCCTGATAAAACAAATACAAAAATTATACGCTTCTTAAAAACTTCACGGATTACAATTATCCGTAATCCAATTGTAACACAAGTAATCCTTTGCCTGTATCTTGCAAACAATTACGCCCAAAAAGACAAAACATCCATTTTGAATATGCGCACAACCGATTTTAACCAGTTTCAAACGAGCCATAATTTTCCATATTTTATAAAGAATTACCACAATCAGCCTATTTTAACAAAAAAAATTTACAACCCATTATTGATATTATTTATAAATAATTAATTTTGCAAACGGAAACAGAAATCTAAATTCAAAACACGAACCGAATTATTTAAATTGTATACAGAGAATTCTTAATTATTTATTCCCTTTTTACTACCATAGACATTATTTGGTACAATTTCTAACAATCTATTTAACTTTAAAATTCCACTCGTAAAAAAATCAAGGATGTCAAATCTTAAAATTCTACATTTACTATACGTTATTTACGCACCGATATTTAAATAGTAGATAGATTTCTCATGAATGGAAGGAGGGCAAAGCTTGTGACAAGTTATGCCCTCCGTTTTTATATAAACCGCAGTGTTAATTACAATTATTTCCACCTAATTGTCACGTATTTGTACATGCCGCAAGGTTTTTGTAATTTTACACTAAAATTGCAACCGATGAAACGCCGCAAAAAAGCAATACTCACATTATTATCTATCACATCAGGACTAGCCTTCATTGCCGGGTTCAGCTGCGGACGCATGACACTGCGCCCAAGCAGCGAACCCGTGGCTGAAACAGTTACGGAAATAGGCGAAGAAAACGAATTCGAAGCCGACGAACCAGACAGTGCGCCTCAACCCGACAACAGCCCGTCGGCCTATGCCGATACTGCCTCCATACAAAACGAAAATCTAAAAATGCCCGACAACAATTGCGTAAAACTACGCATAAACCCCATAGGAGGCTCACTGGGCAGGGTATTCAACGACAGCAACCACACGCATCTTGCCGAAGCCAGGCGCATAGGCATAGAGCCGATAAGCACACCTGCACAAGCATGGAAACTGCGCAGGCCGGTTTGCCGAATACGCACTTGCGACAACTACTTTGTTGACAACCTTACCCACTCATACCCCTATCTGGTACCAGAGGCAGCCGAACTTCTGAACGAAATAGGAGCCAGGTTTATCGACTCACTGACATCACGTGGCGGCGGATCGTACAGAATAAAAGTTACAAGCCTGCTTAGGACAGGCTCAACAATAAAGCGGCTGCGCCGCCGGAACATAAACGCCGTATCCACCTCCGCACACCAGTACGGCACTACGTTCGACATAAGCTATGTAAACTTTATTTGCAACCGGTCAACATCAACAAACCGCACCCAACAGGACCTGAAAAACCTCTTAGGCGAAATTCTCTACGAATTGCGCCGCGAAAACCGCTGCCTTGTAAAATACGAACGCAAACAAGGCTGTTTCCACATAACGGCACGTACAGGCAGGCAAATACACAGCAAAACAAAAGACATATGACAACGCCCTCGCTGAAAGAAAGCATATACGGTTACAACCGCAAAAACACACCGCACAAACTAGCTCCCAGTGCGGCCCTTATCGATATGGACGGCACTCTTTACAACTCCATGCCAAACCACGCAAAAGCTTGGCACCGTACAATTTCAGAACTGGGCATCAGTTGCACGCTAGAGGAATTTTTTCTTTATGAAGGACGCACCGGCACCGATACCATAAACCTGATATGGAACCGTGCGTTCGGCAAGGATGCCGACCCGGAAGAAGCAGCCAGAATATATGATAAAAAAGCGGCTTACTTCGCACAGATGGGCATACCCGGCACAATAACTGGAGCACAGAGTGCCGTAGCTGCGCTTATTGACAGAAACATTACCACCGTACTTGTAACCGGCTCCGGGCAACCTTCCACCCTGCAGCGCCTCGACACAGACTTTCCAAACGCATTTCCAACACACAGGCGCATAACATCAGCATCCGTTACCCACGGAAAACCACATCCAGAACCATTCCAAAAGGCCATGCAGCTGGCAAACGTAAAACCTTGGCAATGCATAGCAATAGACAACGCCCCGCTGGGGGTTGAATCGGCGGCAAAGGCCGGAGCTTTCACTATAGGCATCGTAACCGGACCAATACAGGTATCCGATTTATACAACGCCGGTGCCGACATAGTATTCACCTCCATGCAGGAACTGACCGAAAAATTAACAGAATTACTTGACCATCAGTTATGAATCAGCAAAACATCCTATTCACAAACAATACGGCACAAGCCATCGACACAGCCATAAACAACATCAGGCCAAACGGCATATTCGTCCTCACGGACAAGAACACGGCCGTAGACGTTTGGCCGCAAGTGAAAGCGGAAAGCACGATGATGTCAGAAGCCACACTGATAACAATCAACCCCGGAGACACAAATAAAGACCTCAAATCGGCCACCTTAATATGGGAGAACCTTATAAACGGCGGTGCAACCAGACACTCGGCAATGATATGCCTGGGCGGAGGCATGATTACCGACATCGGCGGCTTTACAGCATCAACATTCAAACGCGGAATCAAATTCATAAACATGCCTACAACCCTGCTGTCGGCAGTCGATGCTGCCGTAGGCGGAAAAACAGGCATAAACTTCAATGGCCTAAAAAACGAAATAGGTGTATTCTCTCCTGCAAGCCACGTTATCATATCCACCCGTTTTTTCAACACACTGCAAAAACGGGAACTTCTTTCGGGCTATGCCGAAATGCTGAAACACGGACTTATCGACTCTGCCGCCACATTCCACAAACTAATAGACAGCGACCCTCTTGAAATAGATGCCGGACACATGCTGGAACTGTTAAAAGCATCTGTCGAAATTAAACGACGCATCGTTAACGACGACCCATACGAACAAGGCATACGCCGGGCCCTCAACCTTGGCCACACTGCCGGGCATGCACTTGAAAGCCTCGCCATGAAGAAAGGCAAACCGGTGCCACACGGATATGCCGTAGCATGGGGCTGCATAATAGAACTTATACTGAGCCATACTCATTGCGGATTTCCCACTAACACCCTGAGAAATGCCGCACAATACATATTCAGCCACTATGGCACACCAGATATAAACTGCTCAGACTATCAAGACTTATTGGAGTTCATGCACCACGACAAAAAAAACATATCGTCAGAATGTATCAACTTCACCATGCTCTCCAACGTAGGCCGGATAAACATAGACCGTACAGCCACCGAATCGGAAATAAAAACCGCACTTGACATATTCCGCGACCTTGCCGGCGCATGACATGAATTCTTATGCCATGTTTAATTTGCAGAAACAAAAATAATCCCTATTTTTGCAAAAAAGCGACACAAATATGCAACAAAACGAATATTCCATGACAAACACACCTGATGTGATTGACAACACAAAACCTTATTTCACACTAAGATGGCTGGGTATGCGCACCGGGCTGGTTATCGCATTGGCATTATGCGCCACTATTCTGGCCGTAATAATAAACGAAGTGGCCTTTACCCGCAAATCAAACGGTTTTTTGTCAGCCGAACGGTTATCAACCATCGGCGACTCCATAAGTTATGCTTTCATAATAGTACTCATAACACTCATGTCGACAACCCTTGTCGAAGTAATATTCCGCAAGCCGGTCAATGCCATACAGTATTCATTATCGGCATGCGCAATGTCCTTGTTCTACCTTTTGCTTACATCATTTTCAGAACTTATGCCGTTCGGATTATCCTACCTGCTGTCATGCATAATGATTTTGGGAATGCTCACAATATATTTAAACGCCATAACACGCTCCACAAAAGCAGCAAAAGTTTTCGGAACGGTTCTCGTTGTTGAATATGCATTCATATTTATATTACTGTGTTTAAACAGGTTTGCGCTCCTGACGGGCAGCCTGGGCATTTTCTTAACACTCGCAATAATGATGTACTTTACAATAAGGCTGAGGGTACGTAACGGCGAGTTACAAATAAACAGATAACCACCCTGACCGGCAATGAGCAGCAATAATCCAAACATCACGGAAAAAACACCCGTTCCCCCACCCCTGCCCGGCTACGCCAGACGGCATCGTGCAAGAATGCTGTCGGAAACATTACCGCCGACAACAAAGGGATTCTTTCTGTGCTTACTGGTTATCCTGCTAACAATAGGCGCTTTTGTCGTATACTCCATGTCCGACTCACGCAACGACCGGCTAAATGAAACCGTAAACAGCATTGCCGACTCATACGGAGGCCGTCAAACGATATCCGTGCCAAATTTCAACCTTAAGCCCACAGTCGACGATAATGACACAATATCACACCCGATAAACGTAGACAACTGCATCATCAACGCCTATGTGCATACATCCGAATTAAAACGGGGCGCATTCAACATACAGACATACCATGCCGACATTGAAGTTTCAGGCAACATTATTGTTGATTCAACCGGCAGCCAACCGTTTTTTGTAGCATCATTTGCCCCGTCTGACTTTGTCGGCATCGACAGCCTGTCGCCTCTTAAAATAAACGGGCATGAACTTACTTGGACAAGGAACTACGGCAGCCTGTCGGCCCACTGTCCATCTACCGAACTTATTCCAGCCGACAGTGTAACACAGGCTGAATTCAGCTACAGGCTCAGACTACGGGGCGTAGACTTCCTAGGGGTTGCATTAAATCCCGACATAAAACGCATGACACTAAATATTTCCGGCCGACACACATCGCCGTCGTTTAACGGATGGACACTTCCAAACACACGCACCGTTACCGACAGCTGTTTTACGGCACAATGGAAAATAAACGGCAACTTGCTTCCATATCAATGGAAATCGGAGCCAGACAACAAATTCTATACAGGCAGAAAAATAGGCGTTACGCTGACCAACGGTGTCGACCATTACGTTAAAGTGTGCCGGGCAATAAAATATGCATTTCTGGTAATAGCGCTTGCTTTCGGCATAATATTCATAGTAGAACAACGCATGTTGTGCGATATAAACCTGTTTCAATACCTACTGATAGGCCTGGCACTGGTTCTGTTTTATTCCCTTCTGCTATCATTAAGCGAACACCTGTCGTTTCTTACAAGCTACTGGGTTTCTGCCATGCTCACGGCCTCACTTATTGCATGGTATATGCGCGCCATATTCAATTCCACCCGGCAAGGAATCACAGTTGGCGGAAGCCTGTTTATAATCTACGGCTTCTTTTACATAATAATATGCCTTTCCAATTATTCGCTCCTTGTAGGAAGCCTTGGACTATTTGCCGTATTAGCCGTTGTAATGCGGACAACCTTAAACAAGCAAGCCGTCAGGCAAAACTAAAAAGCTATTTCCACTGAACAATGAAACATAGCATATTGGAAGTCTGCGCCGACGGCCTTGATGCTGTTGTCGAGGCAATAGCCGGTGGAGCGAGACGCGTTGAACTTTGCCGCGAACTTGCCGTAGACGGGCTGACCCCTGACGAAAGTACCATAAACAGCGCACTGACAGTTGCCGAAAAAGCCGGGAGAGAATTCAAAGTCATGGTGTTGATACGCCCCCGACCGGGTAATTTCGTTTATTCCCCGGAAGAAAAGTCGGCAATGTCCTGCCGCATTGAAAAAGCCTGCCGGCTGGGCGTACACGGGGTGGTAATAGGCTCTCTGAATACCGACGGCACTATCGATACCGAATGGACAAAGGCCATGACCGAACTGGCCCATTCCCACGGGCTACAGGTCACGTTCCACCGGGCATTCGACCACGTACCCGATTTTGAAGCAGCCTTGGAAACGCTGATCAGTATCGGCGTAGACCGTGTATTGACATCCGGAGGAGCCCCTACAGCCCTGGCTGGAGCAGATATATTGTCAAAGCTTGTCGCACAGGCAGCAGGACGCATAATAATTATGCCCGGAGCAGGAATAAAATCAGAAAACATTGCATGTATACGCCATAAAACATCAGCGACCGAATTCCACGGGTCATGCCGCAGGGAAGATACGGACGGATTTATGCATACCGACCGTCGCGAAGTAAACACCATCGTAAAAATACTCAGCCATCCATGAAAAAACTACTGTCATTGCTTTTTATATTGCCTGCCATAGCGGCAACCTGCAACAACACCGTACCAACCGATTCAATAAAGAAATACACCGACTGGCTTATTTCACAAATAAATATTGCCGACAGTATCGACCACCCGCGCCAGTTCTGGGAACAGAATGTGGCAATGTCGCTCCACGCACGCAACGAAATGCCATGGGGTAAAAACATACCACAGCGTGAATGGCTTCACTTCGTACTCCCCGTAAGGGTTAACAACGAGGCTCTCGATTCATCGCGCTCGGTTTTCTATCGCGAACTGGCACCGCGCATAAAAAACATGACCATGGAACAGGCCGCGCTCGAAATAAACCACTGGGCACATGAAAAGGCCACATACAGGCCGTCAGACAGCCGCACGTCGTCGCCCCTTGCCACAGTGCGCACCACCTTTGGCCGTTGTGGCGAGGAATCGACACTGGGAGTGGCTGCAATGCGCGCCGCAGGCATACCTGCGCGCCAGGTCTATACACCACGATGGGCACATACCGACGACAACCACGCATGGGTGGAAGTATGGGTCGACAACAAATGGCGGTTTCTCGGAGCCTGCGAACCGGAACCGGTTCTCGACCTAGGTTGGTTCAATGCCCCTGCATCGCAAGGAATGCTTATGGCAACCAACGTAATAGGCAATTACAACGGCCCGGAACAAAAACTATACCGCGACAGCTGCTACACGCGTATAAACATCACCTCCAACTACACACCTACGCGTAAAGTTTCAATTTTAGTCAACGACTCTCTCGGAAATCCGGTATCAAAAGCCCCCGTAAGTTTCCGGCTGTACAACTACGCCGAATTTTATCCGCTGTTTTCCACACAAACAGACAGCAATGGAAAAGCATCAATAGAATGTGGGCGAGGCGACCTTGTGGCTTGGGCAACGTCGCCCGACGGCAAGCTGTTCCATATTGCCGAACTCGACTCCAAAATCCCGGCCGACAGCATTATAACAATAACACTTTCTAGACAGGCATTGATAGAACCTATAGAAATGATTCTGACCCCGCCGGTTTCCTCACCTTCACTACCGGCAGTAACAGAAACCATGACAAATGAAAACAATCAAAGAAAAATACAGGAAGATTCCATACGCAACTACGTAATGTCAAGATTTCTTTCTTTTGATGATGCAGCAAATATTGCCACCGGATGGGCTGCGGATTCCGCAACAATAGCAACAATACTGGTTGAGTCATACGGAAACCATGAAATTATGTCACGCTTTGTAAGCTCTGTCCCAGCAGAAAAACGCAAACAGGCAAAAATATGGCTTGAACAGCTTAGTCAAAAAGACTGGCGCGACATCACATGGCCTGTTATCAGCGACTTCTTTATCAACAGGCCAGAGCCAATAAACCCACGTATTGCCAACGAGCTTCTTACCCCGTGGCCTTCTTATTTCGACAAAGCAGTCCCTGACAAATTACGCAAAACATTGTCCCAATCGCCTTCAATGGTTGAAAACTGGATAAATGACAACATAGCCATTGACAACGCGCACAACCCTAACCACTTTTGCATATCACCGGCAGGAGTATGGCGCTCACGCAAAGCCGACACGCATTCCCGTAACATTTTTTTCGTAGCTCTTTGCCGCTGGCTAGGTTTCGATGCCGTTATAGACCCTGTAACGTCGCGCGTGCTTGCCAGAAAAACTTATGGCGACGAATACAGCCAGTTTTTTAACACAACCAGGACTGCCAACAATCCAACCCAGGCAACCGTAAAACTGACATATCCATCCGACGCTATTCCCGGCAACCCCAAGTATTACATATATTTCACCATTTCACGTATAGTAAACGGACAGCCCGAACTGTTGAACTATCCCGACGAAGCCAACTGGAAAAACGACTTTGCCAACGGTGTAGAACTTTTACCGGGACAATACATCCTAACCACCGGCCGGCGGCTTGCCGACGGTTCGGTAAAAGCCCGTGTGGCTGAATTCAACATTGCCGAAGGGGAACAATGTGTGGAAATTCCGCTTGTCATCCTCGACGAACCCGGCGAAATAAGCATAATAGGGGCTTTCAATGCCGATCCGCTTCTGCCGCTGACAGGCCGCGGCACCTTTATAGCCGCATTTGTAAAGCCTAATCACGAGCCTTCGGCACACTTCCTCAACGAACTGGCAGCCAACCGAGAGGCATTCAAGTCATGGGGACGGCCGATAGTGCTTATAGCCCCGACGGAAGCCGAGGCAAAAGCCCTTGCCAAGCTGCCATTACTTCCGTCTACAGTTAAAACGACTATCGACCCCGATGGTACATGGCTTAAGGCTACAGCCGCAGAATTTGAATTTACCCCGGATTTGACATCACTCCCGGTTGTACTTGTTGCCGACAGCTTCAACCGCGTAATGATGCGCCACAACGGCTACCGCCCCGGAATTGCAGACAACCTAATAGAACTTATTCCACGGCTTCCTAAATAGCAACGTCACATTAATGAAATAACAGAATACAACTCTCTCCTCCCAAACTCAACAATATATAATTTATACAATTTAACAAACCAATATATTGCTTTAAATATTTTTTGCTAATTTTGCAATCAGTTAACCCACCGATAACTGTTTAGGCGTATACAACCTAAGGAAAACATCACAAAATCATTATCACAAACCAATAAAATAAAATGAATAAACAAGCCACCGGCCTGTTGACGGCATCTGCATTAATATTACTCTCGCCGCTGACAGGATGTATCGACAACAATTACGACTTGTCTGATATTGATACTACCGTAAAGGTCAGTGTTAATTCGCTAACCCTGCCTGTCAATATTGACGAAATATTCCTGTCAAGCATCATCGACACCGAAGAAGGAGACAAAATTCAGATAATAGACAACCAATATGCAATTCTTGAAGACGGCACGTTTGGCTCTGACCCTATAAACATTGAACAGTTCTCAATAGCCGCCCCCGAAATAAACCCGTCAATAACGGAAATACAGATTCCATCGGTTACAGGAGTCCGCAATACCGGCGACATATCCTTCAACATCGACCTTGCCCCCATATCAGGCTACAGCTACAACTATAGCGGCATTAGCACCGACATAGTAGACATTGAGCAGTTGGAAGTTTCCTGGGGACTGACATATAGTATTAATCTGGAAGCCACTGACGGCACAATTCCGTCAGGCATAAAATTGCAGAACATACGTTTCCAGCTGCCAAAAGGTCTTACCGGGACACCTTCAATTGGAACTTACAACCCGGAAACAGGCGAAATATCGATAAGCGAGATAGACAACATACAAAACGGCGTTTCGCTTACAATGACCGCTTCGGCAATAAACCTGGCCAAAGCCGGCGCAATTTTCAACTATAACGACCACAGCATAGACATACACGGGGAAACCGGTCTTACAAATGCCGACATGCTGATACCGGCAGCATCGATAGCCGGCATACAGGCTCCCTCCAAACTTTATCTTTCAATACACACACAACTAGGCGATTTCGAAGTAAAATCGTTCACCGGTTCTATAAAGCATACAATTGACGGCCTGAACATTTCACCCATAACGCTAAACGACCTTCCCGACTTCCTCAACCAGGAAGGCACCAACATAAGTCTGGCAAACCCACAGATATACATAAACATTTCAAATCCGTTCTCAAGCTACAATATACACGGTTCAGCCGGGTTCAACCTCACGGCATTACGCAACGACGGCTCGTTGCCGGTGTCATGTACTATCGACAACTCCCGGTTCGAGCTACGGCCTGAAGCAAACAGCTCATACTGCCTGTCGCCATCAATACCCGGCACTTATTATCCCGGTTTCGAAAACATACAGCACGTACCGTTCACATCACTCTCGGGAATTCTTTCCGGCAACGGCCTGCCAAACGAAATACAGATAGAAATACCACAGCCGGAAATCCCAACTCAACGTGTAACAGGATTCCGCCTTGGCAGCTACCCGGCAATTGAAGGACGATACACATTCTTTGCCCCGCTGGCACTAGGCAAAGGCTCCGTAATAACATATTCCGACACCGAGGACGGTTGGAACGACGAAGACATTGACCAAATAACCATAAACGAACTACAGATAAGCGCCAACGTGTCGACAAACCTGCCATTTGGCGTACAGCTCACAGGCTACCCGGTTGACGTTGACGGACAACAGATAAACGATGTTGAAATTACCGGAGCCGACATTGCCGCAAACGCAAACGGCACACAGGTTAAAATACGCATCACAGGAACCGTTACCCACCTCGACGGCATCCGTTTCGAAGCCAGGGCCACTGCTCCCGAAACATCGCAGCCGCTAAGCCCGTCGCAAGGAATAACTTTGAAAGACATCCGGGCCACCGTGTCGGGCTATTACGAAAAAGAGCTCTAAGAGATTGTACAACATAACCTCTAAAGGAACAATGAAAACAACAGACATAACAATACGTAGCATAGTGGCCCTTATTTTCATTTACGCCACTACATTCAATATATATGCC
>SSTG01000209.1 GCA_004801635.1 Muribaculum caecicola | reverse complement strand
GTCATTAACCGGCGATCTTTACGAACCGGTCAAAACAGCAATTACAGCATCAGGCGGCACCGTTCTTGACATACAATTCGCAAGTAAAATGCATAAGTACATCGGGGAAGATGTCAGACCGCTGGTAATGACATATATAATGTTGCTACTAAACCTTGTCATACTATTGCGGGGCATTCAAAAAGGAATAGAAAAAATTTCAAATATATTAATGCCGATGCTGTTCGCCCTACTTCTAATATTTGCGTTCACATCATTGTCATTACCCAAAGCCGTCGACGGGCTAGCTTATTTTTTCCATCCCGATTTTAGCAAGATAACAGCAGGTGTTGCAATAAACGCACTTGGACAGGCCTTTTTCTCATTGTCGCTTGGCATGGGCATATTAATAACTTATTCAAGCTATTTCCCTAAAAGCACCAAACTCGGACGCACAGCCGTAACCGTATCGCTTCTGGATTTATTAGTCGCCATTTTAATGGGCATAATAATTTTCCCTGCCGTAATGTCGTTCGGACTGTCCGGTCACAAACTATCTGGCACGACACTTGTATTCGTTACATTACCAGAAGTATTTGCACAAATGCCATATACCCGTCTTTGGTCAACATTATTTTTCATGCTACTTATGGTAGCAGCACTGACAAGCACAATATCTCTAGCCGAAGTTGCTGTCGCCTATATAAAGGACAAGCTGAATGTCACTCGCAAAAAGGCGTGCTATATAATAATTACCCCTCTTTTTTTCATGAGTTCCATATGTTCTTTGTCGCAGGGTTCGTTATCTGGCATAAAAATTGCCGGAATGGACATATTCGGTTTTCTCGACACCGTTGCAACAAACTACATGCTTCCTGTTGCCGCATTGCTAACATGCCTGTTTCTCGGCTGGAAAGCGCCCAAAGGATTTCTTCATAAAGAAATTACCAACAACGGAACCGTCGTAAGCAAAACATACCCCGTTATTGAAACAATAATACGGTACATAGCACCAATCCTCATTTTACTAATAATTATTTCAAACTACCTTTAAATATAAGCATGGAGCAACCCAATCAAAGAGCCGTATTTAAAACGCGTATAGGCGTAATAGCCACTACTGTAGGTTCTGCCGTGGGTCTTGGCAACATCTGGCGGTTCCCCTACGAGGCTGGCGAACATGGCGGAGGCGCATTTTTGGCATTATACATAGGCTTTATAATGTTGATAGGAATACCCGTTATATGTGCCGAATTTATAATGGGACGTAGCACGAAAAGAAATATATTCGGGGCATTCCGTATGCTCAGCACAAACACTAAATGGGCATGGATTGGCTATATGGGCATACTGGCATCAATACTAATACTTTCATTTTACTCTGTAGTTGCCGGATGGACCGTAGAGTATTTCACAGAATCCATAACCGGAAACCTCGGCTCAATGACCCCTGAACAGCACCATGCCAAATTCAATTCGTTCTCTACCGGGTGGATGCCCTTGGTGTGGACCTTTGCCTTTCTCTCGCTAAATGCCGCAGTACTGCTAATGGGCGTACGCAAAGGCATTGAACGCATATCAAATATATTGATGCCCCTGCTATTTGTAATCCTCATAGCATTCTGCATCAATTCACTTCAGCTTCCCGGAGCATCTGAAGGCCTTAAGTTTCTATTATGCCCCGATTTCAGCAAAATAAACTCATCGGTACTTATCGGAGCCTTGGGCCAGGCATTCTTTTCACTGTCACTGGGTCTGGGCACGATGATGATATACTCCAGCTACTTCTCAAACGAAACCCCGTTAATAAAAAGTGCGGCCACAACCGCGGCACTCGACACTATAGTGGCCATAATGGCTGGCATAATTATATTCCCTGCCGTATTCACATTCCACACAGAACCGGCAGCCGGTCCAAAACTCGTTTTTGAAGTACTGCCGTCCATATTCAACAGCCTCCCCTATGGCTCAATATGGAGCACCATGTTCTTCTTCCTGCTTATAATAGCGTCCATAACAAGCACTATATCAATGAGCGAAATGTGCATTGCCTTTTTTATAGAGCAGTTCGGATTAAAAAGAAAAACCGCCGTATTAATAAACACAGGAATAGCCATGACCCTCGGCGCACTATGCGCAATGTCTTTTGGACCGTTAAGCAATTTAACAATCTTCAACCTGACAGTATTTAATCTGTTCGACTATGTGACAAGCAATATATTCCTTCCTCTAGGAGGTATGATAATATCAATTTTCGTAGGATGGATAATAGACCGGAATATTGTTGAAAAACAACTAAGCAGCCACAACACAACACGCCAATGGGTGCTAAAACTGGTTGTATTCTGCTTAAAGTATATTGCCCCGACAGGAATAGGGTTAGTTTTTTTAAGCGGCTTAAACTTCATATAATCAGCTCCATATATTCAAAAACCATATTTAACTCCACAAAATAACAAAATAAAACGCAGTTAAAGTTGCATATTTGAACAACATTGCTTAACTTTGCAGCGGATTTAAGAAAAATCCCTTTCGGGGCGTAGCGCAGTCCGGTTAGCGCACCTGCTTTGGGAGCAGGGGGTCGCGAGTTCGAATCCCGCCACCCCGACATAAAAAAAGGAATGCTTTAAAGCATTCCTTTTTTTATGTCGGTAAAAGC
>SSTG01000208.1 GCA_004801635.1 Muribaculum caecicola | reverse complement strand
ATTATTATATCCCAACAAAAAAATGGATGTGGGCAGACAAAAAAGACTGGAAAGAGTACATGCGACAACTGAAAGAATATGAGGCTGCAAAAAGAAAAAATCAGTAGCCAGACTAGACTGTTTATCTTACTGTGCTATTACTTTCGCTTCCCTAACCAGCAGCAGGGAAGCATCCTGTCGGTTGTCGCCGACGACGGCAGCCGCGTGTTCGCCGCCTCTTACGACGAGTGGGGGCAACAGCGTGTCACGCTGAACACCATCGGCTTCGGCCGGGGGTACACGGCTCACGAAATAATGCCGCAGTTCGGAATAATAAACATGAACGGCCGCCTATACGACCCCCTGCTGGCTCGCTTCTTCTCGCCCGACAACTACGTGCAGCAGCCTACAAACTCGCAGAACTTCAACCGATACTCATACTGCCTGAATAACCCCCTGAAATACACCGACCCATCCGGAGAATTTTTAGCCGAACTTTTCGCATCGGCCTTTATCAGCGCGGTAAGGTCGATGATGGGCGCGGCGCAGGCCGGTACCAACATATGGAGGGCCGGGGCAATAGGCGCGCTGTCGTCATTTGCGACATTCGGAATAGGGAGCGCGTTCAAGGAAGTAGCCTCCGTAGGCCACGAGCTACTGCGCGCCGGCGCGCACGGCATAAACGGAGGGGTAACCACGATGCTAAACGGCGGAAACTTCGGCTCCGGGCTTGTCGCCGGTGTCGTATCGTCCGCAACCGGCTCGTTTGCACAATACCAAACGGGGAACAAAGGCCTGATGGTGCTCTGCTCGGCTGCCGCAGGGGGCATTGCATCCTGGGCAACCGGGGGCGACTTCGTAGCAGGGGCCTTGCAAGGGCTGCAAACTGCCCTGTTAAACCACGCAATGCACGAAAAAGGGGCAAAAATCGAATACACCGTCAAGGACGGGGAAATATATGCCATGATGCCGGAATTTATATGTACCCCCGATCCGCCAAGCACGCTGACGCTGACGGGCGACGCACTTGGTGTTTTCGGACTGGGAAATACCGCGCTCAATTCCCTAGGGGAATCGTTAAAAGATAACGCCGGGAACTCCACATACGGCAGTAACGGGAAGTTCTATTTCCACAACAAGACAGAGAGGGGCTTCTACGGAAACCAGCACGTACAAACCACAAGACTGACAGATGTCGGCTCCAAGATAACCAAGGTTACAGGACCTGTCGGCACGGTAACAAATATTGGACAATTTGGGATTGGAGTATATCAGGATGTTCAGACGCTTCATGAACAAGGCCAAACAAATTGGTATAATACGGCTCATGCAGCAGGAGAAATAGCCGGTGGATTGGCTGGCGGTCAGGCCGGTCTATGGGCCGGGGCAAAAGTTGGAACTGCTATTGGCGGATGGTTCGACCCTGGCGGAGCAGTAGTGGGTGCTATTATAGGCGGAGCTATCGGCGGTTTTTGTGGCGCATATTTTGGAGAGTCCGTTGCAGGACAAGCAGTAAACTATGCATACGAATAAAATAACAACAAAGCATATGAACAAACAAAAATTTGAATACTTCCTCAATGCAGTACACTACTGCATGTGGCTTTTTGAACGAAAGTTTGGCTTTTTTATAGGAAAAATAGTAGACTTTTTTATATCCCCTATACCCAAATTCCTATTTACAAAAAAAATGAAAAAGCGGTATTATGATAATATGAGAAAGAGCCAGCCTCAATTAGACGAATTATTTTATGGGAAAAAAAGTGGGTTCAGTATCGGATTAGCGCATCATAACTTCGGAGCGTTTTATTCTATTTATTTTTGTATCCTTTCAGAATCTATTGCCGCAATAGGAATCAAAATATTTGATGATCTTAATCTTATTGTCATCATATCATGTCTAATGCCCTTGGTTTTATGCTATATCCCGGCATATAAGGCAGTGTTTTTGAAAGACAAATACCTGCAATATTTCAAACAGTTTGAAAAAGAGGATGAACACTGGCATAAAAAATGGAAAAGAAGAACAATAGCGTTCATCTTGGGGGCTATTGCATCATTTTTCCTGGGGTTAGGCCTATTCTTTGCCATTTTAGGTGTTAAGATAAAATTTCCTTGGATATAAGCACATACCTTTGAAATGACCACAATAAATCATGTACAAACATAAATTTGAATACTTCCTGAATGCAGTGCACTACTGCATGTGGCTTTTTGAACGAAAGTTTGGTTTTTTTATAGGAAAAATAGTAGACTTTTTTTTTTCCCCTATACCCAAATTCTTGTTTACAAAAAATATGAAAAAGCGGTATTATGATAATATGAGAAAGAGTCAGCCTCAATTAGACGAATTATTTTATGGAAAAAAAAGTGGGTTCAGTATCGGATTAGCGCATCACAACTTCGGAGCGTTTTATTCTATTTATCCTTGTATTTTTTCTTTTTTTATCGAAGGCTTATTCATCAAATATAATGTAGAAATGAATGCTTTTGTCTTTTTGGTTATATTCGCCATACCCGTCGGTATATGCTATATTCCGGCATACAAGGCAGTTTTCTCTAACGACAAATACCTACAATATTTCAAACTGTTTGAAAAAGAAGACGAACACTGGCATAAAAAATGGAAAAGAAGAACAATAGCGTTCATCTTTGGGGCCATTGCATCATTATTTTTAGGAGTTATAATA
>SSTG01000207.1 GCA_004801635.1 Muribaculum caecicola | reverse complement strand
AATTGCTCTACCTGGGTCCCTTTTCAAATGTTAGATGCACACATCCACATCGTACAGCCCCGATGTCAGCTCCGGACGGTGTGTGGCGATATACCAGTCGAGCCGTTTGAAACGCCGGGCATACTTGAACTCGTCGCTGCACGGCATGAACATCACATGATAGGGTTTTCCGTCCGCTTGCAGGGCGGTCATACACGCCTTGAAGAACTCGATACCGTGTATCTCTCCCTCCTTGAATTTGTATAGCGAACGGCAGAACGCACGTTGTCCGTCGTTGAGCAGCGCATTGTATCGTGACGGATAGTAATATCCGTAAAAGGTCATTCGGATTCCGTGCGACTTGAACGGCTTGAGCGGCTGGCGATCCTCGTACCGTTCCGGATGCGCGCAGCATAACATCCGGCAAGCCTCCCTGTGTCCGGCCATCACCGCCATACGGCAGTAACGGTCGCGCTCCTCCGCTTTGTCGGCCATCCTTGCTGCGGCAAACGCCGCCTCACCGGTTTTCCGTCGCCAGTAGCCGATGATGCTCCACAGCACACCGGCCACGCAAAGCAGGAGCAGGAACACAAGCCTCTCGTTCATCTCCCCTTAAAACAGCTTTTTTATATCCATCGAGAAAAATTCCTCTGCCCCGATACCGCCGTCACCGATAATGAACGACTTTTGCGGCTTGAAAAGCTCTCTGAACTTTTCAAGTCCCTCCGTCCGCTTTTCGGCATTGCTCTTGACCTCGATGGCTACCACCGAACCCTTCTTGCGGAGAATGAAATCCACTTCGTCATTGCGCTCGCGCCAGTAGAACACCTCGAAACGATGCACGAACGACTGACTTATCAGATAAGCACCTATTCCCGATTCAAAGATATGTCCCCACGCCTTACGGTCGGTAATGGCTTGCTCGAACGTGAGCGGACTGTACACCGTTTTCAGGGCGTTGTTGTAAACCTGCAATTTCGGTATGCTCGCCTTCCGCCGTGCCGTGTCTATGCTGTACTTCTGAAGTCCGCCAAGCAGACCGCTGTCATTCAGCAGATTGATATATCCGGCCAGAGTCGCCGTATTGCCTGCGTCCTGCAATGCGCCGAGCATCTTGTTCAGGGACAGCAGGCTTCCCGAGTAGGCCGCACCTAACTCGAATGTCTGACGCAGCAACGCCGGTTTGCTGATGGGCGTGTCCATTAATATATCCTTGTTGATGGTGGCCTCGATAATCGACGACTGGATATATTGCTGGAAACGGTCGGTATCGTCAATCAATGAGGCCGCGCCGGGATAACCGCCATAGTACAGGTATTGGTCAAGCGAGAATCCGAAGCATTCTTTCATTTCCCCATAGCTCCAATGGCTCATGCGTATCTGCTCGAACCGCCCGGCAAGCGATTCCGACAGGCCCTTTTCCAACAGGACACGGCTGCTTCCTAAAAGCAGCACCTTGATGTCGCGGTCGTGGAACGTGTCGTCGTCCCACTCTTTTTTTACCACTTCGCTCCAGTTGGATATTTTCTGTATCTCATCGACGACAAGGATAACGCTGTCCCATCCGTTGCTCTCTTTCAGGCTGCGGACTGCCGCCCAGCAGTTCGATATCCATGCACTGTTCGTTGCCGGAACATTGTCGGCCGAATAGAACTGGTACGGAGCGTCCAGATCTTTCAGCACTTGCTTCACAACGGTGGATTTACCGATCTGACGTGCCCCCATTACTACCTGAATGAACCGTCTTTGCTCTTTTAGTCTGTTTATAATCGTCTGATATTCTGCTCTTTTATACATGTTATTGCATTTTACGCAGTGGACTGCTTATTTTTACGCAGTGCAAATATAATAAATTTATCCGAGACCGGACAATACATTTCCGATTCTATTAATCATCCGTCACTTTTATATGCTAATCTCTGTTCGGCAGGTCTGCTTTCTCTTTTCGTCGGCGAATTTAGGACGAAGCGCATAATCGCCAAACCCCATTTCATTCGGATAACGAAAACAGACTGTTGCACGGTCGGTTTTCTATCCGGATTTGTCTTATGATGCCGTGGCTTCTTCCTCTGGTTGCCTCAAAAATGAGAGTACAGCCCTGCGGCACGAAAGCAGGGAAATAAAAAAATAAAGTTTAACGATAAGCAACGAAAATGAAAGAGGAAATCAAACAAAACGGTAGAACGGTGTTGTCGGGCACTGACGGCTTTTCAATACCGATGTTTTTCAACAACTTGTGTGGGAAGAACTTTTCAGGCACAGAGTATCAGGAGTATATACGGAATATCGCTCTTGGAGAAATGGGCTTCAAGCTGGGAGAAATCGCGTTATACCGCGACGGGAAACAGGTCGGAATAGGCACGATTCCGGAACTCTGAACCGAGAAACAGAAAGATTGAAAACTTGATAATTTTATAGATATGGAATGTATCTAACATTTGAAAAGGGACCCGGATAGCATTTGAAAAGGGGACCACCCGGGATGGGGATGCAAAGATAATTATATTTGTTGAGTCATCATTTCCTGAGTTTCTTTCATGCGGTATGATTTGCCTGTCATGTTAAGCAGTATAGCCTTGTGGGTCAGGCGGTCTACCATTGCGGCGACCAGTACTTTGTCGTCAATAATCTCGTTCCAGCGGTTGAAGGCGAGATTGGTTGTGACGACGGTCGTCTTCTTGTCGGTGCGGAGGGAGAGATGGTTGAAGAGCA
>SSTG01000206.1 GCA_004801635.1 Muribaculum caecicola | reverse complement strand
AATATATAACGAATACTCGTCAGGTTCGCCATCGGCCTATGCCCTGCGGCGTATTATAAAGCATTTTCACGACACAGGCAATGGCAAATTGCGCTATGTGCTCCTGTACGGAACCGGATCCTACAACAACCGGCACGCATCAGCAACAAATATGGCATCAACCGTGCCGACCTACCAATGCCACAACAAAAACTATATTGCCGATAGTCAGCACTCCTATTGCACCGACGCATACTTTGTAATGCTCAACGACGACTACTCTGCCGACAATGCCCACAAAACACACCCCACCCTGCCCATAGGCCGTATTCCGGCAATAAATGCCGACCAGGCCGCCACATACAACGCCAAAGTACGCCGATTCTTGTCTGACAACTCCGCAGCACAATGTTTCGGCACAGCACTGGTAGCATGCGACCTTGGCGACAACGGCGAGCACTCGCGCCGTGCCGACGCATTTGCCAAAGAGTTCTCCAGCCGGTACGCGCCATCGGTTGTACACAAAGTCTATTCCGACATGTACCCAATCAGTGCGATAGTCAACGACTCGCCTACCGCACGCAAGGCCGTAACAGAACAACTAATGCAAGGCACCGGCCTGTTTACATATATCGGACACGGAAACCCCGACGAACTAGTGTCGGCAAAGGGAGGTTGCTGGCTCAGCTCAAACCATTTACTTGCATGCAAAAACCGCATGCCTTACCTTGCCCTGCTATGCACATGCAATGCCGCATGCTTCGACCAAAACGAAACACCTATCAGTTCCGACCTGCTGTTCCACAATAGCGGAGGAGCCATAGCCGTCATAGCCAACACGCGTTCAGCCCGAAGCTCATACAACAGTTCCTTTAGCGGGCACCTGGCACAATCCTATGCGGCATTAGAGCCTGGCGACAAATACGGCGACCTGTGGCTGCGCGCCATATCCGGAACTATGGAAAATTACGCAAACTCAAGTTCTGGAAGCATAAACACCATAAAATACCTTCTTATAGGCGACCCGGCCGTAAACATACCCGTGCCTGACTACGAAATAGACATCCATCCTGAAAAAACAGAAATCTCCCCACTACAAAAATTCAGCATAACAGGCCGCATAACACAACGCGGCACAGGCACTACGGTCAGCCGGTTTAACGGCACCGCAACCGTCAGCATATACGCCGATTCTGCAACCAGCCGCCTTCTCGGACGCGTCGAGCCTGATTTCAAGGGAATCCCGATAACTCAGAACAGCCTTTTACTATACAAGGGTGCCGCAACTGTATCTGACGGGCTATTCAGCCATGATGCCTGCATGCCGACAAACGCATTTACAGACACCTCAACAACTGCGCGAATAATTGTATATGCACTTTCCGATTCCGAATCAGAAACTTACCACGGCAAAAACGCATCGGCCTCCGGAGTGTCACCGTCCATACTACTGTCCAACGCCATTCCGCCAGAAAACACATTTTCACAGGCTGTTATAAAAAATTTTTATGCCGAATGCGATCCATCAGGCAGCCTGGACCCGGTTCCGCCATGCTCACGGCTTACGGCATGTATAGACGCGCAAGGCACCGGCCTGAACATGTCGGAAAACACACTGAACAAAACATGCACACTAGCCATCGACTCACAAACAATGCCTGACGCTACAATAACTCCGCAAAACGACGGCATATGGATTCTTGACTACACCCTGCCCGGACTGCCCGACGGAAGGCACACGGCAACACTAACCATAACCGACAACACCGGCTCCTCAGCCCAAAGCACCATCGGTTTTATTGTAAAAAGCAATGAAGCGTCAGCCTTGCTCGAAACCAAATCCGCAATTGCACGCAGTCATATAGAATTCACAATATCGCATAACCTTACGGATGCAACCGGAATAAGGCTGTTAATAACCGACATAAACGGCAACACCGTACACTCCAGACAACTGGCCGGCACCGACAGTAACGCCGAATGGGACCTTGCCGGACAAGACGGGGAAACCGTCGCACCCGGTCCGTACAAGGCGTTCATACAAGTCACCGACAGACGGCTGTTCTGCTCGTCAAACATAGCCGCATTCGTGGTTCTGCCTTGAAAACGTTTATTTTCAAACTCAATTAATGCAATAAAACTAAAATTCACACGTTATAACAATGCGGTTGCCACGCTATGTTGCACCGCCCAATCAAAAAACATAACAATATGAAGATAACTTCACTGATATTCGGCACTTTGGCAGCGGCAATGATATGTTCGTGCAGCACATCTAAAACAAACCTCTCGTATTTTGAAGACCTGAGCAAAACAGAAAATTCCTCAGTTGGCAACAACAGCTACAAAATACACATTGTACCCAACGACGAACTTTTAATAAACGTAACATCAACATCCTTAGAAGCCACTGCCGAATTCAACCTGCCATTATCAAACCCGGCCCCTAACGCCGAACTTCTGGAATCTACCCAAGCCCGGCAGCAAACCTATGTTGTTGACACAAACGGCGACATTGAATTTCCTCGACTTGGCAAAATACACGTAGCAGGGCTATCTACAGAAGAACTTGCCGCAAAACTCAAAACCGACATATCGGCTTACGCCGTCGACCCGGTGGTAAAGGTTGTATTGGTGAATTTCCATGTCAACGTGCTCGGCGAAGTTTTGGAACCAGGCGTAAAAGCCGTAACCACCGAACGGTTCTCCCTGCTCGACGCACTTGCTGCCGCCGGCGACCTGACACCATACGGCGAACGCA
>SSTG01000205.1 GCA_004801635.1 Muribaculum caecicola | reverse complement strand
AAATGTTAGATGCAGTTCAAGGAAAAGTAGCTTTCATTGGATAGTTTCATTTTGTCTTGTGGCTTTAATGGTATCTTAAAGATACGCAATTTTTTTCAGTTTTACAATCTGTAAATACCAGAAGACATCAGAAAAACGGGGTGTAAAGAGGGAGCAAAATCACATTTTCTATGGTTTTCGCTGATTTGCTCCCCGATTTGCTCCCTTTTTTAACAATTATTCAAATGGAATATTCTTAAAAAAGTCAGTGCAGACATATGGTTGACAAGCCGGATTCAGAGTTTGGCATACTTTGACAAAAGTGCTGTAATGTCTGCATACTGTTCCCTCTGAAGCTCCCTCAGGAAGCAGGGGCAAAGTAGTCACAATCGGCACAAAATATTGAAATGCAGCCAACTAACCCCTAAAAAGGGAGCAAATTCAGTGTAAAATTCTTTGCTCCCTTTTTGCACACCGGATATTGCCGTATATTGCGCCGATTTGGGGTAGGAGGCAAAAAGCAAAACCTCCGAAAATCGTTGATTTTCAGAGGTTTTCTTCGATTTGATAAATCTTATCGTGATCCGCCTGGGAGTGACATTTGTGAATCGTATTGAATCGTAATGAATTTTAGCATTCAAAGCTAATTATCACGTATTGATTGATTATTAGCGCCTTATCATAACAGAGCCATTCGAGACATTGAACTTTGGAAATCATCGGGGCGCAAGTAGAGGCAGAAGATGTGGACAAAGCGTGGACGGAAATTTTGCCATGTGGACAAAATTGCGTAATTTTGTACCACATCAAAATAATCTCTCTGAATATGGCAACCATAACACGCTCTCTATCCTCTAAGGTCAACGCCAATGGCGAAGCTGAAATCATGTTGCGACTGTCGGTGTCGCGCGAACTGCGTCTGCGCCTGAAAAGCGGCATCTTTGTTGAGGCTACCCGTTTTCGCGACGGTAAGATCATTATGCCACGCGCAGACCGAAAGACACTGGCAAAGTTACAAATAATAAATGACAATCTCGTATCTTTGGAGAGCCGACTGATTTCGCTCTGTGTAAGCACACCACAAAAGTCTCTCTCCAAAGAATTTTTCGAGGACGCTATTCTGCGTCACCACCACCCGGAACTGTTTGAGGCCGCTCCGAAGAAGATGTCGTTTTTCGATGTGTTCAATGAATTTCTCGACAAGCATCTTGACGGCGCACCACTGTCAGGCCACTATAAGGTGCTTGCCCGACTGTTGCGTCGCTTTGAGCTGTACAGGCAGAAAACGACCCGGACAAAGTTCACGCTTATTCTCAACGACTTTGATTCCGCTGAGATAGAACGGTTCAAGGAATTTGTGGTCAATGAGCCGAAAATTTATGACAAATATCCCTCAATATACAAGACCGCCTCTGATGTCGTTGAGACTGCACGTAAGCCCCGTCGCCCGGAGAAACGCGGCGAGAATTCTGTCATAGGGATACTAAAAAGGCTTCGGGCTTTCTTCAACTGGTGTGTGAGACGTGGCTATCTCGACCGCACTCCGTTCGCAACTTTCACAGGTATAGGCAGTGAGAAATACGGCACTCCTTACTATATCACAATAGAGGAGCGCGATTTGATAGCCGATTTCGACCTGTCGGATAAACCGGCTTTGGAGGTGCAACGCGACATATTTGTTTTTCAGTGCCTTATCGGTTGCCGAGTGTCGGACTTGTTGGAAATGACGTCGGGAAGCATCATAAACGGTGCAATCGAGTACATCCCCAACAAGACCAAGAATGAACGCCCGGAGGTTGTACGAGTGCCACTAAATACACGCGCACGGCAATTGGTGGAGAAATATTCTGCCAAAGGAGCTGAGAAACTGTTTCCTTTCATCAGCGCACAGAAATACAACGAGGCAATAAAAAAGATATTCACTCTCTGCGAGATAAACCGAATGGTGACTGTCCGCAATCCAAAGACCGGGGAAGAGGATAAACGCCCGATAAATGAGATTGCAAGCAGCCACATGGCACGGCGTACATTCATCGGCAATCTATACAAGAAAGTCAAGGATCCCAGTCTTGTTGGGGCTTTGTCAGGGCATAAAGAGGGCAGCAAGGCTTTCGCCAGATACAGGGAGATTGACGAGGATATGAAAAAAGAACTTGTCAGCTTGCTCGACTGATGTTATTTTATCAGCCTATTAAGCTGATTATGTGAGAAATTTGTTGTACCTTTGTAATTGAATTAGTAAAAGGAGATAAAACTATGGCAATGACAATTAAAACATCCCCCGAACTTTGGGGCGAAGATGCAAGAATCTTCACCGAGGAAGCGGAGCGCAATGGCAAATTGCCTACGCCTAAACTCTCGGAATCACAGCGTAAGGTGCTTTCCACAATGTTGGAGAGTGCCAAGAACATCATATTTCCTCCCCGGAAAAATTGACAATGGCTGAATTTATTTTCGTAGAAAACACCTTTATGGTGCCTTATACCAAGGAGGTCGCAGATTACTGTGACCCCTTTTCTTGTGGAGATGACGACCTTGACGATTTTTTCAGCCATGATGTCTTTCTCTATGAGGATGAATTGCTTGGCAAAACGTATTGTTGGATAAACCGAGAGAATCAGCGTGAAATTGTGGCGATTGCCACTCTCTCCTACGATGGCATTAAGACCTATACACTCGACAATCCGTCACGAAATGCTCTCCAACGAAAGATACCCCAGCAAAAGCGCCACCGCAGCTATCCTGCGGTATTGATTGGTCGTCTCGGTGTGAACAAGACATTTCAAGGTCAAGGATTGAATATAGGCACTCAGCTCATGGA
>SSTG01000204.1 GCA_004801635.1 Muribaculum caecicola | reverse complement strand
ACTCTTTCTATGATAGGATAATGTTTAACCTGTCCAACTTTTTGGGGTCACTTCAGTCATTGTCAGTCAAAGCCATTTTCACGAGCCAAGACACTAATACCCGTTAGCATAAGCCAAAACAGGCCATAGGAAACTTAACAGCAAAAAGTTTTACGCAGAATTAGCGAAATATTTCGCTAATTCTGCGTAACTTTGTGTGTTAACTCATTTTTCTCCTCTATCACCAGCCATGTCAACCACACAGACCAACGATAAAAACTCTCAGTACGTATTTCCTGAGCCCACCATACGAAGGCTGCCCTGGTATCTGGCATACCTTGGCCGTCTCAAGGATGCCGGCGTGGAATACGTATCGTCAACACAGATTTCAAAAGACATCAATGTCGATTCATCAATGATAGCCAAAGACCTGTCGCACCTTAATATAAAGGGAAAAACCAGGATAGGCTATCATGTTGCATCGCTCGAACACGAACTTCAGGAATTCCTCGGGTTCAAACGCCTGCACAATGCGGTTATTATAGGTACCGGCTCACTGGGCAGCCTGCTTTTGCAGGATGCCGGCCTGTACGATTACGGATTGCGCATAGTGGCCGGATTCGACGTAGACCCGTCGAAAGAAGGTTCCGTTATAGGCGGAGTGCCTGTGTATGGCATGGATAGTTTTGAAGAACGCCTGCCCGGCCTAAAAGCAGAAATAGGCGTAATAACCGTGCCTGCAAACTGCGCGCAGCAGGTTTGCAACCGCATTGTCGATGCCGGAATACATGCTTTGTGGAACTTTACGCCGTTTAGAATCACAGTACCGGAAGGAATAGTTATTCAAAACACATCGATCTATGCCCACCTTGCCGTGATGTACAACCGACTTGACTTACGTAATCACACTGGCAAGGAATGAAGATTCTGGCGGCACCATGTATGTCAGGCAATAACGGACTGACAAAAATAGAACTCATACCCGACTCCGCACTAGTAAAAGACGGAAAGCCGTTTTTCATACCCGGTCTGGCTCCCGACCATCAGTGGGACTACTGGATTGGGGTTGCATTCCGCTCTGCGCGCCTGGGAAAAGGAATACAGCCTGAATTTGCCTCGCGCTATGTGGATGCTGCCACATTGTGCGTGCTGCCGCGTCCAGTACGCGACAACGGACAAAGCCCAAGCGTTCTCGACCACTGCTTTGACGGCGCTGCAATAATAGGCAGCTGGATTCCGCTCGAACAGCTTCCGGCCGACGGCCATTGGCAATGCGAATGCTCAACAGGGTTGAAAACATGCTTTACCCCGTTCGACATACTGCCGGAATTCCTTAGCCATATAAGCCTGTGGGCATCGTTAAAGATTGGCGACATATTCATAACGTCGCACGCACACGCCGCGTCCGGGCTAACCGAAGACACGCTGTTCGAAGCCTCCCTGTCAGGTCACGAATGCCTGTCATTCAGAATAAAATAACAACTGGCCAAGGATGTTTATAAAAAATGAGTCAAACATATATTTATTTGTCATAGCAATCATTGCCATTATAGCCGTGCCGATACATGCCTACGAGCCGGCATATTGGCACAGCAGTTCGGTATTGAATTCCGGGAAATGGGTAAAAATACGCGTCGACTCTACCGGAATGCAGCAGATAACGCACAGCAAGCTTATAGAAATGGGGTTCAAAAGCCCCGAAGACGTTACGGTATGGGGCTATAGCGGAGCCATGCTAAACGACGACCGCTTCCGCAACGACATCCCCGACAACCTTCCGCAGACACCGGCAATACACTACTCGGGAAAAATTATATTTTTCGGAGAAAACAACATAAATATCAGGCTGAATAACAGCAATAAGCCAGAACACAGCATAAACCCGTACTCCGCATCAGGTTACTATTTTCTAACAGACAGCCGGCAGCAACTTGAGCCGGAAAAACTCCCACCACCGGCCGGCAACTACAAGGCCAAACCCGACTTCCACAAGGAAATAACTGTAACAGAACCCGAACTGGCAAACCCTTTCGAAACCGGCATCGCATGGTTCGACACCCCGTTTTCCAGCCAACGCATGCGCGCCAGCTATACGTTCGAACTTCCGCGCCTTATTTCCGGAGAAGACATACAGATAATCTATTCCTGGGCCAAAGACTCCGGTAAGGAACAGTCGCTGTCGCTTAGCACATTGCCTGAACTAAAACTAGAGGGCACAACAATTAGCACACTCCCGAACACACTGAGACTTTCATGGCATACCGACACCGCTATTGCCAACGGAGACCTCACAGGCAATAAGTTACAATTACATTTCGACATAGTTCCCCCTATGGAGGACATATTTACCGCCATCGACTGGATTCGCATTGCCTACACAGCAGCCAACAATCTTGGAAATTCACCGCAGATGCTCATGCACCTTACCGAGGCGGAAACTACAGCCGGAGCCATAAGCGCCACCCTGCCTCCCGAAGCCATGGTATGGGACATCACAACACCGGCACAAGCATACGTCTGTACACCTGGCACCGAAAACACCTTTGCACTAAAAACCGGCGCAAACAAGCCGTTAAAACTCGTTGCCTTCAATCCCGAAGCCGAACTATACACACCTGTATGCGAGGGCTGCGTACCAGAGCAGAACCTACATGCCATGCCTGTTCCCGACATGCTCATTATATCTGCGCCGGGACTGATAGAACAGGCCCGGGAGCTTGCCGGCATTCACCGGTCAATGCAGAACATGGAAACCGAGGTTGTTTCAACAACGCAAATATATAACGAATACTCGTCAGGTTCGCCATCGGCCTATGCCCTGCGGCGTATT
>SSTG01000203.1 GCA_004801635.1 Muribaculum caecicola | reverse complement strand
TCTATCACGACTACGCCATACTCTCCGAACCCGACACCGCAGTGCGCGCACTGCGACTGGCAATAAGCCGTGCCGTAGCCCACGTTGTACGCAACGGCATGTGGCTGTTGGGCATAGAGGTGCCGGAAAGGATGTAACACAACAATTATCTTCTCAAACCGTTATTAAATAAGACAATATAACTTTCTCAATATGCAAAACTACATTTATCCCGACCAACAGTCACTCGACGAACGCGTGTCAGCAGTGATGCGTTCAGTCTATCTTAAAATGTTTATGGCCCTGCTGGTAACAACCGTTTCGGCATTCGCCATTTGCATGATACCCAACCTCACCTACTTTCTGGCCACCCATTCATGGCTATACTGGGGTTTGCTCATTTTGGAACTTGTAATGGTATTTTCAATTTCCGGAGGCGTAAAATCAATGTCGCCAGCCACGGCATCGGTACTTTTCTACCTGTATGCGGCACTCAACGGCGTTGTATTCTCGCTTATTTTCGCAGCCTACAGTTTCGACTCCATATTTAAGACATTCCTCATTTCGGCAGGAACGTTCGGTGCCATGACAGCATACGGCTATATGACACGCCGCGACCTTACCCGTATAGGCTCATTCCTGTACATGGCGCTGTTCGGCCTTATAATAATGATAGTAGTGAACATTTTCTGGCATAATTCAACCCTCGAATGGATTGTTTCTGCTGCAGGAGTGCTGATTTTTATAGGCCTGACAGCCTGGGATACCCAGAAAATAAAAGGATGGATTCAGTCAGGCTATCCCGACGGGCGGCTTAAGACAATAGGCGCACTCACGCTGTATCTCGACTTTATCAACTTGTTCCTGTACCTGCTGCGTTTCTTCGGCAGCTCGCGCGACTAAGCTAACAGACTATAGATTTGGAAGAAAAAACAACAGAAAACATAATAAATACACCTGCCGGCAACATAAAGCCCACAGTGCTCGATTACGACGACATTGTGGAACTGGTACCGAAAGCTGCCGGACACAAACGCCTTGTCAACCGACTGCTACACTGGTTGTCGGTTGACAAGGTTAACGACGTGCACCAACGTTATTGCTCGGACCCTGGTCCGGAATTCAGCCGCAACCTCCTTAAAGACTTCGACATAACCCTGCGAGTGGACAATGAGGAAATATTGCGTAGGTTTACACAAGGCCCGTACATAACAGTCAGCAACCACCCGTTCGGCGCTCTCGACGGCATATCACTAATTGCGCTGGTAACAAAAATACGCCCACAGTTCAAAGTGATGGTAAACATGGTTCTGAACCACATCGGTGCCATGCGCTCCAATTTCATAGCAGTCGACGCGCTTCAAAGCGACGACCCGGCAAAGAAACGGGTATCAATGAACGGAATACGCGAAGCCATAAAGCATGTGCGCTCCGGACAGCCCATAGGTTTTTTCCCGGCCGGTGCCGTAAGCAAATGGAACAGCCGCCTGCAACTGGAGGACCGCCAGTGGCAGCCTACAGTGATACGCATAATCCGGCAACTTAAAGTACCCGTAATACCGGTCTACTTCCATGGCTCAAACTCGTTGTGGTTCAACATTCTCGGAATAATCAGCTGGCAGTTGCGCACGCTCAGGCTTCCTGCCGAAGTTTGGCGTAAGTGCCACAGTACCATACACATTTCCATTGGCGAACCGGTCTCTCCCGAAAAAATAGCCTCATTCGGCGACGACGACAAGGCCCTTGGGGAATATCTCAAAAAAACTACCTACGAGCTGCGCAAACGGAAATAAAACCCAACCAACGTCACAATTAAAAATGGGCATAATCAATATAGAACAACAGGTTAAAGACGCAAAATCACGCTTCGGCATAGTTGGCAACGCCCCAGCCCTTATTGAAGCCATACAGCGCGCACTACGCGTTGCCCCAATAGACCTGTCTGTACTTGTTACCGGCGAAAGCGGAACCGGAAAAGAATTTTTTCCACAAATAATTCATAGCAACGGCTCGCGCAAACACGCCAAATACATAGCTGTTAACTGTGGCGCCATTCCGGAAGGCACTATCGACTCCGAACTGTTCGGACACGAAAAAGGAGCTTTCACCGGCGCGGTTGCATCGCGCAAAGGGTACTTTGAAGAAGCTGACGGCGGAACAATTTTCCTTGACGAAGTTGCCGAACTTCCGCTAACAACCCAGGCCCGGTTGCTGCGTGTGCTAGAAAGCGGCGAATTCCTAAAAGTAGGTTCGTCGACAGTGCAACGCACAAACATACGAGTGGTTGCGGCAACAAACGTAGACATGACAAAAGCCGTTGCCGAAGGCCGGTTTCGCGAAGACCTATATTACCGTCTGTCGACAGTGCTGATAAACGTTCCACCACTGCGCGACCGAGGTAACGACATACTGCTTCTTGCCAGGCGGTTTGCCCTAGGCTTTGCCGAACGCTACCACATGCCTAACATAAATTTCACCGAAAATGCCAGCGAGGCAATGCTGCACTACCGATGGCCCGGAAATGTGCGGCAGCTCAAAAACATTATAGAACAGATAGCGCTGTTTGAAGCCGGACAAGAAATTTCGGCACAAAAAATACGCAGCTATCTTCCTGATGCCGCATCAACATTCATGCCGAGCACAATAGACCATGACAACTCCCACTCATATTCATCGGAAAGGGAGCTATTGTTCAACATGATTTTCCGAATGCGGAACGAAATAGACTCACTGCGACACATGGTTGAATCATACGAACAGCCGGCACAAAGCATAGAGCCAGAAATGTCGCATTCGCTTGTAATGTACCAGCCACAGGTGCACAGCCTTTTCAAACCGGAAGTGGCAAAC
>SSTG01000202.1 GCA_004801635.1 Muribaculum caecicola | reverse complement strand
AGGCTCGCCAATGGGGAGGTTCTACACTGGTCCAGGTGTACATGGCTTGGATTCAGCTTGTGCATAAGAGGTCGTGGAATTCGCTGATATGCGCCCATGTCAAGGATACGGCAGCCACTATACGCGGCATGTACAGTAAAATTCTGTCGGATTATCCTGCCGATGTTTGGGATGAGGACGGTGTATGCCGGCCGGAGTTCCGGGTTTACGAGAGGTCGACCAATATACGCTATATACCTGGCCGTGACTGCCGTGTAACCTTAGGCTCGGCCGAGAAACAAGATTCGGTGCGTGGTGGCGATTTTGCCATGGCGCATTTGAGCGAGGTTGCTTTCTGGGGTGATACCACAAGGCATTCGCCAGAGGGTTTTGTGCGTGCTATATGCGGTTCTATAATGCGTGAGCCGTTTACGCTTATTGTAATGGAAAGTACTGCCAACGGTACAGGTAACTTTTTTCATGCCGAATGGCTGCGTGCTTGTTCGGCCGGGGGGAGCGATAAAATACCGGTGTTTGTTCCGTGGTATGAAATTGAACTGTATTCAAAACCGGTTGGCGATGTTGAAGCATTATGGAGCAGCCTTGATTCGTATGAGCGCGGATTGTGGCACAAATACGGGTGTACGTTGGAGCAGATAGCCTGGTACAGGGAGAAAAGGCGCGAATACCCGACCCGGCAGCTTATGGCTGCAGAGTATCCGACTGACGATGTAGAGGCGTTTGCCAATACTGGTTCCTCAGTATTTCCTGCAGAGTGTGTGGCTGAATTAGCCAAAGGCTGCATGTTGCCGTTGTGTTTGTCGGAAGTGCTTTGCAATAGTGACGACATGTGGCTTCGTGGTCAGTTGCAGGAAATTGCCGACGATGGGCGCGGAACCCTTTCTGTATGGAAGCTCCCAGATTCGGGGTCCGAAAATTACCGTAACAGGTATGTTGTGGCTGTTGATGTTGGCGGTCGTTCGGATAAAAGCGATTATTCGGTTATATTGGTGCTTGATTCATCCCCTTGTGGAGGTGTGCCCGAAGTGGTTGCGCAGTGGCGAGGCCATTGCGACCACGATATACTTACAAAGCGTGCGGCACTTATGGGCAGGTGGTATGGCGAGGCATTGCTTGTTGTTGAGTCGAATACGCTTGAATCTTCCGGTTCTGACGGAGAGACCGGCTTGTCGTTGCTTGCAGAATTGGCAGAGAACTACCCAAATATGTACCACCGCGAGTGTTACGACCGCGAGTATTCGGCTGACTTGCCCGGCATACGCGTGGGGTTTCATACAAACCGGGCAACAAAGTCTCTTATTATTACTAACCTGATTGCCATGGTTAGGGAGGGTGCCTATGTGGAGCGTGATGCCGGAATGATAAACGAACTTAGTGTGTTCGAGTATAAAGTCAACGGTTCGACAGGTGCAAAGGACGGCTGTCACGACGACCGTCTTATGACGCGTGCCATAGCCCTGCATGTGGCCCGGCGGCAGTGCCGGCAGTTTCCGGTAATGTCCGGGTTGAAGCCTCGCTATTTGCGTTGGTAGCATTGGTATTAAAGCTTAAATTCCGTATCTTTGTTTATATTATTGATAATTCCTATAATGAAGCAGTCTGAAACATATTCAGGAGCGGCGGCTTATGCGCTTGTCATAGTACCCAGGCCGCTATATGGGCGGTTTACATACGGCATACCGCCCATGCTTGCCCCCAGGGTAAGGCAGGGATGCAGGGTGCTGGTTCAGTTTGGTTCGCGGCATTATTATACAGGCATTGTGCATTCGTTTGTGCCCGGCCCCCCGGACGGAATGGAGGTGAAAGACATTATCGATGTGCTAGACACGGCAGATATGCCTGCCCTGCGTTATCCGCAGCTGAATTTGTGGGATTGGATATCGGATTACTATCTTTGTCCGCCTGGCGACGTTATGAAAGCTGCATTGCCGGCCGGTCTTAAACTGGAGAGTGACACTACTGTCGAATTGTCAGGGAGTTATGCCGCCGTTGTAGACGGCCGTACGCTTACAAACCGGCAGGCGCTGGTTATGCAGACATTGGACCATCATGGAAAAATGCGCGTAGGCGAACTGGAGAAACATACCGGATTGCAAAATTTGACAGAGACATTGTCGGAACTTGTGGAAGCCGGTATGGTTGTTGTGGCAGAAAGCATTGTAAATAAATATGTGACAAAGAAAATAAGCATGATAAGCCTCGCGTTTGACCGTTCCGACCACGAAGCCGTGGCCGATGCGTTTAAACGTGTAAGCCGTAGTCCTGAACAGACACGTCTTTTAACGGTGCTTATAGATTTGTGCAACAAATACCGTCAACAAAACGGAACTACAACAGGTTTTGAGGTTGCTAAAAAACAACTAGCCGAGCTGGCAGGTGTGGGATTGCCTGCTATTAACGCTTTGAAGAAAAAAGCCCTCGTGCTGGAAGAATACCGCCAGGTGAGCCGGTTTGCGCCCCCTGCCGGAGGCCTCCAGCCCCTGCCTGAACTAAGCACTGCACAGAACCAGGCGCTTGCGCGTATTCATGAGTCGTTCGCCGATAAGAATGTTACGCTGCTTCACGGGGTAACGTCTAGTGGAAAAACTGAAATATATATACACCTCATTGACCATGTGCTGCGCCAGGGCCGCCAGGTGCTTTACCTTGTGCCGGAAATTGCACTGACTACACAACTCACACGCCGTTTGCAGCGAGTGTTTGGCAATAAGGTGGTTATTTACCATTCAAAATTTTCCGATAACGAACGTGTTGACATATGGCGTCATTTGCGTTCTGACGGGAGTCCGTGTGTTGTGCTGGGTGCGCGTTCGTCTATATTCCTTCCTTTTTCAACGCTC
>SSTG01000201.1 GCA_004801635.1 Muribaculum caecicola | reverse complement strand
TGGAGGCAAAGGTCTTGGCAGTACGACCGCCATAGCGCGACAGCCGGGTAAAATTGACTTTGCCCGGAATCAACGCTACAGTGCGTATTGTTAAAATCAGCCAGTTGAGGAACCTTTTGCTCATTTTGGTTGTAGTATTTTCAAATACCGACTTACACCGAAAGGTGAAGTCTTTGAGAATCGCCAATACGTTCATACGCTAAGTTTTTTATAATGAACGCTTTGGCGATTCATTTGTATTTGATAATTCGTTATATTAACTTAAGTTTCAACTACTTCTGTAATTTTTACCGAATCATTGAAGCTTTGAAAGTAGATTTTTTCAAAATAATATCACAGTACATATCTACCTCCGAGTAAAAATATTTTACGCTAAAGCATATTCATTATTACGGTTTAGCTTGGGTATATTTTATTGAATCACATAATTTTGCGAAACGTTGTTAAACAATAAATAATCAATAATCAAACAATTTAAACATGAAAAAATTACTTTCTTTTTTGTGCGCATTAATGATTTCCGTTTTTACGTATGCAGACTCTACAACATGTCCAGTAGCAAACAGCAATGGAGCAACAGCATCATTGGAAAATACATCTGGTACATCAGGCAAACTCGGGCAGATATCCATAACCGTATGCATTTCAGGCGAGCATAAAAACACAAACGTTCTTGTAAACATATACGACGCCGACACGAATAGCAAAGTAGGTACACTGGTTATAAACGTTCCGTGGAACCAGGATTGCAATTCCGGAACGAAGAATGGGTTAGCTCCTGAACACAACTATTATTTTAAAATCCATAATGCTTCGTGCAGATAAACCAGATAGTCACAACACAAAAACGGTTCGGGCGTTGGCCCGAACCGTTTTTGTGTTGTGACTATCTGCCGTATTATTCGCCGGGTATGATAGCTTCGCTTGGGCAAACCTCTGCGCAGCTTCCGCAATCGATGCAGGTGTCAGGATTGATTTTGTAGATGTCTCCTTCAGAGATTGATTCGGTGGGACATACGGGCATACATGTGCCACAAGCCACACAGTTGTCGGTAATAACGTAAGCCATGATTAAATTTGATTTGTTGAAATAATTACAGAATTCTTTTTATTAGAACAATGCAAAGGTATATATTTTTACCTAAGCCAACAAAATTAATCGGTATTTTCCTTACAAATAGGACGAATTGCAAAAAAGTCCGCCGTATAGCCACGTAGCTTATACGGCGGATTTGACAATTACAAGGTTCGGGCCGTCAGGCTTTTTGTTCCACTTCCGGAGCAATTAGCTTATAGCCTTTACCATGAATGTTTATAATTTCTATCGAGGGGTCTTCTTTCAGATGCTTGCGCAGCTTGGTTATATAGACATCCATAGAACGGGCGTTGAAATAGTTGTCGTCAATCCAGATTGTTTTCAACGCGAAATTACGCTCCAAAATCTCGTTTACATGCGAGCACAACAGGCTCAGCAGTTCCGACTCCTTAGTGGTAAGTTTGGTAACTTTGTCGTCAATCATCAGCACCTGCTTCTGCGTGTCGAAAGTGAAACGGCCAATTTTATACATGGTGATTTCTTTGCCTTTTTTGCCTTTTACGCGACGTAGTATGGCCTCGATACGGAACACAAGTTCTTCCATAGAGAATGGTTTTGTGATGTAGTCGTCGGCACCGATTTTGAATCCTTCCAAAATATCGTCTTTCAGCGACTTGGCCGTAAGGAATATTATTGGTATTTCGGAATTTACAGTGCGGATTTCCTGCGCCAGCGCGAAACCGTCCTTTTTAGGCATCATCACGTCAAGCACGCATAGATCATACCGTCCCTTAAGAAAAGCCTTATAGCCGGCCTCGCCGTCGGGAAAAAGATCGGCGTTGAACCCTTTTGCCTGAAGATATTCCCTCAGCAACATGCCAAGATTCTCATCATCTTCGCATAGTAATATACGCAAACGTTCTTCCATAATTAAATCAATTTATAGTTGTAAGTGGTAAATTTATTATAAACGTAGTTCCGTGGCCGAAGTCGCTTTCAGCCCTTATTGTGCCATTCAATTCTCTGACCATTTTGTGCACATAAGCCAGACCCAGGCCAAAGCCTTTCACATCGTGGCGGTTACCGGTTGAAACACGGTAAAATTTTTCGAATATCTTTTTCAAGTCCTCGCGCTTTATGCCTATACCATTGTCGGAAATGCGTATTTCCAACTTGTCGCCGCCAACATCGGCAGTGGAAACCGTTAAGCGCAACGGCTCGTCTTCTCGCCGGTATTTAACGGCATTGTCAAGCAAATTGAATATTACATTGGTAAAATGCATTTCGTCAACTTCCACCAAGGCATTTTCGGCCCTGAGGTCTGCCTCGATTTTTCCGCCATAACTCTCAACTTTTAACTTGAAAGTAGATATTATGTTTGATATAGCTGAATTTGCATCAATTTCCTGAAGCCGGAGGGTTGCCTTCTGACGCTCGAACATTGAGAGTTGCAACACCTTTTCCACCTGAAAACGAAGACGTTTAGTCTCGTCGTTTATAACAGTTGCTATGTGCTGCATCATTCCGGGTGACTTACGCACAGAATCGTCGTTAAGCATCTGAGCGGCAAGCGATATAGACGATATTGGAGTTTTGAACTCGTGCGTCATATTATTTATAAAGTCGTTTTTCATTTCCGTAAGGCGTTTTTGCCTGAACGCCACCACTATTGTGTATACAAACACCATCAGCAGTATCAACGTGAATATAAACGACGGTATGAGAAACTTCATTGACGACATAATATAGTCGTATTTAGTTGGAAAGTAAACCTTTATATAGTTCATACGGCTGGCCGGGTCATTTGGGAAAAGAGCCTGCACGAA
>SSTG01000200.1 GCA_004801635.1 Muribaculum caecicola | reverse complement strand
GTCGATTTAGAAGAGGCCGCGAAAATGTCCGACCCGTTCTATGCCGATGCATTGTCAAAACGCCGTCAGGCAACAGCCAATGCCATGAACCGTATTAAAAACAGCATTCAGAGAATTCCCGATGTAACAAACGAAAAACTGTTTGAAGCCATAATTGCCCCACATAAAGGTAAAGTAGTGCTTGTCGACTTATGGAATACATGGTGCGGCCCGTGCCGTGCAGCATTGAAAAGAAATGAACCACTTAAAGAAAACGAGCTTTCGGATAAAGACATAGTGTGGATATACATAGCCGATGTATCGTCTGATATAAACCAGTATAATAATCTGATTTCAAATATCAACGGGCTTCATTACCTGTTGAATGAAGAACAGATAAAATACCTGCGCAGCCAGTTTGAAGTTGACGGTATTCCGTATTATATACTTGTTGACCGCAAAGGAAATGCCAAAGGACATCCCGATTTCCGCGACCCTTCAAAATTTGTAAAAGGAATAAAAACGGCTCTTAAAGAAAAATAGTATGTACGGCAACGAATGCCTGTAATGCATAATCAATAACAAACAGCCATTATATTTTCAACATTAGCAGAAACAGGGCGACAAAATTTAATTTAGTTCTGTCGCCCTGTTTTTTCATTATGCCCAGATTCACTCTCTAACGTCGTCTTCAATGGCAAAATCATCGTCGTCGTCCATCACAAAGTCGTCGTCAATGCGTGGCAACGGGTTTTCACCACCTGCAGCGAGTGCCGAATCATCGTTGTCGGAAGCAGAAGAAGATACCGACTTTAGTTTAAGTGATTTCTTGTTTGGTTTCTGACCTGCTTCATTTAACGCAGCCATTATCTTGGCTTCGATTTCGTCTGTCAAATCGGGATTGTCGGCCAGAACATTTTTTGCAGCCTCCCTTCCTTGAGCCAGCTTTGAGTCGCCGTAGCTGAACCATGAACCGCTTTTTTTAATTATACCCAAGTCAACACCCAGGTCGAGCACTTCCGATTCATGCGAAATACCTTCGCCGAAAAGAATGTCGAACTCAGCTACTTTGAACGGAGGTGCCACTTTGTTTTTAACAACCTTGGTTTTCACATGGCGGCCTATAGGTTCTTCGCCGTCCTTAACCTGTCCAAGGCCGCGAATGTCTATACGCACCGAAGCATAGAATTTTAAAGCGTTACCGCCGGTTGTTGTTTCCTGTGGCCCAAAACTAAGTCCGCCAATTTTTGCACGCAACTGGTTTATGAATATACATGTTGTGTTTGTGCGTGCAATAGAGCCTGTAAGCTTGCGCATGGCCTGCGACATAAGTCTGGCCTGAAGGCCCACGCTGCGGTCGCCCATATCTCCCTCAAGTTCCGATTTAGGGGTAAGGGCCGCTACGGAGTCAACCACCAATATATCTATTGCCGACGAGCGTATAAGCTGCTCGGCAATTTCAAGGGCCTGCTCGCCGGTGTCGGGCTGGGAAATCAGCAGGTTGTCGACATCAACGCCAAGTTTGGCTGCATAAAAACGGTCGAAAGCATGCTCGGCATCGATCAGCGCGGCAATACCGTTATTTTTTTGTGCCTGGGCAATGGCATGGAGTGCCAGAGTAGTCTTACCCGACGATTCCGGACCAAAAATCTCAGTGATTCGGCCTCGTGGAAATCCGCCAACTCCAAGGGCGTGATTAAGCGCTATTGAACCTGTTGACACAACCTCGATGTTTTCAACCTGTTCGTCGCCAAGCTTCATAATAGCCCCCCGGCCGTAAGCCTTTTCTATTTTTTCCATAGCCGCATCAAGAGCTTGTCGTTTCGCTACCATCGGGTCGGCAGCGTCTTTTTTCTTGAGCACTACTTTTTTGGATTTTTCGTTTTTTTCCATGTCAATATATTGTTGTAATTAATTTCTGATTATAGTGCAAATGTACAACTACCCACGTGCCAAAAACAAGCACATGAATGTTAATATATCACTTCTATTTAATAAAAACACATTATATGCAAATTTAGAAAATTAAGTGTAAAGTCAATCTAAACACAATAACAAAATATTACCTTGGTTTGGTTTAACGGCAATAAAATGTTATTTTTGCATTGAATCATTTCATTTGCTTATGGCATACAACCTATTGCTGCCACCCAACGCAGAAGGCGAAAGGGAAGAATTTACCACGGGGTGCAACCGCATAATTATTATTGGCGCCAACGGTTCGGGCAAAACCCGGTTTACCGACCGCCTTATTGCCGACACATCGCCTGAGTCGTTCAGAATGTCGGCACTTAACGCCATATACAATACCACTACTACCGACCCGTTGCCAGGCTCTATAGACACACTTTACCAGCAGGCAATTAAAAACTCGGCATTTCTGCGTAATGACAACTACACACAGATTGAACGGCTTATAGCTTTGATGGTCAACGAGGAAATGATGAACCTTCTCGACCACAAACTGGCTATGGCAGAAATCGAGAACCATAATGCGTCACTTCCTGTAAGCAAACTTGACATACTTGCACGCGCATGGCTTGAGGCATTTCCAAACAACAGGATTCTTCGCGAAAGCGGACGAATATTGTTTTCAAACCATCAGGATGGAGAAAGCTATTCGCAGCTTAGACTAAGCGATGGAGAAAAAGCTGTTTTATACTATTTAGGCGCTGTACAATATGCTCCTAAAAACGGGGTGATATTCGTTGACTCGCCAGACATGTTCCTTCACCCGTCAACGACAACTGCAATCTGGGACAGGCTGGAAAGTATGCGTCCCGACTGTATGTGGATATATACCACCCATAACATTGAGTTTCTGGCTTCGAAAGGAAACTCGTCGCGAGTAATATGGGTAAGGGGCTATGATGCAGCCAGGCAGACGTGGGATTACGCCGTAATGCCTCCTGACGGAGGTTTTT
>SSTG01000001.1 GCA_004801635.1 Muribaculum caecicola | reverse complement strand
ATCGTAAATTTGAAGACGCTTGTCGTTATCGTTTGTCAAAGTTGCGGCATAAAGAATTTCGTCAATGCTCAAAGCCTTTGGATTAAGCAGATAAATGTTCATTATTTCTTCGTCACTCTTGCCAATAACATCGATAGAGGCTGTAATACGCGAATAGCGCAACTGTGGAAGTATCTGCTCGGCAAGCTGGTCGAATACCGACGACAAGTTCCTGATTTCACGCTCGCGCTGTTCCGGATCTTTATACATTGACAATACACTTAAAATAAGTTCCTTATCTTGTATATTGCTAGCTGCTACAAGTTTCTGGAAGCCTTCCCAGTCCTCGGCAGTAAAGTTCGCGGTAAGCTCGCCAAACTCGGTTATATTGTCCTTTTTGAGTTGCTTGCGCATGTAGTCAACGGTATTCTTCTCGCGGTTAGATGCCAGTTTTGTATTTATGTCCAGCCCTCCTTCAGGCGAGGCATACGACGATACATTAATTTCCTTAATCTCGCGACGGCCGTCATCATTCGCATCGGCAAGTTCCTTATGAAGTCCGAGAATTGCGTCTGACTTAAGTTCTCCGGCGCGGATATTAGCCTGGTTTATAAGGAATTTGATATCGGCATCATATTTTTCATTAATTATGCGCTGGAATTTATCAGGTGCGATTGCCGGGTTAACAGCCCCTACGTTGGCAAGCGCCGCTGTTGCAACAACACCTGTTGCAACCTTTACACGGGGCAGAACATATTGTTTTCCGCCTTGCTTCACAGTAAACGCCAGCACAAGGTTGCTTTTACGCATTTCAGGAGTATATGCATATTGAACCGGTATAGTCACGGTTCCACCATTCTCATAATTTACAACAGGGTTGTTTCCACGCACCTTTTCGCCCTGGAAAGTGTAAGGCGACGATGCTACTTCCACACCATTGTATTCCAGATAAGGAGTAACAGTTACTTCGGCATTCTTAACAAAAAACTTTCCGGGAATATTACCTGTAACTTTAGCCGGAACCTTATCGCCTACAACTTCAAGCGGATTTGGATTTACATTAAAGTAATCCGCTTTAAATTGATTCATTTTTTTGCCACATCCTGTAAGTGCAAGCACAGCTGCCAACATCAGGGAATAGCAGAATTTCTGAGTCATAATTTTGAATGATTGATATATGAAATGATTGATTTTATAGCAAAGTGTTTGTTATGCAAATTTACACAAAATTTACTTTAAGGCACTATACAGCATGAAAAGCCTGATTCAATTGAAGCCGAAGTTTAGTTAAATAATGCAAAACCAAACACAACATGTATTTTAGCCTGCTTCTTCATAAATAAAAAAAGAACCGCCCAAGCTAAATTGCTTCCCAGGGCGGTTCTTTGCAAGCTGTGATTCGGGATTATTTTACAAACCGGAATACGGTTTTTTTATTCGTGCTCATATTTAAGTGTAAGCGACGGCTGGTCGCAAACTTCAGCCGGGCCGAAATACTGTATTGGACCGGGATATATAAACTCCGTATTTTTGGCCCAACGCTCGCGACTGGCTGCAAATTTTTTAAACGGCTTTCCGTTTAGGTCAACAAGCGCTTTCTGAATAACAGGCTTCATCTGTCCGTGACGACGCTCCATGTTCATCATCATCGTAATCGGTATACCTCCGGTTGTCCATTGTACAGAAGGTTTTGTCAGCCCCCTTACACTCGACATATACCCGGTAAGACCCGATTTGATAAGGCACGCGGCATTAAATCCTAATGCATAACAATAATCGGCATCAAAGTTCGACGGATCGGCACAACGGCCCTCATATCCAAAGAAATGGAACAGTGTGGCAAATTTACCGACAAAGCGTCCATTAGCTTTTAATAAGTCGAGACGCCTTGCCACCATATGTCCAAGCAGTTTCTCTGTTTCAATCAGCGACACCTGTACATTTCCGTGGGGGTCACGGTCAAGGCACAGCTGGTTTGCCACACCCTCCGGCAGACTGGTGAATATTTCTTTATTTATATCGCTCAAACGCGATGCAACCCATTCAATACGGTTTGACGGGTCCACGTGAGAGAATTCTTCGGCATTCGTTGCCAGCAAATCGTTAAGCTCTGCAATAAGCGCCTTCATTGCCGGAATAAATTCAATAAGTCCCTCAGGAACAAGCACTGTGCCAAAGTTTTTTCCATCAGCGGCACGAGCTGCCACAACATCGGCAATATAGTCTACGATATCGTTAAGCGTCATTTTTTTCGCCTCTACTTCTTCCGATATAATGCAAACATTCGGCTGGCACTGCAACGCACACTCCAACGCGATATGGCTTGCGGAGCGTCCCATAAGTTTGATAAAATGCCAATATTTTTTCGATGAGTTGCAATCACGCTGAATATTGCCTATAACTTCCGAATAAACCTTTGTAGCAGTATCAAAGCCAAAAGAAGTCTCAATAACGTCATTTTTAAGGTCGCCGTCAATTGTTTTCGGGCATCCTATAACCTGGACTCCTGCATTAATCTGCTTATAATATTCGGCCAAAATAGCGGCATTGGTATTTGAGTCATCGCCACCTATAATTACCAGCGCCTGTATGTTAAGTTTTTTGAGAATTTCAAGGCCTTTGTCAAACTGGGCCTTTGTTTCCAGTTTTGTTCGTCCGGAACCAATAATATCGAATCCGCCGGTGTTACGGAACTGGTCAATAATGTCTGCAGTCAGCTCCATATACTGGTGATCGACAAATCCGCCTGGTCCCATAAGGAACCCGTAAAGACGGCTTTCGCGGTTCACTTTTTTTATTCCGTCAAACAAACCGCTTATAACATTATGCCCACCGGGAGCCTGGCCTCCCGACAATATGACACCAACATTAATTGGCGCAGCGCCTTTTGCAGGAGCAGAGTCTTTTTCAAACTGAATTTCAGGCAATCCGTATGTGTTGGGGAACAACGCCTTTATTTCCTCTTGGTCAGCAACTGAGTTGGTATCTTTTCCTTCTACCGCTTTTACAGCGCCTGTCATAACGACGGGCAGTTTGGGTTTGTAAACCGAACGAGCCTTCTGAAGCGCACTTTTCTCCATTCTCTAACTAATTTAGTTTATATTTTTATATGTCTGTTTTTCTCTTACCGATGCAAATTTCGTCAAAAATGTCAACCAATCAAAATCATAATGTTGTTTTTATTGTGAAATTATGATAACAAGGCATTAACCAGGCCATATTATTAAGCCATAATACTGAATAAAACAACATATGGGCATAAAATTAGGTCTTTTAAATATTCATGTAGAATACGGAACGGAACTTTTTGCTAAATTTGCAATTATTTTTGTATGCTGCACCATTTACACGATGCAACATACCGTTTCCATAGAACAGCTATGCTTAAGCAGATAATTGACCCGAAGCTAGTAAAAAGCGTTATAGAACTGATTGACATAAATGACCGCATCGTTGTAACGTGCCACAAGTCGCCAGACGGCGATGCTATAGGCTCGTCGCTGGCGCTGACGCTTATCCTTAAGGCTTTGGAAAAAAATGCCTGTGTTGTCACACCAGACAGGCCACCAAAAAGCCTTAACTCCCTACCGGCAATTCATTCAATAGTGCCGTTTTCTCAACAAGAAGAAACAGCCCGGAATCTTCTTGACAATGCCGGTCTGATTATTTGTCTTGATTTTAACGCTATTAACCGTGTCGACAAAATGCGCCCGGCTCTGGAAGCGTCAAATGCAAAAAAAATATTGATAGACCATCACCGTGGACCCGAATCATTTTCAGACATTACGATATCGCACCCCGAACAGTCCTCAACGGCCGTACTGCTATACCGGCTCATTTTTCAAATGGGCCTGGCTGAAATGATAAACCACGATGTTGCAACATGTATTTATACCGGAATGATGACCGACACCGGGAACTTCTCGTTCAACTCAAACGACCCGGAATTATATCTAATTGTAGCCGACCTTATTAGGCGCGGAATAGACAAAGACGATATATACAAAAAAGTAATGAATACAAAGTCGGAATCCGTATTAAAGCTGCAGTCGTACGCCATAGCGGAAAAAATGACCATATATCCCCACCTGCATACAGCCCTAATTGTATTGAATGCCGACGACCTTGCCCGGTTCTCCTATGTACCTGGTGACGACGAAGGCCTGGTCAACGAGCCGTTGGCAATAGAAGGCATTGTATATTCGGTTTATCTGCGTCAGGATTCCCACCAAATAAAAGTTTCCACACGCAGCGTAGGCAACTTCAGGGCAGACCTAATATGCAACAACTTCTACAATGGCGGCGGACATATAAACGCTGCCGGAGGAGAACTGCGGTGTCCGCTTGACAAAGCCCTGGAAGTGTTCAACAGAACAAAGCCCGTAATCGAAGAATATCTTAAAGAAACAAATACACAAATTTAAACAAATCACTTAAACTATTATATTGACAACATGAAGCTACTTCCACGAATATTCTCAATTATGGCACTGATGACGGCACTGGCATCAGGCCTTACATCGTGCGACGACAATACAAGTTACGCCGACAGACTGGAATCCGAGACGAAACATATCAACAGGTACCTTGCCGACCAAAAGGTGGTTGGGCACATTCCGGAAAACAATGAATTTGAAGCCGGACCCGACGCGCCATTCTACAAAATGGATTCCGACGGGCTTGTATATATGCGCGTCATTTCTAAAGGCGACACGGAAAACATGGCCAAGAAAAATGACCTTGTATACATTCGGTTCACTCGCTATAACCTGGCAGATTACACAGATGGGAAACTGCCGGAAGGCACGGGCAACTCCGACGACGTTACCTATCCCGAACAGTTCCGTTATCAAAATACCACTTCACAAAACTCCATAACCTGGGGCGAAGGAATACAGGTGCCGCTTGAATATCTTGGTTATGGATGCGAAGTCGACCTTGTTATTCGTTCACAAGCCGGACGAAACGAAGACATCGCCAACGTGATTCCTTATATGTACAACATACGTTATTTTAAAAGCCGCATATAGGCAATCCCAACCTATATTCTTCTCCTCTCCGATGCAATAAAACTATTAAAAACAATTTCCAAAAACATATATGTCACTAGTTAAATCAATTTCCGGAATCAGAGGAACAATTGGCGGCGTACCGGGCGAAGGGCTAAGTCCGCTCGATATAGTGAAATTCACAGCTGCATATGCCAGATTTATAAATGACTCAACTACATTAAAACAACGCAAAATAGTAGTCGGACGCGATGCACGCATATCAGGTCAGATGGTAGAAGGCCTTGTTACGGCAACACTTAACGGCATGGGATTTGACGTTGTGTCAATAGGGCAGGCAACAACGCCAACCACAGAAATAGCCGTTGTTATGGAAAAAGCCTGTGGCGGCATCATTATCACTGCATCGCATAACCCGGCACAATGGAATGCCCTGAAACTGTTAAACCACGAAGGGGAGTTCTTAAATGACGCACAGGGGAAAGAAGTACTCCGCATTGCAGAAGCCGAGGACTTTGTGTTCGCACCGGTTGACCAGCTTGGAACCATATATACAAACAACACTTATGCCGACCGGCATATCGATGCCGTTCTAGGCATGAACCTAGTAGATGTAAAAGCTATCAGCAACGCAAACTTTACGGTTGCAGTAGATGCTGTAAACTCAGTAGGAGGAACCATTATTCCAAAACTGCTTCGCGCGCTAGGCGTAAAAAACATTATAGAACTTAACTGTGAGCCAAACGGTAAGTTTGCCCACACACCTGAGCCGATACCAGAAAACCTGACCCATATTTCCAGCCTTATGCGCAACAGCAAGGCTGATGTAGGATTTGTTGTCGACCCCGATGTTGACCGTCTGGCAATAGTTATGGAAAACGGCGAGATGTTTGTAGAAGAATACACGCTTGTCTCTGTAGCCGACTATGTATTAAGCCATACACCGGGTTCTACAGTTTCAAACCTAAGTTCGTCGCGTGCATTAGCCGACATTACACACAATCATGGTTGCACATATTCCGCCGCCGCAGTAGGCGAAGTTAACGTTGTCACAAAAATGAAAGAAACAGGAGCCGTTATCGGGGGCGAAGGCAACGGTGGCGTTATTTATCCAGCACTGCACTACGGCCGCGATGCCCTTGTGGGTGTTGCATTATTTCTTACACTTTTGGCTAAAAGCGGAAAAACGGTGTCGGAACTAAAAGCCGGCTATCCTCAATATGCAATAGCAAAAAACAAGATAGAACTTACACCCAGTCTGGATGTTGACGCAATACTGACTGCCGTAAAAGAAAAGTACAACAACGAAACCATAACAGACATTGACGGAGTAAAGATAGACTTTCCCGACAGCTGGGTACATCTGCGCAAATCAAACACAGAACCTATAATAAGAATTTATTCAGAAGCGCAGACAATGGAAAAAGCAAACGAATTGGCCGAATCAATAAAGATTGTAATCCGGGAAATAACCGGATGCTAGCCCTACCCTCTCTCCCAAAATTCATAAAAACAAACTTTTACGAGTGTGCCTGACAATAAAAGGCACACTCCTGTATACAGCGATTATTAATTAACAACCTTAGAACGTTAGCCACCATGGTAACATTAATGCTTATTGTGTTTGTTCTGGGCTATATTATGATAGCTTTTGAACATGTAACGCACATAAACAAAGCCACTTTTGCATTGTTAATGTGCGGATTGTTATGGGCAATCTACGCCCTTGGAGTAAACGACCCGGCCATAACCCACGAAGTGATTTCAGAGCGCCTCATAACCGCTCTTGGCGACACTTGCGAGATAGTCATATTCCTCATTGGGGCTATGACTATTGTTGAATTAATTGACAAATACGGCGGTTTCGGACTTATAATAAACCGTATCCATGCAAAAAACAAACGCGGCATGATGTGGATTCTTACATTTGTGGCATTTTTCATGTCAAGTATCCTTGACAACATGACAACCACCATAATAATGGTAATGATGTTGCGACGAATGATAAGCGACGTAAAAGAACGGTGGCTTTTTGCATGTATCATAGTAATTGCCGCCAACAGCGGAGGCGCATGGTCGCCAATTGGCGATATAACCACAATAATGCTGTGGATGAAGAATTATGTTTCGTCGGTAGACCTTGTTGTAAATCTCATTATTCCGTGCATAGTTTCTGTAGTAATACCTACATTCATTGGCACACGTATGATAAAACCAGCACCAATGGAGCCAATATGTGCCGACAATGAACGAATAGGATATCATATAAACGAACACCTGCCTAAGCTATCGCGTGCAATACTTATATGCGGTGTAGGCGGATTATTATTTGTGCCTATTTTCAAAGCGGCCACCGGGCTTCCACCATATATGGGCATTCTCATATCGCTCAGTATATTATGGCTGATAACCGAACTCGTTGTGCGCCGTTATAAACTCGACGGGAAAATGGAAGGACGCATATCGCAAGCCCTAAAATCAATCGACATGCCTACAATTTTGTTTTTCCTAGGCATACTTATGGCCGTATCTGCCTTACAACAAGCCAACATACTTACACATATGGCCCAATGGCTAGACACAACAATACATGAACCCTACATCATAAGCGGAATAATAGGCGTACTTTCGTCAATAGTAGACAATGTCCCGCTTGTTGCAGCATGTATGAACATGTATCCCGTTGCCTCTCCTGATGCCGTAGGCTATGCCGCATATTTTGTTCAAGACGGCCTGTTCTGGCACCTTCTTACATTTTGCGCCGGCGTAGGTGGCAGCATGCTTATTATCGGTTCTGCTGCAGGCGTAGTTGCCATGGGTATAGAAAAAATTTCATTTATATGGTATCTGAAGCGGATATCATGGATGGCACTAGCCGGATATATTGCAGGAATAGTTGTTATATGGTTAGAAACATTTATCATTTCAATATAAGTATAACACTTAAAAAACTTTGAATAAATGGAAACAGGAAACATAATTCCCGATTTTTTGGGCTACAACGCAGAAGGAAACAAAGTAAGTGCTTCTGAATTTTCAGGAAAGCCTCTGATTATTTACTTTTATCCCAAAGACAACACACCAGGATGCACGGCAGAAGCCTGCTCACTGCGCGACGGTTACACGGAATTGCAACAAATGGGATATACAGTTATTGGAATAAGCAAAGATTCTGTTGCCAGCCATATAAAGTTTGCCAATAAATACTCATTGCCGTTTCTGCTGTTAAGCGACCCTGAAACAGAAGTAAACCAGGCATTCGGCGTATGGCAAAAAAAGAAAATGGCCGGGCGTGAATACATGGGCACGGTACGCACTACGTTTGTAACCGATGCCGACCATAGAATAACACATGTAATAACTAAAGTCGACACAAAAAATTCTGCGGCCCAACTAGTTTCACTACTTAGCAAATAGAATTACAACGGCAAGCAATCCAAAAAATATATAAGTAGCAGCACCAAACGATGCTGCTACTTATATATTTTTTGGATTGCTACATATCTTCTAACAGTACTTCAAGACGATCCATATCGGTTTTATACGTAAGCTTTATATTACACGGATCACCTTCTACAATCTTTATACTTTGTTCCGGCATATAGCGGAAAACAACGCCACAATCGTCTGTTGTTGCAAATGCAGGATCTGATATTGCCTTTTCATAAGCCTGCGTTATCAGTTCAAGCCTGAATCCCTGAGGTGTCTGGGCATTCCATATCCGTGCCCTGTCAGGAATATCCATGATATTGCGACCGGCATCTATACAATAAAGCGTATCTGTAGCAGGCACAGCCACACACACAGCACTACAATAATCAAGCTCCCGAACCAAATTCGTAATAATATCGGCACTTATCATAGGGCGCACAGCGTCATGGAATAGCAAGTTTATATCAACTCCCGAGGCATAAACTGAATTATAATGCCGTATTGCCGCCAGTGAAGAATCATAACGTTCCTTTCCCCCGGCAAGTAATGTCACAGGCCTTGAAAAGCCTGCATTTTCTATAATAAGCGATGCCTCTGACATATAGTCGGGATGCACAACAAGGCAAATGCCTGTAATATCGGGATGCTTGTCAAACTTCGACAGCGTATGTTCCAAAATAGTACGCCCGGCTACTACAAGAAACTGTTTTGGCTTTTCTGCACCAAATCGCCGGCCGCTTCCTCCAGCTAGAACTACAGCAATATTCTTCATAATTTCACAAATATAGCTAGAAAAATCCGATGAAAAAATAGCGAATGCCAACCATTAACCGGTTTAAGGCAGCAAAGTGCCAACAAAAGGCAACAATCAACAACACGTCTGTTAAATTATATTTAATTTCATTTATGAGCCAACTTTGTACGCTACCGGATGTTTTAATGGTGTAGCTTTAAAATTTATCACAAAATGCTTTGTGTAACTTTTCTAGTTACTTATAGCGACTATTCACAAATATAATTTATAAGACTATGAACACCGCACCTCTACAAGGAATTAAAGTCGTTGACTTTACAGCTGTGCAATCGGGTCCTTCTTGCACGCAGATGCTTGCTTGGCTTGGAGCCGAAGTTATTAAAATTGAACGCCCCGGCAAAGGCGACGCAACACGAGGCGAACTCCAATTTGACCCAAAACTGCCAAGCTATTACTTTTTACAACTTAATAGCGACAAAAAATCGTTAACCCTGGACGCAGCAACGCCCGACGGAAAAGCAATTCTTACAAAACTTATACAGGATTGTGATATATTTGTCGAGAACCTGCACCCGGGAGCAATGGACAAGCTTGGCTTCGGATGGGAAGAAGTTCACAAACTAAACCCAAAATGTATTTACGGAACTATAAAAGGTTTCCCTGTTACATCAAAATACAAAGATCTTAAAGCATACGAACCCGTTGCCCAGGCTACAGCCGGTGCCGCATCAACAACGGGGTGGTATTCCGGCGAATACAACATCCCCACCCAAAGTGGTGCCGCGCTTGGCGACTCCAACACCGGTATGCACCTGCTTATAGGTCTGCTTGCAGCATTGCTGCAGCGTCAGATAACGGGAGAAGGAACATATGTTTACCAGTCTATGCACAACGCCTGTCTTAACTTGTGCCGAATCAAAACTCGCGACCAACTTACCTTGGATAAAATAGGCTATCTCACACAGTTCCCTCAATATCCAAAAGAAAAATTCCCCGACTATGTACCCCGTTCGGGCAATATAGAAGGGTCTGGCGTTCTTGGATGGACATTCAAATGTAAAGGATGGGAAAACGATCCGAATGCCTATACCTACATAATTCTGCAACGTGATGCAAAAGACTTTACAAAAGCATGTCAGGCTTTTGGATTTGAAGACTGGCTTACAAATCCCGATTTTAACACCGCCGATGCCCGTGACCGGCATAAAGACCAGGTTATTTCCCGTATTGAACAATGGACACTTCAATATACAAAATTGGAAGTAGTAAGCAAGCTTGCTCCTTACGGCGTTCCATGTGCACCAATATTAAGCACCAAGGAAATTATGGAAGATGAAAGCCTATACGACGGAAATACCCTTGTAAAAATAAACCAGGGTGGAGAAATTGGCGAATTCGTAACTGTAGGATGCCCGTTCACAATGTCGAACTATACCCCGTCCTATGGTCCCTGCCCGTCTCTTGGTGGTAACACTGAAGAAATTCTCAGAACCTATGGATATACACCGCAGCAAATTGAGCAATTCAAGGCCAACGGCACCACTGCCCCCATGCCAAAGGTTGCCGAACCGGCTCATTAAACTATAAAAACGGTATGGCCATGAATGCTACAAATGGATTTATTATTCCAGGCATTCAGGCCTTACCTGTTTATTAATATTATTACAACTATTTATAAAATAAACAAATATGGACACTTCAAATTCTGCAGCAAGCGCCAACAAGGCAACACTGCAAACGCCCAAATATCCCAACCAGGTAACTGGAATGTACATACTGGCCAGAGCCCTCCGTATGGTCGGCATAACTAACATGTACGGACTTGTGGGAATACCCGTAACCGATTTTGCCTATATAGCCCAAGAACAAGGAATTCGTTTTGCCGGATTTCATCACGAACAAAATGCCGGAATGGCAGCCGCAACCCACGGTTATCTTACAAAAACACCAGGCGTACTGCTTACAGTTTCCTCACTTGGATTCTTAAACGGACTCACGGCAACCGCCAACGCGACAGTAAACTGCTATCCCATGATTCAGATTTCCGGTTCTAGCGAACGGGAACCTATCGACCTTGGACAAGGGACTTACGAAGGGCTCGATCAATTAAGTATAGCCAAGCCCCTTGTAAAAGCCGCCTATCGGGTAAACAAGCCGGAGGACATCCCTACAGCTGTGGTAAGAGCATACCGCGCCGCAATATCCGGTCGTCCCGGAGGTGTATACCTGGATATTACCACCCCCTGCCTTGGCGCAATAATGAATATGGCAGATGCAGAAAAGTTATTCTACAAGCCTGTAGACCTGGTTCCTGCAATGGTTCCGTCTGAAGAATCTGTAAAACGTGCCGTGGAGCTTATTTCCTCGGCAAAGAAACCGGTATTCCTCATAGGTAAAGGCGCAGCATATGCCCAGGTAGAAAATAAGGTTAAACAGCTTGTTGAAAGCACCGGCATACCATTCTACCCCATGTCTATGGCCAAAGGGCTTATGCCTGACAACCACCCACTAAGCGCCATTTCTTGCCGCTCAACCATAATGCAGCAAGCAGACGTGGTTGTGCTTATAGGCGCACGCCTGAACTGGCTGCTGTCTCGCGGACACGGAAAATGGAATTCCGACACAAAATTTGTACAATTAGATATTGACCCACAGGAAATAGACATAAACAGGCCAATAGCCGCCCCTGTCATTGGCGACCTTGACAGTTCGCTTACGGCTATATTGTCGCAGCTTGGCAACCACAAAACAAGCATGGACCCGGCATGGGTAACACAGCTACAAGCCGAAACAAAGGTAAAAAAAGCCAAGTTAGACGAGCGACTGCAACAAAATGCATCGACACAGCCAATGAACCACTGGACCGCCCTGTCGGCAATCAAGCCCGTGCTGGAATCAAACCCCGACGTAATATTGGTTAACGAAGGGGCAAATACGCTCGACGATACACGCGACGCGGTAAACATGTCACAACCTCGCCACCGCATTGACTGTGCCACATGGGCTATAATGGGCATGGGCATGGGCTCGTGCATAGGTGCGGCAATGGCTACAGGCAAAAGCGTTGTAGCTGTTGAAGGCGACAGCGCATTCGGATTTTCAGGCATGGAATTCAGCACTATATGCCGGTTTAAACTACCTGTAACTGTTGTTATTTTTAATAACGGAGGCATATATAACGGTATCGGCGTAAATATGTCGAACGACGGCGACCCAGCACCTACAACCCTTGACGTTAATGCCCGTTTCGACAAAATAGGCGATGCATTCGGGGCACAGACATACTATGTGACCAACCCGGCCGATTTAAAAAATGCCCTCTCCGAAGCTATTGCTTCAAAAAAGCCATGCCTTATCGATGTTCAACTAGCGGCAGACTCTGGAAAGGAAAGCGGACACATAGGATATCTGAATCCTGCATCGCTTCAGAATATTACGGTTTAAACCGTAATATTCTGAAACACGATATAAAGCTAACCTATTAACACCGGTTCTCCGGATATGGCTGCAAATTCCGGGAAACGGTTATTTACCTTAATATAGATTTTATGTTACACATTATTTTATACGCAATAGTCCCCATAATGGTAGTGATGCTTGCCGGGTATATTTCTGGCAAAAAAGGAATATTTTCCGGAGACGATGCAAAAAAATTCAACAAAGTAGTGCTGGACTATGCCCTTCCTGCAGCATTGTTTGTTTCAATAGTCGACGCAAGCCGTGAAATGCTGATTAAAGACATAAAGCTGTCGTTAATATCACTTGTTGTAATTATGTTCTGCTTTATGCTGGTGTATTACATTTACAGCTACTGTTTCAAATCGCTAAACAAAGCAGACGGTGCAATAATGGCCCTTATATGCGGCTCTCCGACGATAGGGTTTCTTGGCTTTGCCGTGCTAGAACCAATTTTCGGTACTACTCCCTACGTAGCACTGGTTGTTGCCATTGTAGGAATTGTTGTTAACGCAATAGGAATACCAGTCGGACTGTCATTACTCAACGCAAGCAAATCGCAGGCAGCTTCTAACGGAAAAAAAACAAGCATCTGGGGACCTGTTCTTCACGCATTGGCCCAGCCTGTAGCTTGGGCACCAATTCTTGCCGTAATATGGGTAATAGCCGGCATTCCGTGGCCGGCATGGGCTAGCCCCTCGTTCGACCTGATAAAAGGAGCCAATGCCTCAATGGCCGTATTCGCCGCCGGTCTGACTCTGTCAGCCGTTAAAATCAATATCAACTGGCAAGGAATATTGGGCACTATCCTTAAATTGGTAGTAATGCCGGCACTGCTCCTTATTGTAGGAATTATCTTTAAAATGGACCCACTCAATCTCAAGATGCTTGTTGTTGCAGGTGCGCTTCCTCCGGCATTCTCCGGCATTATAATTGCAAGCGAATACGACACCTACGTCGCTACCGGAACTTCATCATTGGCATTAAGCGTGGTTATGTTCATGGTATTCTGCCCTCTTTGGATATGGATTACAGAAATATCAGTAAAAGCTTTTCTGTAAGCACAGAAACATCCAGATATACAAACTGCCGGAAGTTTTTCCGGCAGTTTGTATATCTGGATGTTTCTTATTATCTTATTATAAGATTACTACTTCATATCTGCCACCTTCTTAATAATCAGCACAAGCTGATTCCAGAAACGGTCGACAGCCGGAATATACATTTTTTCCGAAGGAGAATGCACATTGCGTAATGTCGGTCCAAACGACACCATGTCAAGATTCGGATATTTAGTCAGGAATAATCCGCATTCCAATCCTGCATGAATAGCCTTGATGGCCGGTTTTATTCCATAAAGTTCCTCATATGCGTCTGACGCAATCTTCATTATCGGCGAATTCATGTTTGGGGCCCAACCGGGGTATCCGTCGCCATGAGTAACCTTTGCACCTGCCAATAGGAATAAAGCCTCTATCTGCCTTGCAATATCATACTTACGGCTTTCCACAGAACTACGCTGACTGGTTGTTATCAGCACTATATTACCCGGTTTCATTTTAACCGAAGCTAGATTTGTTGATGTCTCCACAAGGTTTTCAAGGTCATGGCTCATAGAAATTACACCGTGTGGACATGCATACAACGAGCGTATCAATCGCACGGATGTATCGGCATCTATGGTAAACTCTGGCTTATCGGCAGTACCTATTGTCAATTTCATTTCCGGATCGGTAGCCTTATATTCGTTTTCTACCTCCGCCACAAACTTGTTAAAATCTACAACTACGTCTTCTTTAACCGCTACTTTTACCCCGAACACGGCATGTGCTGCACGCGGAATTGCATTACGCAGGTTTCCACCGTCAATTTCAGCCAGGGCTACCGGATACTTTTTCTGTAGGCCGAAAAGGAATCGGGCCAGAAGTTTGTTTGAATTTGCCCTGCCTTCGTGAATGTCACCGCCAGAGTGACCGCCGGACAAATTTGCCAGTTCAACCCGGAACCAATGACAGTCAGAAGCCGACATTTCGCGCTTGTACTCGAATTCGACAGTCGTGTCAATGCCTCCGGCACAACCAACATAAACCTCGGCATCGTCCTCAGAGTCAAGATTAAGCAGTATAGTGCCGTTCATCATATCAGCACCAAGGTTGTTTGCCCCGGTCATACCTGTTTCCTCATCAACAGTAAACAAAGCTTCAAGCGGTCCGTGCACAAGCGAATCATCGGCCATAACTGCTAACGATGCAGCCATACCTATACCATTATCAGCACCAAGGGTAGTTCCGTCGGCATGCACCCAGTCACCGTCAATAATAGTGGTTATAGGGGTGTTTTCAAAATCAAAATCCTTATTGTTTGACTCGCACACCATATCCATGTGCCCTTGCATTATCAACGTGGGAGCCTGTTCATGCCCCGGAGTAGCCGGCTTGCTCATCAACACGTTGCCAACGGCATCAGTCTTCACGGCAATACCATGCTCAGCCGCAAAATCCAACAGGTATTGGCGAATTTTGCCTTCTTTCTTTGAAGGACGGGGCACTTTGGTTATCTGGTCGAAAATATTCCAGACAAGTGTGGGTTTTAAATCTTTTATTGTCATATCTTTTGATATTTATTTTACACTTATATTATTTGCTATATTAGTTACACTCCAAATCATTTTTTAACCATGCTGCCATACAACTCAATTTACGAGCGGCAGCTAGTGTGTAAAATTGTTAAAAACATATTGTTTTCGAAGCCTAAGTTACAAAATAAAATTGATATAATTCCAAAATTGTAATTCGTTTCTTATATTTGCAGTGCAAAAAGACAACTTGAAGTGATTACGATAATATGCACAATAGCCCTATTGCTTATAGCCATTATATTGCTTGGTGTAAAAGTACTGTTTATCAGAGGGTCAAAGTTCCCGTCGGGTCACATCCACAACAATGCTGCCCTGCGCTCGCGCAATATAAACTGCGTCTCGGCGCATGACAACAAAAACAAATGATAAATCAATTAAAAAAATACACCATTTAAACAATGAAAAAGATTACACCTTGTGTTAAAATTCTTTTCCTCATGGCGGCTATGGCCATGACATCATGTTCAAACAACGACAAAACAGCATCGCAGCCGGCTAATCAGTCAGATGCACAGAATGTTACAAGTTCTATAAACATCCGTTATATTGACGCTGACTCTATCGCTGCCCACTACAATCTGGCAAAGGACTTCAAAGAAGCACAATTACGCCAGATTTCCAAAATGGATAACGCACAAAGAACACGTGGTGCCGAAATACAAAAGCTCGGCAACTCGATTCAGCAGAAAATAAACAGCAACGGCTATCTTTCACAAGAAAGTTTCAACGCCGATCAGGAGCTGCTGAACAAAAAGCAGGTTGAAGCACAAAACTACCTTGCAAGCCTACAGCGCGAAGCAGAACAGGAAATGCTACAGCAGCAAATGCAACTTACCGATTCAATTGAATCGTTCATAAAAGAATTTAACAAAACAAAAGGTTACGATGCCATACTTTACAAGGCAGCCGGAGTATACTTCAATCCAGCCCTTGACATCACTGACGAAGTTATAAAAGGCCTCAACGCCCGTTACGTAAAAAGTAGCGCAAACTAATTCAAGCCTATCAGGCCACAATAATACAACATATTGCGGAACCGCGTCTGACCCGATGCCGGTTCCGCAGTTGTAAACAAACCTGTTATATTTGAATGGCTATTAAAAACCAAAATACAAACAGGCATGTTTTAACACTATAAAATCCAAAAACGATGGAACGTATAAAAGTAAAAATAATAAACAAATCGCACCATCCATTACCAGCTTACGAAACTTTTTCATCGGCCGGAATGGATGTTCGAGCATTTTTAACCCAGCCGGTCGAATTAAAGCCGTTGCAACGAGCCTTGATTCCAACCGGGCTGTACATACAGCTTCCACACGGATACGAATGCCAGATCAGGCCCCGTTCAGGCCTCGCACTTAAACACGGCATATCGTTGGTTAACACCCCCGGGACAATCGATGCCGATTATCGCGGAGAGATAGGCATTATTGTAATAAACATGTCTGACACTCCGTTTGTTATAAACGACGGAGAGCGTATATGTCAAATGGTTGTAAAACAATACACCCACGTTGAATGGGAAAGTGTTGAACGTCTAGACGATACAAAGCGCGGCGACGGGGCATTCGGTCATACCGGGCTAAATTAGAAACACCCCGTTAAAACAGGCAGCCAAGCATTATATTTTATTCGTAATGTAACATACTAATGAGTCAGAAGTTAAAGTTTATTCTGTTAATAGCGGCATATATACTAGCCGTAAACCATATTCAAGGCAAAAACAGCAAACCGGAGGGGGCAGACCGGCGAAAGGCTGACTATATATTCATGGAAGCACAACGCCAATCTGCAATAGGAAACACTGATGCCTATAATGATTTGCTGCGACGTGCCTACGACTTAAACCCCGCCGACCATACAACAGGATTCTATGTAGGTTACTTCGACCTGACTACTGCAGGAAACGACTCTATCAGGTTCAAAAACGGATATGAGTTAATGCAACGCCATTTCAATGCCGAACCATCCGACTATTATAATGCCTTTATGTATGGCACTGTAAACGACCGCATGGGTAATCTGGACGAATCTGTGCGCGTATGGACATTACTCGACTCAATCTACCCCTCCAAGCTAGAACCGGCATTCAAACTTGCCGATGCCCTGAGTGCACGGCGCGACTCTATCTCATTGAAAAAAGCTATCGGCATATACGACCGTATTGAGCAAACCAAAGGTAAGAGCATTCCTATAACCAGCCGTAAAATGCGCACTTACATGGCAACACTTGACACGGCTTCAGTAATTTCAGAAGTAAAAAAACTAATTGCAACCTCGCCGGAAAATACAGAATACAATGTTTTTGCCGGTGACATTTTTGCAATGTTTTCACAAGGCGACTCTGCCCTTGCCTATTATAACCGGGCATGCGAAATTGATTCAACATCCGGACTGGCATACTACCAGCGTGCCATGTACTTTAAAAACATAAACGATTCGCTGGCATACGACAGAGAGGTATTTAACGCCCTGTCTCGCGAAAGCCTAAGCCTTGATGCCAAGATGGAGCTTATGTCCGATTATATACGCACACTTTATGACGACCCGGCACAGCAACCGCGTATACAATCGCTGTTTTCCACCATGCTTGAGCAAAACCCACACGAAGTCAGCTTACGCGACTTATATTGTTCATACCTGCTTGCCGTACAAGACTATGCCGGAGCTGCCGAACAACTGGGCTATGCCGTCGACATCGACCCATCTACTGAAAGCCGCTGGCGTACACTGGCCAGCCTGTATATAGAAACAGGCAATTATGAAAAATCAATAGAACAGGCACAGCGAGGGCTGCATTATTTCCCTAGCAGCCCGATGCTTATGTTGATAATAGGCTCAAACCATACAATGCTTAAAGAGTATGACAAAGCCCTCGGTGTATACAAAAAAGCACTGTCTGAAATACAGGAAAACGACTTAGAGTCACACTCGCAGATACTAGGTTCGATTGGCGACGTATACGCAAACACACAGATACTTGACTCAGCCTACGCATACTACGACAAAGCATTACTGTTTAACCCGAATAACAACCTGATAAAAAATAATTACGCATATCTGCTTGCCGAACAGGATAAAAATCTGGACAAGGCCGAACGGATGTGTGCCGATGCATTGAAAGAACGTCCCGACGAACCGACATGGCTCGACACATACGCATGGATTATGTTCAAGAAAAAAAATTACGTCGAAGCTAAAGCTTATATAGAAAAAGCTCTGGCCGACGAGGAAGAAGAGTCTGCCGAACTATACCACCATGCCGGCGACATACTATTCTGGAATTCAGATATTGACAAAGCATTGGAATATTGGGAAAAGGCACTAAAGCTTGAACCCGACAACAAAATGTTAAAACAAAAAGTAAAAAACAAAACATACTTTTTCAAATAAAAGCGCAAACGCCATATAATGACCCGTATAAACAAATCATTAACCTGCATATTAATTGCAATGCTTGCCGTAATGCAGGCATGCCAACCAAAAAAAGAAATCCAGGGGCATATTGACGGCCAAACACCTACCCAGCAATATTATGCCCTAACATCCCCAACTGCAGAATGGAATTCCGTAGAAGTTCCCATTTCTTTTTCCCTGGAAAAGCCACAACGCATATCTTTGTCCGGACGAGCCCGTATAGAACAAGGCAAGGCTATTGAATTAAGCATGCGTATGATTGGCATTGAAGTAGCACGGCTATTGATACGTGAAGACTCCCTGTTTGCCATGTACCGCCTTGAAAAAGTATATCTGGCCGAGAGCATAAAGTCACTAACCAACCGGCTTCCCGTATCAATTGGCAACTTGCAGGACATGCTTATAGGCCGCCCGTTTATAATCGGAGCATCAACAATGGGTCCATGGAATAAAAAGAATGTTGATTTAGAGTATTCGTTAAACTCACTAACAATAATACCGCAAAAACAGCCAAAAGGCGTGACTTACGGGTTTACAGCAAATACCGGTCAGGAAATCTACCTGTCGCGTTTTGCGGCATTGTCTGATAAAAAAGACATAACCGTTACGGCCAATTATACGCCTTGGACAAATACTACTCCAGCCGGAAAAGTAGCACGCACAACACTACTTGACATTTCGGCACAAAAAACCAACATATCGGCACAAATTAACTGGAAGTGGCAAAATGCAAAGTGGAACACGTTTAACAACATTTCGTGGCAAGTGCCCGGCAACTACAGGCGAATAAATGCTGAGGAATTATTGAAAAACCTGCATCAATGAAACGTATTGTAATTCTGCTGTCTGCTATTGCAATAGCTGCTTCATGCTGCATATGGAGCGCACCACAGCGCAAACGCACGGCAAGCGCGATAAGAAAGGAGCAGCAAGCCAATAAAAACGCAATAGCCAAAACAAACAGGCAAATAGCTGAAAATAAAAGGCGTACAACGGCATCTCTACGGTCGCTGGATGCCCTCAATGCCGAAATACAACAAAATAAAACCGAGATTCAAAAGCTGTCACGGCAACTTGATTCAATATCCACATGCCAACAACTGCTATCGGACACCGTAGCCGCATACAACCGGCAGCTTGAAGCCATGCGTAAGGCATATGCAAACTCTGTCCGCGCCACAAAGGCGGCACAGCAAAATTCACTCACCAAACTTGCCTTCGTATTATCATCTGAATCATTTGCCACTGCCTACCGCCGTACCAGATACCTGAACGAATATACAAGGTGGCAAAAGCGCAAAACCAGGGAAATATCTACCTCACGACAAATTCTTGAGGAAAAGACAAAGCAACTTGACATTATCAAACAGTCAAAATCGGCCACAATGCGCAAAATTTCCGGACAACAAACCCAACTGGAAACACGCCAACGCAAAACCGACCGATTAGTAAAAGACCTTAAACGGGAAAAACGCACCCTGAACCAGGTTCTAAAAGAGAAACAGGCACAAGCCCTGAAACTTGACAAAGAACTGGACCGCATAATTGCACAGGAACTTGAACGCCAACGCGCCGAAAAAGCCAAAGCTGCAAAAAACAGCAAACCTACGGGCAACAAATCCGGCCAAAAAGGAAATAATGTGCAGAAAACTACCGAGACATATGCTACTGCCGAATCGACACGACAGCTATCCGGATCGTTTGAAAGCAACAAAGGCAGGTTGCTTTTTCCGGTAAACGGACAATACAAAGTTGTCCGCACGTTCGGCAGACAGAAACATCCGCAACTGCCCCATGTTGTCATTGACAACTCTGGTATCGACATAGAGGTAGCCAAAGGCGGAACTGCTCGTGCCGTATTCGAAGGCAAAGTGTCGGCAATATTCAAACAGCCAGGCTTCGGCACCATTGTAATGGTACGTCACGGCCAATACCTGACAATATATGCCAATCTTGCTGAAATCAACGTAAAAAACGGTTCTAAATTGAAACAAGGCCAGACAATAGGCCGTGTAGCCAGAGGCGATGACGGCCGAGCCGTGCTACACTTCGAATTACGTAAGGAAAAGCAAAAAATGAATCCGTTAAACTGGGTTAAATAACCATAGTTTAACGGATTATATTCTTAGAAAATAAGTTATCTGAATTTTATATCAGACCAACAATGTCATTTACGTCGCTCACTCCGTGGCGTTCGCAATAGTCATTGATATAGTCTATTATTTTAACTGTTACCGCCGGGTCGACAAAGTTGGCCGTACCTACCTGTATAGCCCTGGCCCCGGCCAGCATAAACTCTATGGCATCACGCCCGTTCATGATTCCGCCAAGCCCAACAACCGGTATCTTTACGGCATGAGCCACCTGCCAAACCATGCGCACGGCCACAGGTCGTACGGCAGCGCCCGACAAGCCGCCAGTAATAGTCGACAAGTGAGGCCGCTGGCGTTCAACGTCAATCGACATGCCCATTATTGTATTTATCAGCGACACAGAATCGGCACCTTCGGCTTCTACGGCTTTGGCAATATCGGCTATCGATGTTACATTCGGCGACAGTTTGACAATAACGGTTCGAGGAAACGCATCACGCACAGCCCGTGTCACCTCAGCGGCTCCGGTTGTAGTGGTTCCAAACGCCATTCCGCCCTGCTTTACATTAGGACACGAAATATTTATTTCAACAGCCGGTATACGTTCCAAAGGAGCAAGACGACGACAAACTTCCACGTAATCAGCAACATTTGCCCCCGACACATTTACAATCACGTTTGTGTCCAGATGGCTCAGCCTCGGGTATATATTTTCAATAAAATAGTCAACACCCTTGTTCTGCAGCCCTACGGCATTAAGCATACCCGACGGAGTTTCAACCATGCGCGGATACGGATTACCTTGGCGAGGCTCCAATGTGGTGCCTTTTACAATAAAACCTCCCAGTTTTTCCAAATCAATGAAATCAGCAAATTCCTCACCGAATCCGAATGTTCCGGAAGCTGTTAAAACGGGATTCTTAAGGCTCAGTCCGCCTATATTTACATTTAATCGTGCCATGTCAGTTCATTTGTATTAAAAATCGGACCTTCGGTGCACACGCACACATTACCTTTAACTGTTTTTTCAACGCAACACAAACAAGCCCCCAGGCCACAGGCCATCATGTTTTCAAGCGACACATCGCAAGGCACACCGTTATTACGTGACAGAGCAGAAACAGCCTTCATCATCGGTGCCGGGCCACAACAATAAACGCGGTCCCACTTCTGCATCAATACCGGATTCAACGTTACAACTCCTGGCGTACCTGCCGACCCGTCGTCGGTAGAAACATGCACAACACCAATTTTATTCAAGTACTCCAGTTCAAGCAAGTCTGCTTCCGAACGGGCCCCTATTAAAAACTCCGGTTCATAGCCCGACTCTTTCAACTGTTTACCCCAGAACAACATCGGGGCTATCCCTACTCCGCCGCCCACAAGGAGGAACCGGCTCTCACCTTCGCGAGCCTTGAAATAATTACCCAACGGTAGAATAAGGTTAAGCACCTCGCCTGGTTTCATTTGAGCCAAAGCCTGCGTGCCGTCACCGGCCTTACGCACAAGAAGCCACAATTCGTTTTTACCGGCATCAACATAATTCACCGAAATAGGACGGCGCAAAAATGTTGTTTTCGATTTGTCAATCCTTACCTGGACAAACTGTCCGGCTTTTATTTCTGGCAATTTGCCTCCATCTGCCGGCTTGACAACAAGCAGCGAGTACAGATTGTGAATGCAGCGGTTTTCAACCACTTCAAAGTCCAATATATGTTTTTTCATTTCCATCTTTTAATTAACAGTTACCGGCCTGCGATACCGCCAACCGCCACCTCGTTACAAAAGTACAAAAATAGATTCATTTTTACCCCTATCACACAAAAATACACAACAAAACATATCCACTATCACCATATACAAAAAGCCGGCTCCCATTGATGAAAGCCGGCTCTTTGCTTTAGTTGCGATTACTTAGAATTTATATCCCACAGTGCCATAAAGAGCACCGTTTTTCAAATCGCCGCCATCGGTCATTGACAGGAATCCTAATTCATATTCAACTCCGAATACAAAACGATGATATTCAAAATCCAGACCTAAGTCCAAACCAAGGTCAAACCGTTTTCCACCGGCTTCACTTGTAAATATATTCATACTTTCATAATCGTCCTTAAGACGACCATAGACCCCAACAGCAACATAAGGACCGGCTTTCATGGTCATATTCCAGCTGTCGTTTATATTCATACGGTATGCCGCCATAATAGGAATCTGAATATATAATATATCAAGAGTGGCTTTTCCTAAACCTTCCCCATAATCAGCCTCCGCTCCTTTCCAAGCCAATTCCAACGAAGGCATCAACGACCAGTTTGATGTAAAAGGTTTTTCAATACCGGCTCCAATTTTACCTACAAAATGCCCCGACAAGCCTTCGGCATCACCCCAACAATGGGCATAGCCAAGTCCTCCCTTAACATTCCATGTAATTTGTGCCGACGCACACAGTGCAGAAATTGTTACTGCTAGCAAAATAATTACTTTTTTCATAATTAAAATAATTTAGGTTAATAATATGTTAATTAAAGGTTTAATTAAAACTTTATATTTTCCCATGTCAAGTTTAAGTTCCTTGAAAAGTTGACAGACGGAGTCTGCAATTTGTCATTCTCAAGCATTGAATTCTTCTTAACATCTGTAGAAAGGCTTTTGAATAATTCGCCAAACGATATATTTCCTTCTGTCTTTTTTAATTTGTCTAGTAGGAAATAAGTAAACATTCCATGCCGCTTCTCCAAATACGACAAAGCTGTCTCATCATCGGAAGCAGCCGTAAAAACCACCATATTACCTGGTAGCACTTCTTCCTTCGGCTTAATAGCAACCCCACGGGCAGCAATAAGAGCCTGACCGCTTCCACGTTTAACTCCGCTGAAACATGCATCAAGTAGCACTGTCACATTCTGGCTTTTCATTCTTCCAAGACGTCCATAAAGGTCGCTCAGCTTGAAACATGTGGTTATATCCTTAGGAAAGCCGTCGGTAGGTATAAGATAGGCTGCTTTGTCTTTCTCGTTTGGTATACCGTGACCAGCATAATAGAATATAACTTTTGAATTTCCCTCCGAAATATCAGTCATGGTCTCAATCCAGTTAAGCGCGCGTTTTACATCGGTATACGAGGCATTTATAAACGTTTTCACCTGTCTTTCCGGAATTCCGAGGGTTTTAATACAATATTCCTTGAATATTGTCCCGTCGCGTTCGGCATAATCAACCACCGGCACATCCTCATATTTTTCATTAGCAATTATAACGCAATAGGTATTGGCATTTTTGCTGGTTTTTACTACCGGGATATCTATATCCACATCAACCACGGGTAATTCGGAAATTTCCGCCGCCTTAACCGGTTGCTCTGTACTGTTGTCCGCGAGTGTCTCTGTTCGTTTTCCGGCAAACACACCTACCAATGCGCCCATAAAACCGCCATTATTTTTTTCCCTACGCGCCTTTTGGGCACGTTCCGATTTAGATGCATGCTTTTCCTCAACATAAGGCAATTCCTCTGTCACTGCTTGTGCCAATACATTATCGGAAGCTACCGTTTTTTCTTGTACAGGCTTTTGTTTTGGCACACCGAAAGCCATTATACTGCCACTGCCGTCGGGATACATTTCATATCCTTTACGCAACGACACTTCATCAATACTAGATGGCATATTGAGAACCATTCCCTTATTGTCCCTAAACGCAACCTTACCAATATGACGCAACGATAGTGGCAGATTAACCAGACTCAGTTTCCTAAACTCGTTAAAACAGAATTTATCAATATCCTCAATACCTTCTTCAAGTGTCATACGAACCGTAGAATAGTTAACACCGTTCATAAATACACTTACCGATTTTACCGGATAACTTACTCCATTATACGCTATGGTTGCAGGTATAGTAACTTCAGGCGCCTTTTTGTCAAAGCTCTTTATACAGGCCATGCCGTCTTTAATTTTACCTTTAAACTCCACACCTTTATAAACATAGCTGAATCCCTGGCCTAATGCCGACATGGCAACGACCAATGCAATAAATATTAATGAAAAACGTTTCATTGGCAATATCTTTCTTAATCTATTGGTGGTTTATGGTTATATATTTTCTGATTACCTGCATTTCCGGATCCTGTCGGCGACATTTGGCAAGCCATTTCTGAAAATCGTGGTTTGAGAGTACACGTGGCAGCTGTTCCGATGTTTTATTATCAAGAGCCTTTGTAAATTTGTTTGGAGAAAAAATAACATATATCTGGTTGTTTTCAGGAGGGCTGGCACAAGTAAACGTATATTCTTCGGTATAAATGTCACCCTCGTCCTGATCAAACAACAGATAACGCCTGTTAGCACTAACCGGGAAATTGGCTTCCTGTTGCGACGGATACGGCAGCAAACAAAATGTATCGCCCTTATTATCGGACAGATACACTGTTATATATCCATTTGATGGTGAATAGAAAGATATGTAGAACTGGTCTCCGTCAAAAAATTTGTCTGACTCAAACCTATCCTCCTTGCCATTTCGCAGCACCCTAGCAACACAGTCCGCTTTGGCCAGCATGGTTTCACGAGCTTTGCCTTTTACACGTACCGTAATCACAATAAGCCCGTCATCGAATTCTATATTATATACCGGCTTGTCAATATCTTCAATCCACTCGCCTTTGACCTCGCTCATGCCTATAGCCTGGAAATCTACGCCTGAACCGGACAGGTTGGTAATATTTGTTTGCGAAACAACAGTTCCGAACTCGTTTGCTATGGCCTGTATCTGCGCGCGTTCAAGTGCCGTGCGTTTAGCATTTTCAAGCGTCATATTCTCCGGAGCGTGATAAACATATTCACACTCAACGCTCTTAACTTTTTGGGCAAAAGCCGGCAAAAGCGGTGCCAATACCAGTGAAAAAACAAGTACTACACGCATGTTACCATCCCATTATATCACAGACTTTTTCTCCAAGTCCCTCCGTTTCATTCTCTAATTCGCTGCGGAGTGTTTCTTTCGACAGTTCACGAGCCTTATCCATGCTGTAAAATGTTTGCACGTACACCTCATAATTACCGTTAGGAAGCTTCCTATAGCGCTCTATTGCCGGTATTGTCTGTCCCAGTTTTTTAGATATTATCGATTTTGAGCAACTTAGGGTCTTTACCACAGAGGCAGCCTCGTTGCTCGACAACTGGTTATTGCTCACACTGTTTTCAACAACTTGTGCTATATCTGTTTCTATACTCCCTATAAGGTTTAGCCTTGCAAGCTCACGAGCCTGCATCATGGCTCCGTCATAAACGGCACCTACCGACAGACCCTCGCCATGAACAAATTTAGGGGTAACCAGATCATCCTCAAACGAGTTCATATAAATGGCTGCACGTTCATACTGCTGCTCCAAAAGCAATGCGCCGGAAGCTTTCCAGCCATCTCTGCTATCTTCTTTTGCACGTTTTTTGCTGGCTTTCGATACTTTAAGTTCTTGAAGCTTTTTATTTAGCTTCATCATTTCCGAACGCTGCTCGCATGCGTTTTTGTTAATCTGGGCCGATGTGTTTAATGAAATTGTCAAAACAAACAGGACAAACACATAAAAAACCTTTTTCATAACATTAGAAACATCGATTAAAAACTTAACAGCACATATACAAGCCATTATATTTTCAATCTAACTTTAATGCCCAGACACCTCCAAAGGCAATTATACACAAAAAAAGCGTGAGAGTCTGTACCAGTTGCCCGTCCCGCTTTCAGAGGCTTCTCGCATTGCCTATCAGAGTTGGACGGCAACGCAGAAGCCCACGCTTGTTTATGCAACAGTGCTACTTCAGCCAACCCCTCTCGGAGTCGGTCTGAACACTTGGTGTTACATATCCAGGGGCATCTACCATTGCTCCACCCTTGACTCTGATTTGAATTTTGCGAGAATTCCTGAAAGCCAAGAAACGAAGCGTCGAGTAAACGCTTTCAAATATTTATGCATCCCACCTCGCTCTACCCCAGACCGGGGCTTCTGCGATACGGCCTGCTTCCGCAAAATTAATAATATTTTTTAATTTAACAATATTTTTATGTGACGTTTATACCACTGTCCTTAATTTTACAAAATATAAGAGTAAAAATAATAAGTATTTTATATACATTTGCGGTATATGAAATCAATTATTTTTTATTTAAGCCCAGCTTTACGCATTATCACTGGCCTGTATTTGCTCTCATGCCCTATACATGCAACCGGGGCAACGGATATTTCCGTGCTTAACGGGCTATACGGCATGGCATTAAAAACCTCAATAGCCTCATTATCCACAGCAAATCAAACAAATACCGATAACATTTCACAAGAGCTAAAGCTTATTTACAAGCATGTGTCAGATGGCAAACTTATATGCGCTTTCTCTACAAGCATAATAGGTTCCGAGACGGATTTGGCAACAGGCCAGATTATACCGGCAGAATGGATTGTAATACCACAAATTATGGCACAAACAGCACCCACCGACTTGTTCAACAATGTATTGCTCAACAAAAAAACACACGAAGCACGGAAAGACCTTCCAATTCTAATTGTTTCCACACCTCAAAAAACTGGTACGGGCTGGAAAAGTGGTTTAACAAAAAGCGGATACACAGCTTTTGAACCATCCGATATGGCTAAAGGCCGCATTGCCCGGGCAATGTTTTACATGGCAACCCTATATCCTGCTGATTTATGGGAAGGAAACGGCGCTGTTGTTTTCAATGATTTCAACAAATACCCTACCTTGACAAAAGAGGGCATGGAAACATACATGCTCTGGCACAGGACATACCCACCTACTGCAGAAGAAATATCATACAACAACCTTGTCGAAGCCGTTCAAGGAAACAGAAACCTTTTTATTGACTATCCCGAACTGGCCGAACATATATGGGGCAATAAAAACAATAAGCCTTTTTACTACCAAAACGAGCCAGAATCACCCTCAGAACCGTCTAGCCCAGAAAAAATTCCTTTAAAAAGAGAATATGCCCTCAATGAGACTGTATGGCTATGGTCGCCACTAATTGGCAACGACGCACAATGGAGCGTTAACGGCAAAAATACCAATTTAAAATTTATAAAAGCATCAGAACTCGGTTCCGGAAAACACGAACTAAGCTTCAAAAATGAGAAGTATCGTGGCCGCATAATTATAATTGTAAAATAATGCAAATATTTAATCACACTATTAGCACATGCAGCCACCTGCATATAAGCCTGTTTGCCATACTTGTAACAGTATTATTTCAAGCTTGCGGCAGTGACGACGGCATAGAAGCATCTGTCACACCGGGCAAAGACCCCTCCGGTTTTGCTGCCGAGCTTAAAAATGCATCAACCAGATATACTGATAGCAACCACAACCTACTTTACGATAACGGCGGAATAATGCTGCGCTTATCCGAAACCGACAACATTAGCACCGTACTTTTAACCGATCTAAAAACCGGTTGCGAGATAAAGCTTTTATGGCATGGGGCAATGCGAAAAGGCTGTCTCAACAACGGTTTGCTATACATAAACGGCATACCACTACCCGATTACGAACTTTTAGTTGAAGAACTAAACGAAAAAGGCGCATGGATAAGTATCCACGCACCCAATAATACGAAAGGTGTTTTAATGATTGCCCGGTAATTTAAGGTTTTACCGGTACCAAACAACTATCTTTTAGTTTTGACATCTGTTTTGTCCTCATCGGCGAACTTGTTCGGAAACGACAATTTCAACCTAGGTCGAGACACTGCATATATAACCAGCCCCAGACCAATAAGGATAAACGGCACACTCAGCTGCTGACCTATGTTTAGCGACATGGACAATTCGCGTTCAACCTGTGGATTTTTGATAAACTCTATCAAGAAACGCGGCAAGAATATACCAATCAGGAATACCCCGAAAATAAGCCCGGGACGTTCCTCCGCATTCTTTTTCCAGTACATCCACATAAGCAGGGCAAACAACAGAAAATATGCGGCAGCCTCATACAGCTGCGTCGGATGCACGGCCTGTCCTTCATAAAGCATATGCCATTGGTACGACTTGACAAACATAAATCCCCATGGCAAATCAGTAGGCACACCGAATATTTCCGAATTAAACAAATTTCCTATCCTTATAAGCCCCCCCACCAAGGCTACAGGTATAACAAGGCGGTCAAATGTCCACAAAGGGTTGCGCTTGGTTACAAATATAGAAAAAAGTATAACTGCCAATATTATAGCAATAGTACCTCCATGGCTAGCCAGTCCGCCTTCCCAAAAATAAAGTATCCGTACAGGGTCTAGCCTATATTCGTCCCATTCATAGAAAAAAACATGTCCCAGACGTGCACCCACTATAGTAGCTACTACAACGTATATAAGCAACGTACCCAGCCATTTTTCAGGAGCGCCTTCATGACGGAATATCCGAGAAACTATTTCAAATCCGGCAATAAATCCAATTGCGAACATCAAGCCATACCAACGTATGGCTATAGGAGAACTGATAATTTCAGGATCAGCTGCCCATGTAACAAAGTCTAGCATGAGTATTTGTTTTTAAACAAGATGCCTTAGCAATTCTTCACGATCTCCGTATAGAAGGTCAACAACCGGTATCTCAATCATTGTATAAGCTCCCGGTGCCTGTTTAAGCGAAGCCCTGGCAACCCCTACAAGTATCTGGGCTGTCAATGCAGGGTTGTTTATAGACATATTAAATTCAAAACGCTGGTTTTGTGTCTTTCCAGAAACACCTTTCCGTACCATATTCACACCATGTCCCATGTCCTTTATTTCGTCTACCGACGGAACCTGAAAAACATGTGTTTCGTCTGAAGCAAAATACGGGTCAGCCTTTATGGCTGCAGCAACCTCAGAAAGTTCCACGCCGGGTTCCAGCTCTACATACACCATACGGCGGTGAATACCTGTACCTAAAGGAATAGTCATTGACAACGCATTTTTTACTCCTTTTTTCGATTTTACGGCCACCGTATGCCCCATACTCATTCCCGGACCAAAATTAGTGTATGTAACACCTTTAGGCGCGGCAGCCTGCATAAGTGCGCGTACAACCGAATCGCTGCCCGGATCCCATCCTGCCGAAATTACGGCCACAGTACCATTTGCCCTGGCTACAGAGTCAAGTGACGAGCGCAGGTCGACAATCTGCGTGTGTATATCAAAACTGTCAACCGTGTTGACACCCTGCGCCAGTAGCTGCCGGGCATAATTTTCCACTTCGCGAGTCGGCGTACAAAGTATGGCAACATCAACCTTGCCAAGTTCGGACACATCAGCAACAACCTTATAGCCATTCAATTCAGATGGCTGCTGGCCGCCGGGGGTTCTGCGCACCACACCGGCTACTTCAAAATCGGGAGCCTCAGAAAGGGCATCCAAAACATAACGGCCAATATTACCGAATCCAACAATAGCCGCTTTAAATTTTTTCATTTCCATTATCTACAGATTAGAAATAAGACGGGCCAGACGGCCCGTCTGTTATTAAATATTCAAATCGGGGAAGTATCCCTCCTGTAATTGTTATTCGGGTTGAAGTCCGTTTACGATAGCCTCAGTGTCCTTTGCTATCATAAGTTCTTCGTCTGTCGGTATGACAACAACCTTAACTTTTGAATCAGGCGTAGAAATAAGTTTTTCTTCACCACGCGACACAGAGTTAACGTTGTCGTCAATCTTTAAGCCAAGATACGACAGATGGTCGCACACGCGCTTACGCAGCTGAACCTGGTTTTCGCCTACGCCACCGGTAAATGCTATTACATCGACTCCGTTCAAAGCGGCCACATATGCACCAACATACTTTATTATACGGTAAATGTACATATCCAAAGCCAAACGGGCACGCTCGTTTCCGGCAGATATGGCGGCATCAATGTCGCGCATGTCAGACGATACGCCTGAAACGCCCAGCAATCCGCACTTCTTGTTCAACAGGTTGCTAAGCTGGTTAGAGTCAAGATGTTCTTTATCTTCAATAAATGTCAATGCCCCGGGGTCAACATCACCAACACGGGTTCCCATCATAAGTCCCTCAACCGGAGTAAGACCCATCGACGTATCCACACTCTTACCATTCAGTACGGCTGTTATAGAGCCGCCGTTACCTATATGGCATGTAATTACTTTCTGGGTTTTAGGGTCAAGGTTCAGGAATTCGCATGCACGACGCGACACATATCTGTGGCTTGTGCCATGGAACCCATAACGGCGTATCGCATACTTTTCGTACAGCTCATACGGCAGTGCATACATGTAGGCCTCGGCTGGCATAGTCTGATGAAAAGCCGTGTCAAACACACCTACTTGTGGGACATCAGGTATAAGCTCGGTTATAGCCTCTATACCTATCATGTTTGCCGGATTATGCAGAGGTGCCACAGCATAACACTCCTTGATTTTCTCAATTACCTCGTTGTCAATCCTGACGCTGCTGTTAAACTTCTCGCCGCCATGAACCACACGGTGTCCCACTGCATCAATTTCCTTAAGGCTCTTTATGCAGCCATACTCAGGGCTAACAAGCAGATTCAATATGTCATTAATTGCCTTATGGTGGTCAGGAATGGGGTCGTTTACAACCTTTTTGCTACCATCGGCCAATTTGAACTTTATAAACGAATCAGGCAGACCTATTTTTTCAATACCGCCCTCGGCAAGAGTGGCTTTAGTGTCGACATCAATAAGTTTATATTTAACAGAGCTGCTGCCGCAGTTTAAAACTAAAATATTCATAACAGAATGTTTATTGAATTAATCAATATCCTTCAGGCCGATTGCCTGATTACATGTAATAATAACCGTCTTATATATATCTTCGGGGAAACAGCCTCGCGAAAGGTCGTTAACCGGAGCGGCAAGACCTTGAAGAATCGGGCCTACAGCCTGCACGCTAGCCAGACGCTGAACCAGCTTATAAGCAATGTTTCCTGTTTCAAGCGACGGGAATATCAGTACGTTTGCCTCGCCGTTTACAGGACTGCCCGGAGCCTTGCTTTTAGCCACACCTGGCACCAGGGCTGCATCAGCCTGCAATTCGCCGTCAACAACAAGCGACGGAGCAGCCTCACGGACAAGTTCTGTGGCTTCAATAACTTTATCTATGCGTTCATGCTTGGCACTGCCCTTTGTTGAGAAGCTAAGCATGGCAATTTTAGGCTCTATACCGGCAATATCCCGAGCTGTATCTGCCGCAGAAAGAGCTATCTGTGCAAGTTCTTTCGATGTAGGGTCAGGAAGCACTGCGCAATCGGCAAATACCAATATACCATCAGTACCAAATGGCGAATTTTCGGGTAGAAGCATTACGAATGCACCAGAAACGACATCAATACCCGGTTTTGTCTTAATCACCTGGAAGGCGGCACGCAACACGTTTCCTGTAGTATTCAAGGCTCCAGCTACCTGGCCATCGGCATCGCCGTTCTTAATCATCAGGCAGCCAAGATACAACGGATTCGCGGCAGTTTTGTATGCATCCTCCATAGTTATGCCCTTGCTTTTGCGAAGTTCATAAAATATGGGAGCATATTTATTAAGAACTTTTTCGTCAGCCGGATTAACAATCTTTGCCTTGGAAATATTAGTCAGTCCCAATTCTGCAGCGGCAGCCTTTATCTCGGCCGGGTTGCCAATAAGTATAATGTCGGCAAGTTCTTCCACAATCAGCCTGTCGGCAGCTGTAAGGGTTCGTGGTTCAGTTCCTTCCGGCAGCACTATGCGCTGACGGTTTTGTTTGGCCTTAGATGTAAGCTTTTCAAAAAGTCCCATTGTTATATATTAATTTTTTGGTTGGATAATGTATTTCCACAATACAAGTGCCCATTAGGCTTTGCTATATGCATCAACAAATGAATGCACCGGGCCTTCCGGACATATAATATTACAAAATTACATTTTTTGCACGTTAAAACACATTATGACCTCCAGTTTTTTAACAAAAACTTTTCTAATTTCACACATCATAAACAAACTTGGAAGCAGGCAACAACGTTTTCTACATATAAAATGCAGAAAGCCATGACCACAATACAAATAAAACGTGTTTATGATGATGCTTCCGGACAAGCTGACGACGGATTCCGCGTCCTTGTGGACCGGTTATGGCCAAGGGGGCGAATCAAAAGAGAAATTCCATTATGATTTATGGGCCAAACAAATTGCACCTTCCAGCAAATTACGGCAATGGTATCATGCCGACATGGAAAACCGCTGGGACGAATTCAAGACAAAATATACACAGGAGCTATCATGCAATCCGGCAACAACCGAACTAATAAAAACTTTGACGCGATATAAAAACGTAACCCTTCTGTATAGTTCTCGCAATCTCCGGCAGAACAATGCTGTAATTCTGGCCGCTTATCTCGCAAGCCATCCCGAATTTAACTTCAACAATAAATGCGATAATCTGCAGAATTAACTGGCAGATTATCGCATTGCTCCAATATTGAGCCACAACGGGGGCTCGAACCCCGGACCTTTTCGTTACGAATGAAATGCTCTACCAACTGAGCTATTGTGGCCTGAATATATGTACATCAGAAATGCGGATTGGCAGCTCCGTCATTTTTGAGAGTGCAAATATACTAATTTTTTATTGTTTGTTTGCTATATGTAACCTTTATTTTTGAATCATCAAAATTTAATTTTGCCATTACAGGAGTTTCTGTATACGGAACGATAGCTACAACCGTGGTTTGCGAGTTCACTGTTTCTGTAACAAGCGAAACAGGCATCAACAAAAATTCGCCGTCGGCATCTGTAAGCCCTTCGGTGCCGTCTTTCTCTATCATGTCGATAACATACTGACGCATGGAAGTAAACGTGTACGACTTCGATATAGAACTGTAGGCTGCATAAAACGAAGTCTTGTTGTCGGTAAGTTCTGCATCTTTAAAGAATTCGTCGCGTTTATCTTTCCTTATAAGCAACAAGTAAGGCGGAGGGGTGATTCCGTATTCGTTTTCAATAGATTCGGCCGACACCCTAAATGTCATCGAGTTAATTACATTGTATAACCCTGCCTGCTCCTTATATTTGGAAACAATGTCCCGTACCGGGATTGTTACATTCGCGTCAAACCCCATAGGGCTGGGGGCTACTACCACAGGCGACTTCGATGCCAGAGTTGTCACGTCGGCACTAAGCTGCTGTGAAATGTTATTGTAATTTACCACCTCGGGAGTTACAGCTAGAAACGAACTCACATAATGGTATACTGTGTCTTTATCGTCAACCTTGTCTGGTTTAGAATAATACATATACATTCGTGTGGCATAGAACGTCATTATACGTCCGCTACCGTACGAATTTTTCACATACAACCCGGGAAACCATTTAGCAAAAGCTTCTGGATCGTTAAACAATTCCGACCCACCGGGCGAAGTATATTTATTATAAAATTCCTGACCCAGCTCCCTGGGAAGCTTTACATCTACCACACGTACGCCCTGGCTCACATATATGTCAGCTATAGAATCAGAAAGCCCGACAACCGAGGCGGTATAAGTTTTCGAAGCCAGCAAAGACTGTGGTGTGCAATAGTCCGACGGATTGCCGAGTTTAGATATGTCGTCTGGCAACTGCTTGGTCAGCCTGTAAACCTCAAGACCTAACGGAGCCACGGAATCACCGACAAAAGCACCTTCTGTCATAAACATACGCAGTTTTATCGAATCTACGTTTTCAACAGTAATGCCATCGGTAAGCAAACGGTTTGCAGGCATAAGCTGTGTAATAAAGTCGCTTGACAAATCGCCATATCCGTCGGCCTGTATGGTGCCAAGCAACTGGTTGCTCGTACGCGCATACTGTATGTTATTTTCCTGCGATGAGCCTGTGATTACAAAAACCGAGTCTATAACCACGTCAACCTGATCGTCGACAATAGACGACCCTATCTCGCTGGTTTCGTCGCACGAGGCAAATGCAGATACCAGCATTGCAGAAAGGATTATTTTACAAATTTTATTGTATGACAACAAATGCATAAATAGTCAGATATTTATATAAACGTTATTACAACGACTTATAGAATTCAAGATATGCGTCAACGTAATCATCCGCCCCTGGGAACGGCAAAAACGGCTTACCGGATTTCTTTATATATTCCAGCACTTCCGGATCAACCGACTCAGACGACTGCACTATACCGTCGCTAAAATCTATTGCAATTTTTTGCAAGTCAATCCATGTAACCGGATTCTGACCCAGTGCTGCAAGGTCTTGGTCGGAGAACCCCTCCTGTTTAAGTTTTTCTTGCATTCGGCTGTCGAGTGCGCCATCAAAAGTATCATCGCACACGGAATATACAATCTTTGGGCTGTTCAGCGCCGGGTCGTCGGCGTATATACGCTTAAGATAGGCCGGGGCTAACGAACTAACCCATCCGGTGCAATGCACCAACGAAGGATACCAACGAAGTTTCTTAACGGTCTCCACCACTCCGCGCACATAGAAAATAATACGCTCGTCATTGTCTTCCGGATGCGCGTTTATCTCTAGTTCGCCCTGATTGGCGGTTCTAAAAAAGTAATCCTCGTTATCTATAAAATAAACCTGCATTCTTGCAGGCTGAAGTGTTGCCACCTTTATTATTAAAGGATGGTCGGCATCATCTATTACAATATTAAGACCCGACAAGCGGATTACCTCGTGCAACTGGTTGCGACGCTCTTTTATACAGCCGTATTTAGGCATAAATGTTCTTACCTCAACGCCTTTCTCCAGCACACCCTGGGGCAGCTTATGGCTTAATGTTGCTAAAGGAGAAGGGGCAAGATAGGGCACTATCTCCTGCGAAATGTAAAGTACCTTGTTGAGTTCCATTAAAGGTTTGTTTTGCGATATATATTATTCTGCAAAGTTACTAATTTTTTCGCAATTAAACATAAAACTCGCCGTTTTGGCTAAAAACGGCGAGTTAAAAGGCTTGTTTTAATAATCTTTAAGGAGCCACGGGCAAGCTCAGACCGCCCGGCGGCATTACACCGACTAAATAAACTCCTTCAACTTCGACTCCAGGGCATCAGCCTGATGAACGCCGGCCGAACGCCATTTTATTTCACCATCCTTAAAAATCATCAACGTTGGCACCGACTGTATGCGGTATTGAGCCGAAAGTTCCTGATTTTTGTCTACATCTATTTTTAATATAGACACAGCGTCGCCAACATTCTCCTTCAACTTGTCAAGTATAGGATGCATCATTTTACACGGACCACACCATGTGGCATAAAAATCGACCAAGGTGGGCTTTGAATTTTTTATTACTTCGCTAAAATCATTCATATTATATATTATTTAGTTTCTAGTAATTTAAACACGCGCTTGTTTTATAATGTTTACACAAACTGTTAAAAGGACCTCAAAATACAAATTTTATTTTTTACAAGTGAAAAAACTTCGACAAACCAACCAATTAGCCACAACACGGAATTTAATCTCAAAAAAAGTACAGCAAACAGTTGCAACAATCAATTATATGTTTTAAATTTGCACTCGCAAATCAGAACGGCGGGATAGCTCAGTTGGTTAGAGCGTCGGATTCATAACCCGGAGGTCTCGAGTTCAATTCTCGATCCCGCTACAAAGGCTCAAAAAAAATTTGAGCCTTTTTTTATTTTTATATCCGATATTTCACGACAATGTTTTAAATTAGCGCAAAAACCGCAAACCGGCAACAACACGTACGGCACGGCTCAACGCTTGCCACAAAACAATTCAACATGAACAAAAACATCGACGACCTGATAAAACTAAGCTACGAAATAGAAGGACTGCTGCACATTGTCCGCGACCGAGGAGGGCAACATCCTGGCCAGGTAACAGACATGCTATCGGAAAAAACCGCATTACTGTACAATGCTACAATATCCGGATTCTGTAAACACGAACAGGAAGAAGAAACACCGGCACACACACCGGAACCGGAAATCACAACAGAACCAGACAACGAAACACCTGTTGAAACAACAAATTCAGACAACGAGCCTGAAACAAACCCTATACCGGTTATCGAAACAGACATAGAATTCGTGCCTGAGACAGAAATTGACAACAAAGAAGAAATTGTCGATTATTACGATATTGCCGAAAACAACGGGCCTGACCCAGAAACGGAAACACCTGCCGTTTCGCCTGCAGAAGCGGCACAAACAACGCAACAGGAAGCCCCGACAGGACCAATCGCACCAGAACAGGTAACACTTGACGAGAAATTGGCAAGAGAACAGTCACGATGCCTAAAAAAGGCATTCTCCCTAAACGACCGATTTCGCTTCAAACGCGAACTGTTTGGCAACAGCGACTCCGACTTCACAGACACAATAAATTTAATAGAGGCCATGGCTACATTGTCGGAAGCCACTGAATATTTTTACGAAGACCTGGAATGGGACCCTGAAAACGCCGAAGTCATCGATTTCATGCAAATAATAACCAAACATTTCCAAGGCAGATGAACGGAAAATTATTTATCGTACCGACACCGGTAGGAAACATGTCGGACATGGCGCCACGGGCCATAGAAACACTAAAAAACGCCGACTTGATTCTCTGCGAGGACACGCGCACAAGCGCAGTGCTTCTGCGCAAATTCGAAATAGCAACACCCACATCCTCACACCACAAATTTAACGAACACAACACGGCACTCCCCATAGCCGAACGGATTCTTGCAGGAGAAAACATAGCATTGATAAGCGACGCAGGCACACCAGGAATTTCCGACCCTGGATTCCTGCTCGTAAGGCAATGCCGCTCCCTAGGGGTAACAGTCGAAACACTCCCAGGCCCGACCGCGCTTATTCCGGCCTTGATTAATTCCGGACTGCCATGCGACCGCTTTGTTTTTGAAGGCTTTCTTCCCGTAAAAAAAGGACGGGCCACCCGGCTGGCAGAAATCGGGGCGGAAGAACGCACCGTAATTATATACGAATCGCCGCTAAGACTGGTAAAAACACTTGGCGAACTTGCTAAAAACTGCGGAGACAGCCGCCAGGCATCCGTTTCCAGAGAGATATCCAAAATTTACGACACCACCGTTTCCGGCAGCCTGCAACAATTGCAAGAACATTTCCGCGCGAACATTCCAAAAGGCGAAATCGTTATTGTCATAGAAGGCAACAACGCAAAAAAGCAAAAAGCCCCACATAAAAACAAATATAAAGAGAATAATCCCCCAAAAACAGTCTCCGGGACTACATAAACATACAATCCACAAAAAAACATGTTTCAACAAAAATACTTCCCATTATGAAAAAGTATGTCATTCTAATCGCAACAGGACTATTATGCATGACCGCATGCAATGAAGGAAAACTAAAAATTGCAGAAGCCAGAAATGTTCAGCTTGACGACTCCCTGCAAACCGCACTCGCCAACCAGGACTCGCTTTTCATACTGTTAAACGACATCACCGACGGTATGACCCAGATCAAAGCGATGGAAAAAATTCTGAACTCCGGCAACTTAAGTTCAGAAACAGCATCAAGAAAAGACCAGATAAAAAGCGACATGGCCGCTATCCAGCAAGCACTCCAGCAAAGACGACAGCGCTTGGCCGAACTGGAAAAAAAACTGTCAACATCGCAACAATACAGCACAACCTTAAAGCGCACAATTGACAACCTCAAAGCAGAAATTGCCCAGCAAGAAGCCTCTATAAGCACTCTGCGCAACGACCTGCAGGCCGCCAAAATACAAGTCGCAGACCTTTCGCGAAGCATTGACTCGCTCAGCACCACGGTAATCGAGGAGCGCCAGGCAACAGAGCTCGCCCAACAGGAAGCCCAATCTGTCACAAACGAACTAAACACATGCTTCTACGCCATCGGATCGAAAAAAGAGCTCAAAGAAGCAAACATAATCGAAACCGGCTTCCTTAGAAAAACAAAACTCATGCAAGCCGATTTCCAGCAAAGCTACTTTACCAGAGCCGACAAACGTACGCTCAACAGCATCCCAACACATTCAAAGAAAGCAAAGATATTAACAAACATGCCGTCCGACTCATACAATATCGAAGATGCCGACGGGTACAAAATAATCCAGATAACCGACCCGGCACGTTTCTGGAGCCTGTCCAACTACTTGGTAATACAGGTTGACTAAGCCCAACAAACCATACCGGCGCCCCGTAACCTTTACTGGCTACGGGGCGCTTCACGTCATGCAGCCTCACACTCAAACACAATCAAAATACAATAAAAACACAGCAAAAAACGTTGTCTTGTAACACAGATTAAAACAAACGGCCGTCCTATTTGTCAAAAAGCACAAAATGGCTTGACAAAATTTGGTTTGTAAAAAATATATAGTAAATTTGCAAATCAAACGGCTCTTACAAAACGTCAAAAGTGCTTGCCGACATTGAATGCCGTAATATGCGCGCTACGAGAAAAGATATAAACTTCTTGCCTTGTACACCATGAACGAACAACAATGACAGGGAAACACAAACGTGCAATGACGTGCCATAAAAACGCAATAATTTAATTTATAATAATTTATTTTATAGTAATCAACTAAAACCAAAACATTATTTAAAACATTATGGAAGCTCAAAAGCCTAATTCCGGAGCCGCTGCGGCTCAAGCAAAACCCAAGAATGTTCATGATGGAGGTTCAAACGTTCGCGGTATCAAGAACGCATTCCTCGTAATCGTTGCATGTTTTATCGTTGCCGTTTGCCTGTTCATGTTCTGGTTCGGTGCCGACAGCCACTTTGACGAAGCCGGACACCCACAGGATCTTTGGGGAACAGTATACAAAGGCGGTTTCATCGTGCCTATTCTTCAAACCCTCTTCCTTACTGTAATCGTTCTGTCTGTTGAACGTTGGATTGCTCTTTCTAGCGCAAAAGGTAAAGGCAACATTTCCAAATTCGTTGCCGGCGTAAAAGCCTGCCTTAAGAAAAACGACATTGCCGGCGCACAGGCTCTCTGCAAAAAGCAGAAAGGTAGCGTTGCAGCCGTTGTTTCTGCCGCACTTGTACGTTACGAAGAAATGGACAAGAACACACTCCTTACCAAAGAACAGAAAATTGCAACACTTCAGAAAGAAGTTGAAGAAGCTACAGCCCTCGAAATGCCTGCACTCCAGCAGAACCTGCCTATCGTAGCAACACTTACCACACTCGGTACACTTGTCGGACTTCTCGGTACTGTAATGGGTATGATCAAATCATTCCAGGCTCTTGCCGCATCAGGCGCACCTGACTCTACAGAACTTTCAACCGGTATTTCAGAGGCTCTTATCAACACAGCCTTCGGTATCGCAACCGGTGCATTTGCTGTAATTTCTTACAACTTCTACACCAACAAGATCGACAACCTGACCTACGCTATCGACGAAATTGGTTTCTCGATTGTGCAAACATTTGCCGCTACACACTAATCCCTTGTACTTAAAATAGGTATAATAACAAACAACTTATTAAACAAGAACAATGGGAAAAGTAAAACCAAAAAGAAAAAGTACGCTCATCGACATGACCGCGATGAGTGACGTGACTGTTCTTTTGCTTACTTTCTTCATGTTGACTTCGACCTTCTTGCAAAAAGAGCCGGTAACCGTTCTGACCCCGTCGTCAGTATCGGAGCTAAAGGTTCCCACGGCAAACCTCACCACAGTGCTTATATCGCCTGAGGGCAAGGTCTTCCTCTCCATTTCCGGTGATGCCGACTCGACATACTCAAGCGAAAAAGTTCGCGCCGAGGTGTTCCAGACAGCAGTAGCGGAGTATAACAAGACTCATAGCAAAAAAATAGAAATCACGCCTCAACAGGTTGCCAAATTTTCAAAATTGAACATGTTCGGCTACCGTCTGGCCGATCTGCCCGCGTTCCTCGACAAGGAGCAGTTCAAACAGGACGAACTGTTGTCTGACCCCGAAAACCAGCTTGCTGGCATTCCGGTTGACGACAACAAGGATTTGGCAAAGCCTAATGAATTCCAAATTTGGATGCGTGCCATCTACAATTCATCCAATCCCAATCTTGAACAAGCAATCAAGAAAGGCGAAGGTATTGCAATCAAGGCAGACAAAGACACCCCGTACTCAACCGTACACGATGTTCTTGACAACCTGCAAACCTTGAAGATGAACAAATTCTCATTGATGACCGCTCTAAAAACTGAAAACGATTAATCACAATGGCCCAGATAGAACAATCCGACAACGGCGGCAAAAAGAAAAAAGGCGCCCAGAAAAAGATGCAGATCCACGTGGACTTCACACCCATGGTGGATATGAACATGCTTCTGATTACGTTCTTCATGCTCTGTACCACTATGATTAAGTCGCAGACACTCAACATTGCACTTCCCTCTAACGAGAAAGTGGAACAAGAGCAGCAGAACAAAGCCAAAGAGTCGCAAGCAGTGACTCTGATCCTTGATACCGAACGCGATGACGAAGGTAAAGTCAAATTCGACCCGGAAACAGGCAAACCAGCCCACATAATATACTACTACATGGGTAAACCCGAAACTGCCGACGAAGACAAAGACGGCCGTATCGACAACTCAAATCTGAAAGTAGAAAAGTTTTTGGGTAACGAAAGCAATGGCGAAACTCGCGGAATCCGTAAGATTCTTCACGACAAGAACAAAACCGTATTGGAAAAAATTGCCGTTCTGAAAGACAAATGGAAAGCTAAAGAAATTACTGACGAACAATATCAGGCCCAGGCAAAAGAGATTCGAAACGACTCAACTATTGCCGACCGCCCGGTAGTAATTATCAAAGCTAGTCCTAATGCATCATGGGAAAGCCTTATCGGCGCTCTTGATGAAATGCAGATTAACCAAATCTCACGCTATCAGATTGACAATATCAACGCGGTTGACTCCTTGCTTATTTTCGATTACATCGGAAAAACGCGTAATTAATGATGATAATCTATATGTTTAACCTTTAAAGAAGATTCAAAATGGCAAAAGATGTAGATCTTTCATCAAAAGAATGGCGCGATATAGTATTCGAAGGCAAAAACCAAGAATTTGGCGCCTACGAAATGCGTAAAAATTCCGATGCGCGTCACAATAAAGCAATGATAGTCGTTGTTATCATCATAGGCATACTTTTCCTTATTCCCCTACTTATAAACACGGTTCTTCCCAAAGCAGAAGAACGTCCGGAGGATGTAACAGAACAGGCTATGGTGAATCTTGCAGACGCAGTTGAAGAAGAAGAACAAATTGAAGAAGAACAGCAACGCTACGAAGAACCCGAGCCAGAAGTATTGCCCGAAGAAGTTCTCAACACCGTAAAGGTTACAGAGCTGGCAATTGTTGATGACGACAAGGTAAAAGCTGAGGACGAAATCAAAAATCAGGACGACCTTAAGGAAACAACAACCGCTTTCGGACAAAGTGACTTTGACAAAGGTACTGACGACCGTAACGTTGTACGCGAACACAAAGATGAAATTGTTGTTGAAGAAAAGAAACCAGTTGAAGAAAACAAGGTATTTACTGCTGTTGAGCAGATGCCTCAATTCCCAGGTGGTGAATCAGCTTTGATGCAATACATCTCTAAGAACATAAAATACCCCCCTGTAGCAATGGAAAATGGCATACAGGGCCGTGTAGTGGTTCAGTTCGTTGTTACTAAAACCGGTAAAATCGGCGAAGTTAAGATTGCACGCGGCAAAGACCCCGACCTTGACAAAGAGGCTATGCGCGTAGTTAAGTCACTACCCGACTTCATTCCAGGTAAAATGAACGGACAGGCAGTAAACGTATGGTATACTCTACCTGTCACATTCAAACTTCAAGGACTTTAAAAACACCTTGCATATAGAAAAAGTCAGGCGCGGATTTACCGCGCCTGACTTTTTCTATATCTAAAATGACAAATTACAAAAAGTAATTTTATAAAAATCACTACATTTGCAATGTAAACAAAAAGCAACCACACCATGCATAAACTGTACACGTTTATTGCCTTATTAACCTTACTACAATCTACCAGCATCCACGCCCAAGAACTGACTGTCACAAACTTTCAGGAGACAATCAACCAAATGACCGTAGATATGCAGCAACGTGATTTCAATAATGAAATATGCGCCATAGTAATGGTTGAAAATGCAAATGGGTTAAAGCCGACGAAGGTTATTGCATTACCGGTTCAAAAGGCAACTCCCTACTCCTACCAGCAAACGGAATTATAACATCCGCAGGGCTGTACCTTGTATGATACAGCGGAGACTATTGGAGTCCTACTCACGACAATAGCAACTCCCGGTCATACAACCTATACTTCAACAAAGAAAAGAAACATATACATCAATAGCAGAACCGACAAACGTGGGATTCATCGGGTATCAGAATAGTTTCACTATTTTTTATAATAGCCAAATTTATCGTTTGCACATTCAAACTTAATGGTTAAATTTGTCGTTATAATTCAATAGTACCTCATACTAAATTTGATTAAAACAGCTATGTTAAGCCAGAAATTACACGATGCATTAAATGCACAAATCAATGCCGAACTATGGTCGGCATATCTCTATCTGTCAATGTCGATGGATGCTGAGACGAAAGGATACAAAGGCGTTGCAAACTGGTTTTATATCCAGTTCAAAGAAGAACAGGATCATGCCCGCATATTCATGAACTATCTTAATTCACGCGATGCCAAAGTAGACCTAAAGCCCATAGACGAAGTTCCCACCACATGGAACTCGGTACTCGACATGTTCAACCAGACACTCGAACACGAGCGCAAAGTAACCGCATTGATAGGGAACCTTGCCGAAATAGCAAAGGCAGACAACGACTTCGCTTCTGTTAACCGTCTGGTATGGTTTATCGACGAACAAGTTGAAGAAGAAGAAACCGCTCGCGACATGATTGCGTCGGTTGAAGCCGTAGAAGGTAATAAATACGGAATGTATATGCTTGACAAGGAACTGTCGGCCAGAGTTTACGCAGAACCTTCGCCATTGGCAAAAAACTAATCAGACATGCTGACTTCGGCAAAACCACAGTGCGACATACTGGTGGAGATGCTTAAGCTACACGGGGTGCATGAAGCCGTTATTTCACCCGGCTCGCGTTGCACCCCGCTTATTATAGCATTAACCCAGTGTTCCGAAATTGCCACAACGGTGATTGTTGACGAACGGAGTGCGGCTTTTATCGCCGTAGGAAAAGCATCTATATCCGAAAGGCCTGTCGTACTGGTGTGTACGTCTGGAACAGCAGTGCTAAACTATGCCCCGGCTGTTGCAGAGGCATATTACCGGCACATGCCGCTGATAATTGTATCAGCCGACAGGCCGTTGGAGTGGATTGACCAGGACGACAGCCAGACACTACAGCAGTTTGAAGCGCTGAACAACTATGTAAAACGCAGCTATGACCTGGCTGACAACTGTAACACCAAAATGCGCCAATGGTATGCCAACCGCATTATTAACGATGCAATAATAATGTGCAAGTCGCCTCAGCCAGGACCTGTACATATAAACATGCAGTTTGACAACCCTCTTAATACTTCTGCAGAAAGTACTGCATACAAATGGAACCAACGGTCAATTACAACCTGTACGCCCGAACAACGCCTGTCGGATAGCGATGCAGACAAGCTCATGTATGAAATAAGCCAAGCCGACAGCGTACTTATTATAGGCGGTTTCCACAATCCGGACAATGAATTACTTAAAAGCCTCGAAAAAATTGCCGATGTATTCCCAAACATTTCGGTTATGTGCGAAACCGTTGCAAACATGCCGTCGCACAAATTTATACACGACATAGATGCCACAGTATCGGCAGTTCCTAAAGACAGGCTCAAGGAGCTATATCCCGAAATTGTTATAACATTCGGCGGCGCACTAGTATCACGTATGATAAAACAGTTTATCCGTGAAAGCAACCGCAGCCGCCACTGGCACGTCAGCATATCCGATACAACAGTCGACTGCTTTCTTCACCTTGAAAGGCACATAAGAATGTCGGCAAACGGCTTTTTTAAACAGGTTGCCAATATTTCCAAACGGGACATAATAAATACCGCCACCCCGGCATATGGCGAAATATGGAAAGATATTTCATTACGTAGCAGGGATATGCATTGTGAATTCCTAAAAAAAAGCCAATGGACAACACTTAAAGCGGCGCACTGTATATTTTCAATGATTCCAAACGGATGGGCACTTCAACTGTCTAACGGAACCGCGGTGAGATATGCCCAGCTGTTCCCGTCTATGCAAGTTTCAAGAAGCGACTGCAACCGCGGGGTAAGCGGCATCGACGGATGCACGTCAACAGCAATAGGTGCCTCGTCCGTTCTTAAAACTACTACATTATTAGTTAGCGGCGACATGTCTGCCATGTACGACATGGGCGCATTTGCCGCGCCATGCATAACGCCACAATTTAAGATGGTTGTTTTATGCAATAACGGAGGCGAAATTTTCAGATTCATTGAAAGCACGCGGTCTCTGCCCCAACTTGATAAATGCTTTGCCGTTTCAGACCGCAAATACCCTGTTGAAAAAATTGCAGAAACGTTCGGGTTCAAAATATTCTTAGCCAGTTCGCATGAAGAACTTAAACAAGAATTCCTGAACATGTGCGCAGAAAATAACCAGCCGGCTATCCTGTGCGTTTATACCGACGGGGACACAAGCGCAGATGCCCTTCGCAACTATCTATCATTAAAGCTTGATTGCTAATACTATACATTAGGGTCGGGCTGAGGTGGGGCAACGTTACAGTCAGATAATTTCAATCCATGCTTCAACCAGCTTCCACGAATAAGCCTGACTAAAAAAATACTCCCCCTGAAACACAACTCAATGCACATGGCCGTCCACACTCCGGCAAGCCCCATTGTCGGGGCGAGAACCGCGGCTATGGGCAGACGTACAAGCCATATACTGCCAAAATTCATTATCGCAGGTACAACCGTATCGCCAACACCAACCATAACACCGTATGCCACAATTGAAGCGGCAAACATAGGTTCGGCCCATGCCTCTATCCGCAAGGCCTCTGTTCCTAGTAAACAAATTTCCTCTACAGGGCTCATTAACGACATCACCGCCGGTGCCGTAATATAAAGCACAATTCCCATAACTGTCATCAACACCATTCCCATTCCAACAGTCATATACCCGAACTGGCGCGCAAGTTTAGGCCGTGATGCACCATAACTCTGTCCAACCAACGTTGTTGCCGCGTCAGCTATGCCATAGCCGGGCATGTAACACAGGCTCTCGGCCGTTATAGCAAACGCATTTGCCGCAATAGCCATCACTCCAAGTGGCGCTACTATCACTGTAACCATTATCTGTGCTCCGCAAATAACGGCATGCTCTAATGTCAGAGGGGCAGAAATCCTAAATGCATTTTTAAGCACATTGGCCTGCATACGGAAAGAAATATCCCGTTTTTGGTAAATACGCATATCTTTTTGCCGGCACAAAAGATACCACACAATCAAACCGGCAGTTACCACCTCGGCACATACCGTACCCAGTGCGGCTCCAAGCACCCCCATACCGGCACCAGGCACCACTATTTCAATATTGCCTACATTAAATGTGTGCGACGGAAATATAAGCATAAAGTTGAAAACAACATCAAGCAGGCACATAAGCACATTCAATCCGCCGGGCACCTTCATGTTGCCTACGGCACGAAGCATGCCTGAACCAAGGTAATTCATGGTTAAAACCGGCAACGCACAAACAAAAACAACAAAATACAACGATGCCTTGCCACACACTTCCTCTGTCCCACCAAGCCATTGCGGCAAATAAAACGATATAGACACCCCTATTAATGAAACAACACATCCAAACGCAAGACAAGCCCCGATACTCTGCCCCAGTATCTTGCGCGCACTATCGTAATCAGAAGCACCGATACGATGAGCAACCTGTACAGAAAAACCGACTGTAACAGCTGAGCATATACCCCAGAACAGCCACAAACTAGTTGACACCAAACCTATTGCAGCCGAATCGTCCGCGCCCAGCCGTCCCACCATGGCAGCATCGATATACTGCATAAGTATGCTCGACAACTGGGCCATCATTGCCGGCCACGACAGTTTAGCCGTCAGCATCAAACGCTGCCGGAAACTCAACGGTGCACCGGTCTGTATCAGTTTAATATCCAAATCAGACCAGATTATTTATGCCTTCCACAAATCGGCGCAGACCCTCTGCAAGAACCATTCTAGGGCATGCAATGTTTAAACGGACATATCCCTCGGCACCATACATTTCGCCACTGTTAACCCAGACTCCCGCCTTTTGCTTGAGCTGGTCCTCCAACATATGCGACGATATGCCAATTGAACTTATATCTATCCATGGCAAATATGTTGCCTCAAGCCTAGTTACAGCAAATTGAGGCAGCGAATGCCGTATATATTCTTTCACCAGGTGATAGTTGCCTTTAATATAATGTCGCAATTCGTCAAGCCACATTCTGCCTTCGTCGGTGTAGGCAGCCTTCAGTCCTACAACGCCAAACGGGTTTACATCACAAACCTCGTTTACATTAATAGCCCTGTCAATCTGTGCCTTTACATCTGCATTTGGACAAACAATATTGGCAATTTGTAGTCCGGCCGTGTTAAATGCTTTCGAAGGCGACAGACAGACCACTGAATCCTTATCAACTGTTCCGTAACTTACATAATCAATATCTGGAAGAGTAAGCTCACAATGAATCTCGTCACTTACAACAACAACATTGTTTCTCATACAAATCCGCATCACGGTTTCCAGTTCGTCACGGCTCCATACCCTGCCTGCCGGATTATGAGGATTGCAAAGCAGAAGCATTTTGTTTAACGGATCAGAGGCAAGGCTTTCAAGACCTTCAAAATCCATATCGTACGTAAACTCCTGCCCCGACAAATCACGCCTTAGCAACTTATTCTCAACAACACGGCAGCCGTTATTACGTATTGACGAAAAAAAACAATTATACACCGGAGTCTGTACAATTACCCCCGAGCCAGCCGGGACAAGGGCTTTTATTATGGCTGAAACAGCAGGAACAACTCCCGACGTATAAAGAATCATATCCGGGTTTATAACATAATCATGATACTGCTTAAACCAACGGCACACCGACGCATAATATTCATTATCAACAAGAGTGTAGCCAAACACCCCGTGCTCTACCCTTTTTCGTAGTGCTTCAATGACACAAGGAGCCGTCTGAAAATCCATATCGGCAACCCATAAAGGGATAACGTCGTTGTTTTCAGCAGAATCCCATTTATATGAACCGGTATTATGCCTGTCGGTTATTTTATCAAAATTATACATTATAGTTCGGTTGTTATGGCACAGTTATTAGGAGCCAGCACATTCTTATCAATAATAATTTCCCCAATCGACAATGCCGACAAGGAGCCGGAACGAGGATTCTTTACACTCACAATTGCAGAATTTACTACAGCCTTAAGCGACGAATCCTCAAACGACAAATCGCATTCATTACCCATTGTACAATCTTCCATAACAAGATTCTCGCAATAGCACAATGGCTGCGTGCCATTAATACGGCATCTTACCAGCCTGAGGTTTCTGGAATGCCACCCTAGATACTCACCGTTAATTTCAGAATCGTATACCGTAACGTCGTCGGTTTCCCAAAACGCATCTTTAGAGTTAATTACGGCATTACGTATCGTAACATTGCGGCAATACTGAAATGAGTAATTCCCATTCTGCTTGTATCGGTCAATATCTACATCACTGCAATGAGAAAAAATATAGTCGGCATTGTCAACCTCTACATCACGTATCCTGATACCGTGACATTCCCACAATGTTTCCTGAGCATCAGGTATTTTCACACCGTCTAGGCTAATATTTCTCATTTCACGGAACATTTTCGGAGCATCAACCCGGGTACGTGTCATTTCCAGATTCTTTGAATACCATAAAGCCGCACGCGCTCCCGGTGTAAAAACGCAATCGGATACTTTGAATCTGTCAACATGCCAGAACGGATATTTTCCTTCAAAACGGCATTTATCGGCCAGAATATCGGAACAGCATTTCAGAGCCGATTCTCCCGGATGAAAAACAACGTCTGTCATTTGCAGGCCATTTGTAGCAAATAGCGCACGCTCTCCACCAAATTCCCTACCCTCAATTACTTTTTGTACCGAAACGTCAAACGGACTATATACTTCTTTATTTTCCACAGCTACTGGTTTATTCATTATTTCAATTTTTGGTTACTACACGCAAAGTTATATATGATAATTTTCAGGCAACAACCCGAAATACATAAAAAAATACCTTTTTCCCTTTTAGGCAAACTTACTTTTGCAACAATCTCTGTATTTGCGGAAGTAACGGTGCCAAACTGTCGTTCAATATGGTTTGAATACAAGAATGCCGTACATAGTCACACGTACGGTTCTGGGCATCAATTCTTTTTTTAACATCATCGGCAGAAACTCCGTTTCTGGCCATTACCCTCTTGATTCTTAAATCTTCCGGGGCCTCAACCAGCCATACACAGTCAACAATCCTGTCGATACCGCTTTCATAAATTATAGCGCTTTCAACCCAGGCCGTATCTGTATTATCAGGCAGCCCTACCCTCCAATTTTCAATATCGTCAATTACTGCAGCATGTACAATGGCATTTAACCGGTTCAGGGCATTTCTGTCGGCAAACACAACCTCGGCCAACTTTGCCCTGTCTACAACACCGTCAGGACCTACAGCTTCTGCCGAAACCTCGCAGGCTATGCGCATCTTTATTTCCGCCGACGAATCAACAATTGACTTTGCCCTCGAATCGCAATCATACACATGCTTGCCCATCGACAAAAGCACTTTGGAAACCACCGACTTACCACTACCTATACCTCCGGTTATGGCAATAAGGCGAGTTGTTTTGCCCATGCTTCAATTAGTTATGACGTTCAACAATATATTCAACAGAATCCGGCTCAACACTGACATTCTTATAATTTTGCGGAAGCAACGATAAGACAACCGGAAGCTTGCCAGTCCTTGCTTTTGCAACATCTGCATAATCAACATATGCCTTCACTGCAAACGGTTCGCTATTATAATCGCTCATAGGAATCAAATACGAAACCTCTACTGACGACGGGAATGTAAGCAGCCCCATATTTGTAGGAACATTTTTAACATTCACCATAGCCATCTGCTTGCGCGAAATCAGAGGTTCTACCGGAATCGTAAGTGTAATAGTAGACGGCACAACCTTAACACCCTCAATAAGCATTAAACGTATGACTATATGAGTAGTATCCGACAGGTTTGAACGGGAAACAGCCTGGGTTTTAACCGATTTAATACGGCTCGGCAACCCTTGCACGGCATACATGGTAACAGAATCGGCAGACATCGTTATCGGGCCGTTTATAATAAAACCTGGAGCTGCCGTCATATCAGCATCAAGCAGCACAGGAACCCTGATGCCTGGCGCGGTGGTATAATTCAGCCTCAATGAATCGGGCGACAAAGACTGTATCTGTGTGGACTGGGCAAAATTTTCCCTCATACGTGCAGCCAGTTCCGCTTTTGTCATTCGAAACGTATTGTCTGGTGTATTGCCGACATATTCAGGCCAGTCAATCCTAAGCGTTTTTGTTCCGGATAATTTGTTTCGCAGGAAAACAGACCCTTTGTCACGAAGGCTTACCTTTATGCTCGCCGGTATGTCGGAAAGCACTGTAACGCTGTCAGGGACATTGTATATAGCCACGGGCACATCTACATCCCTTTGCATTTCATTATTCAGCGTAAGTAAAAGCCAGAATATATATGAAATTCCAAGAAAAAGTAAAAACAGCCCCACCTCACGCCCACGGGCGGAGGTGAATGCTGAATATAGTTCATTTAAATGACTGCTCAATCGTTGTTTAAGCGTCATACTTTTAACGGTTCAGGTTGGCCTGTCCTTCAATATTTTCGTTTGACGGGTATACCGAGCCCTTGTCAACCCTTATTTTTACAGACGGGGCAATTTCAACTATAAAATAGGTATCTTTCACTGAAACTATTTCTCCGTGTATGCCTCCTGCTGTGATAACTTTGTCGCCGGCACCCAATGCCTCACGAAATTTTTTGATTTCTTTCTGTTTCTTCTGCTGCGGCCTTACCATAAAGAAATAGAAAATAAAAATCAGTAATGCTATCATTACAAAGTTCATCATTCCTGCTCCGGCAGGTGCGTCTTGAAGAAGAATAAGATTTGGTATCATATTATTTATAAATTAATTTATGCAAATATACTAAGAATATTCGACGAAAAAACAGATATCCTCAGGGAATACACGGTTCAAAGTCAAAGCTTCGACTTTACTCCTTTTGCGCCTTTTATTCCGCCGGATAATGAAAATATATTTTGTCCATAGCTAACGGTTTTAAGACCTTGCATACGTTTTCTTTTCAGTGCCAACTTCACCAAAGTGTCCATAAGCTCCTGAAACGGCAAGCCGGTTGCCTCCCAAAGATAAAACGAGAGCGACCCCGGAATGGTATTAATTTCATTTACATATATAGCTCCGTCGGTGCGGTCTACGATTACGTCTACACGGCTCACCCCGTGACATGAAAGCACACGGAATGTTTCTCCGGCAAGGAACTGTATACGTTTTGTAGTTTCCTCAGGAAGGTCGGCAGGGATTCTTTTTTGAGCCGACTGCATACCTTTCGACCCTTTTGTGCCCCCCATATACTTGTCTTCATACGAAAGTATTTCGCCAGCCTTTATAGGTTCTTCCAAAACCGACATGCGGTAATCATCAACATCGCCAAGTACCGAGCAGTTTATTTCCTGAAGATTATCCACCATATGCTCCACAATCAACCTGGCAGAATATTTCTCTGCCTCGTCAATTTTTGTTATCAGGTCCTGACGATTTGCAGCACGGCCTATACCGACCGACGACCCCAGGTTTGCCGGCTTTACAATTACCGGATAGCCCAGTTTATTTTCAATTTTTTCTATAATTTCGTCTTTTCCGGCATTCCATTGATTATCTGTAAACCATATGTACGGCACTACCGGTATGTCGCAGCTATTAAGTATCTGCTTCATAGTTATTTTATCCATACCGTTAGCCGATGCCAGCACATTACAGCCGGCAAATGGAATACCTATACTTTCGAGTATTCCTTGAAAAACACCATCTTCCACATTTGTACCGTGCAGAACCGGTATTGCTACATCCAAGTGTGCAGCAACCGGGCTGGAGAACATAGGTTTTCGACTCAGATATAGATTGTAATTACCGTATTCCGGCTCCATATACACCTGTCGGCACTGTTTCAGCAAGGCATCGGTATCCCGATAGTTAGCCACGTCGAAAAGCGCGTCGCCTGTAAACCAACGCCCGTCTTTTGTAATATATATTGGTGTAACGTCGTATTTACTGCGGTCAATGGCATGCATTGCCTGTGATGCGGATATCACCGAAATTTCATGTTCGGTAGAGCGTCCGCCAAAGAAAACCCCTATGTTTGTTTTCATTGCTGATATAAGTTTATATTTGCTATCTATTTAAAAGTATCAGGTAAATCGTTTTCATACAATACCGTATCGCCTTTGCCTGCAATCTTCATAAGTAATTCCTGAGCCTGAGTAAAAGAATCAACAGCATGCACATCCTGCTCCGGCATATTTGCGTCTTTAAGGCCGGAAAGAATAGCATCGCGGTTATACCGCCCCACAATTATGGCCACATCGGCAGCTTTGGCAATTCTTTCGCCAAACTGTTTGTTATAATCCCATTGTTTTTCGCCAAGCTCAATCATTCCTGGCGTAACAATTATACGGCGGCCTGTATCCATACGCGACAAAACATCCAAAGCCATTCGCGAACCATCTGGATTTGAATTAAAAGCATCGTCAATAATATTTATTCCAGCTGGTGTACGCTTTAAATTCAACCGGTGCTCAACCTGTTCTATACGGGCCACAGCAAATTTAACCTTGTCGGCAGTCATGCCTAGCCGTAATGCAACAGCTATTGCCGGAATAAGATTCGATATGTTAAATTCGCCAACCAGACAAGTAGCGAATTCTATTGATTTCCCGTCAGGACAATGCAAGTTAAATGTAGTTCCCTCCGCACTATAGCTTATATTATCGGCCCAGAAGTCGGAATTCTCCTGTTGTCCTACGCTGTAGCGTATGCATACGGCATTGTCAACTTTTCGCGAAGCACAATAAGGGAAATCATTGTTAACGTAAACCACCCCGTTTTGAGGAAGCGAGTCGGCAAGTTCGAACTTTGTTCGCTGAACGTTTTCAATACTTTTAAACGATTCCAGGTGCTGTTCGCCAACAGCCGTTATAATACCCATTTGCGGCTTCACCAAATCGCATATCTCTTTTATGTCGCCAACATTCTTTGCACCCATTTCACAGACAAACACCTCGGTATAGGGCTGCATCATTTCACGAACCGTACGTATCACCCCCATTGTAGTATTGTAGCTTCCCGGAGTCATAAGCACATTGAACTGCTCTGTCAGTATACGGGTAAGATAATGCTTTGTGGAGGTTTTTCCGTAACTGCCGGTCACTCCGACAACAACAAGCCCCGGCATGGATTCCAGTATATTTTTAGCCTCGTTATAGTAGCGTTTGTTTATATGCCTTTCAACCGGGTCCAGAATCTTTACCGACATCAATACAACCACATGCGACAAAGCATAAAGTGCAACAAAAACAGTAGCAGCCATTCGCGACATGCCCATAAACAATACTGCCAACATAATTACAGCCACACATATCACTCCTGAAACAGAGTAAATACGAACAGCCCTGCGAGTCCAAACAAGCGGCTTCTTATAGCGCGCGGTTGCCAACTGGGTTATATTAAGCAATAACGGCAACATTGACAATGTACAGGCAAGAACCGTAGGCACTGCTGGCAAAAGCAGGCACCCTATTGCCAAATACGAAAAAAGCCTTATCCATGACGTTGTATCGGCAGATGTACCCAGCCACCTCATATAGCGCTCCGCACGGTAACTGTTTTGTTGTAGCATCATTAAATCGCGCCGCAACTCAAGTGCAAGGTTAAGCAACGCTATGCCCGACAACAGCAATATGGCAATCAAATTTAAATAAAGCTGCATTATTTTTATGAATTTAAAAAACTTCGTAATACTGCGGCAAATTGTACCGGATTGTCAAGAAAGGAATAATGTCCGCAACCTGGAAATGACACCAGACCGGAATTCGGCATATGGCGCTCCATGTATTTCGCATCAGACAACGGTGTAGCCGTATCGTTTTCGCCCCATATCAAAAGAGCAGGAGCCTTAACATCAGGAATAAGTTTTTTCAGGTCCTGATTCACCACCTTGCTGAGCACTGCACGCATTACAGGCGAAGCAGAAGCATAATCGGCCGATCCTGACTTTGCCCTTCTGGCATTTATCATCCGCTCGGCCCTGTCCTTGCTAAACAACAGCTTTACCGTAAATTTCATTGCCTTGAAACTATATACCTTTACATAGTATTTCAGAGTACGGCGGGGCTTGATACCGGCAGCATCAACAAGCACCAGTTTTTCAACATTTTCCGGATACATTGAAGCGAAAAGGATACAGACACGCCCTCCGAACGAATGTCCCAACATGACAGGACGCAAAATATTCTCATGCTCCATTATGTCGCTCACGGCCTGGGTGTATTCCTCCACACCCCAAATGCCCGGAGGCTCCTCAGAACCGCCGTGCCCGGGAAAATCTATAGCAAGGACCCTATGGGTAGAGCCGGCGACTCGGCCAATAGAAACCATCGTGTCGGCAGAGCAGCCCCAGCCATGGAGCAACACTATCCACGGCCCTTGCGAGGCACCGCTTATGGTGTATCGTACAACACACCCTTGGGAATGTAGAAATTTCTCTTTCATTACAATTGCAAAGATACACCATTTCTGCCAAATGATTGCGATTAATTTTGGCTTCTCATAAATTTATGCTTACTTTTGCAGCTATACGCACAAAATATATACAATAACATAAACTACTACCTCTATGGAGAATGAAGAACTCATAAAAACCGTAACAGACAAAGCGATGGTATGGTTAGGCGATGCCTACGACGAAGATATACGCCAGGACGTTAAACGTATGCTTGACTCTGACGACAAGACCGATCTTATTGACAGTTTCTACCGTGATTTAGAATTCGGAACCGGAGGCCTCCGCGGCATTATGGGTGCCGGAAGCAACCGTATGAACAAATACACCGTTGGCGCAGCTACACAAGGGCTTGCCAACTACCTTAAAGTGGCATTCAAGGACCTTCCCGAAATATCCGTAGTAGTAGGCCACGATGTTCGCAACAACAGCCGTAAATTTGCAGAAATAGTTGCTGACATTTTTTCGGCAAACGGCATAAAGGTATATCTGTTTGACGATTTCCGTCCAACCCCCGAACTTTCGTTTGCCATAAGGGAACTTGGCTGCCAAAGCGGGGTAAACATAACTGCATCGCACAATCCCAAAGAGTACAACGGCTACAAGGCATACTGGAGCGACGGAGCCCAGATTATATCTCCGCACGACACCAATATAATTGACTATGTAAACCAGATAAAAGGTGTTGAAGAAATACATTTTGAAGGCGACAAATCAAAAATACAAATAATCGGTGAAGAAATAGACAGCAAGTTCCTTTCCGCCATAAAGGAACTGCAATTAAGCCCTGATGCCGTAAAACAGTACAACGATCTGAAAATAGTATACACGCCTATACACGGAACCGGGGTAAAGCTAATACCGCAGTCGCTTAGAAACTATGGCTTTACAAACATAATAAACGTACCGGAACAAGATATAACGTCAGGCGACTTCCCTACCGTGGCATCGCCTAACCCGGAAGTGCCATCAGCTATGGCTATGGCCATAGAAAAAGCCAAAGAAGTCAAAGCCGACCTTATTCTTGCATCAGATCCCGATGCCGACCGAATTGGATGCGTACTTCGCAACGACGACGGACAATACGTACTTATAAACGGCAACCAGATTGTAATGATTCTTCTGAATTACATAATGACCCGTAATAAGGAACTCGGCAAAATAACCGGCAACGAATACATTGTAAAGACAATCGTAACAACTGAGACCATAAAGGAAATTGCCGATCAGAACGGTTTCAAGATGTACGACTGCTATACCGGTTTTAAATGGATTGCCGCCGTTATACGCGATAACGAAGGCACAGGCCGTTATCTGGGGGGAGGAGAAGAAAGCTACGGATTCCTTGCCGAGGACTTCTGCCGCGACAAAGATGCTGTAAGCGCAATATCGCTTATGGCCGAAGCACTTGCCTGGGCAAAAACAAAAGGCATGAACTTCTTGCAGATGCTTCAGGACATTTATATAAAATACGGTTTCTCACGCGAAGCAGGCATATCGCTTGTACGCACAGGAAAATCTGGAGCTGAAGAAATTGTAGAAATAATGAAAGGCCTGCGTAAAAATCCGCCTACGCATCTGGCCGGAAGTCCGATAACACTAATAAAGGATTATGCCGACCTAAACATAACCGATATTGCCACCGGAAATAGAACCAAGATGGATATGCCCACAACATCGAACGTTTTACAATACTTCACTGCCGACGGCACAAAAGTTTCGGTTCGTCCTTCCGGAACAGAACCCAAAATCAAGTTCTATGTAGAGGTAAAAGGCCATATGGAAACTGCCGCTGATTACGACAAAGCCATTGAGGCCGCAGATGCCAAAATAGAGGCCATAAAAAAAGACCTCGGAATCGAATAATACAATATTGTATAGACAAAGGGCATAGCGTCGAAATTCGACGCTATGCCCTTTGTCTATACAATTAAATTTATTGCCGGGTCAAACTTTTCAATTTATCGGCATCAATATTACCAGTAAGCAATATTGCCGTCAGCACCGAATTCTGGCCAACTTGACTACTGGCATTCACACCAGTCTGCTTAAGCATCAGGAAACTTCCTGCCATTCCATCTGGATTGGGCACCATATACATCTTTATAATATCATTGTCGATATCACTCGCGGTTTCCACAAGACAAACCAAGCCATCAACACATTTGGGTAGTTTCCGCAAAGCCTTGCTTTGCAGGCTTAAATTCTCAATTGTTAGAATTTCTATGCTTTCCAACCCCGACATAACATCAAAAAAAGCAGAAAGCTCTCCAGAATCACCCAAAGGCCGTACGCCCGACATCATTTCTTTTGATATGTAAACATAATTGACATCGTCAGACAATGATAACTGGCTAAACAAACGGTTTTGGGCAAATGCCGTAGTAATAGCAGACAACGGCAATATTAACAACAAAAAAAACCTGCAGCATTTCGACATCATAACGGCTCAATTATTTTTATTCGACACAAACGGCTAATCTTTCTCAATAGGCAACGCTCCAGAGCCGCTCATGCAAGAGTCATTTACCTCAATCATAAACTCATCCATTTCAACCTCGTTATTTACAACCATACGGTTAAGAAGTTCCTCATGCTCCGGCATAAGTATTTCAACATCATTTAGTTCCCTCGATATTGACATCAGCGCCTGACGAGCCTGTAAAATTGCATTTTCAGGAGTTGATGGCCGGTTTATTCGCGGTCTTTCAGATGTACGCACCGCATAACTCCACGAAACGGCCACAATGGCTATTGATGCGGCTACCGACATTGTTGCGACAAATATTCGTTTAAAACGGCTCCTTCTTGCCATATGCCTGACATCCTTTATAATATCGTCGCGAAAACCGCAAGGCATTCTGCCGCCAATTGCAAGCATTGATATAATGTCGCGGTCTGACTTAAAATCATCACTGCAACTGTCGGCATCAAGCAATTCCAGTAGATGCTTTTCTTCAGCCAACGTAGTGTTGCCGCTATAAAAACGGTTCAGCAACGTGCGTAGCTTCTCCTTTTCACAGTAGTTGAATTCGGTCATATATTGTAGGTTAAATATATTTCTTTTAATTTTTTACGGGCACGGCTTAACAACTGCCTTGCATTGTCCTCGGTAACTTCCAGCACTTCGGCAATCTGCTCAAAAGTATAATTACATTCGGCTCTAAGCATAAGTGCCTGCCGGTAATTTTCGGGCAACATAGCCATACATTTCTGCATTTTGGCATATTCCTCGTCAATTTCCATTCGCACATGCGGTCCTGGCGAAGTATCGGCATGCATCTGTTCGGCAACCGGCCCCAGTCCTACAGCACCATTCCTGTGCCGCACAATATCTATCGCCACATTCTGCGTAATTCGCACACAATACCCCTCAACATTTGAAACATGGTCTAAATGGCGGCGTGAAGCCCAAAGACGGGACACAGATTCCTGAACAGCATCGCGAGCATCGTCAGGCACCTGCGTAATGGCAAGCGCTACGGCATACATTGTGTCGCTCAAATCAAGAATTATACTCAAAAACCGGTCTTCACCCATTGCCAGGAATCTCATGCACGGGCTTCCGGAAAACCGGAAGCCAATCGTGTTATCGTGCAGAAGAAATTGTTTTATTGCTAATTACACATTACTGACGGATAAACATGAAATTTGTGACAATAAAAAACGACATTAACTAATGTTAACTATCGGCATATAATTATTCATTTCCGTCATCACCCCACCGTAAATTATACAGCTGCATCATCTTAGCTTCTGAAGCATTATTCCCCGGATGCCAGAAGCGCGTACCTTGAATACCGTCAGGAAGGAACTGTTGCCGGACAAAGTTGCCCGGATAATCATGCGCATACAGATAATTTTTGCCGTAGTCAAGCTGTTTCATAAGTTTAGTGGGCGCATTTCGCAAATGTAGCGGCACCGGCAGGTTTCCGGTTGTGTCCACAAAATCCAAGGCGGCATTAATAGCCTTATACGCCGTGTTGCTTTTGGCAGAATTAGCTAGATATATGGCACATTCAGAAAGGGCTATGCGGCCCTCCGGCCAACCGATTTTATGAATCATGTCGAATGTGGCATTTGCCAACAGTAGCGCATTCGGGTTAGCCAGCCCTATATCCTCCGAAGCAAGTATTGCCATTCGCCTGGCAATAAACTCCGGCTCCTCACCTCCGGCTATCATACGGGCAAGCCAGTAGACAGCGGCGTCAGGATCGCTACCGCGTATACTTTTTATAAAAGCGGAAATAATGTCGTAATGCATTTCCCCGTTCTTATCGTAAGCCGACGGATTTTGCTGTAGATGGTTTGTAACCGTTGCGTCGTTAATTACAATAGGCTTGTCCTGACGCGTGGACTGCTCAAGCAAATCCAGTATATTCAACAGTTTTCGCGCATCTCCTCCGGCAAACCGGAACAAGGCGGTAGTACTCTCAATCTCAACCTTCCGCTTCTTAAGCACCTCGTCGGTTGAAAGCGCTCTTTCAAGCAATTTCTGCAACTGCTCCTCGCCCAACGAATTCAGCACATACACCTGCGCACGTGACAACAAAGGCCTTATCACTTCGAATGACGGATTCTCTGTGGTGGCACCGATAAGCGTTACTGTGCCGTTTTCCACAGCACCAAGCAGACTGTCTTGCTGCGATTTGCTGAAACGATGTATTTCATCAATAAACAATATGGGCCTGCCTTGCGAAAACATGCTACGGCTGTCTGTTTTACATTTTTCCAGCACCTCACGCACATCTTTAACCCCGGCACTTACGGCACTAAGAGTATAGAAAGGACTGTTTGTCGTTTTGGCTATAATACTGGCCAGCGTGGTCTTACCCACTCCGGGGGGGCCCCAAAGTATAAACGAAGCTACATGGCCAGTCTCTATCATGGACCTCAGCACGGAACCTGGCCCTACAAGGTGTTCCTGTCCAATATAATCGTCAAGCGATTTAGGCCTCAAACGTTCGGCCAGCGGCGGATTTATCTGCATGCTTATTTCTTTTAATAATCAAATTTAATACTTTTCTAGTAAAAGCCAATCCATCAAAAAGCCAAAACAGCAATTGTTAAAAATATTTGTAGTATATTTGTCATTATTACAAAAACATTCTACCATATTTACACCATGTCTAGTTTATTAAAAATATTCTTTGTGAGCATATGCACAATTGTTTATACAAATATTAATGCATATACTGCAACCGTTGAATATTCTAAATCAGATTCTACTGAAATTCCAAATACGTATCAAAAAACCACTAATACCGACAGTAAGATATACACAGCAGCAGAACAAATGCCTAGATTTCCCCAAGGGAGCAGTGCATTATCATCATACATTAATAATAGCATAAAATATCCTCTTTCAGCAATAGAAGATGGCATACAAGGTCATGTTATTATCCAATTTGTAGTAACAGATACAGGAAAAATCAGAGAAGTTAAAATAGCAAGAGGCTTAAGTACAGACATTGACAATGAAGCTATACGCGTAATAAAATCTTTACCCGACTTTATTCCGGGACGAATACGAGGGAAAAAGGTAAACGTATGGTATACTCTGCCAATATCTTTTTATCCCCCCAAAGCAACACCTCTAACTTATTAAAAATTAATGCAAAATTTACGAACAATTGATACTTTAACATGTTAAAATTACATACGTAGTATATGGCAATCATTATGCTACCACAAATAACGCTAATATAAAAACTTTTTTATTATGAGTAACGAAGGTAACAATAAGAAACGCAATCCGGTATCGCCGGCTCGCACCATTTTTGGAATATTCATGATTCTGGTATACATAGGAATGGGCACACTATTCCTTATCGGATTCTTCGGCTGGGAAACCGGCCCCTGGGCATGGCTTCGCTGGGTAGCCGGAATACTCCTTATAGTGTACGGGATATGGCGCGGATACCGACAATTTTCCGGACTAGACCGAAATATTGGCGATTACGAATAAAAAGGTTATACCATAACGAACATAACAGAAAGTGAAACACAGTAAAATTACCCTTACCTTGTTAGCCCTGGCAGCAATGCTTCCTGGGCTGACATCGTGCCGCAAAGCACCGACAAACACAAGTACGTCGGGCATAGCCACAATAGCGTGCGACGCGTCGTTTGAAAACATAATGAATCAGGAAATCGACGTGTTCGAATACAACACTCGCGGCAATGCCAGTATAATACCTTATTACACCAGCGAAAAGGCCTGTTTCGACTCATTGCTCGACCTGCGCACAAAAACTATAGTTGTAGCTCGCGAACTAACTCAAAAAGAAACAGACTATCTAAAAGGGCAAAAAAAGAATCCGAGGTCAAACCGTATTGCCGTTGATGCCATAGCACTGATTGTAAACCCGGAAAATTCAATTGAAATATTGTCTGTAAGCGAGATTGCCGACATTCTCACCGGCCGCATAACACGCTGGGACGAGCTCGAACCCTCAAAAATGGGCGAAATACAAGTTGTATTCGACTCGGAAGGCTCGAGTACAATTGCCTACATGCGCGATTCTGTAATGAAAAACCAGCCGTTCGGGCCAAACGTATATGCCCAGAACTCCAATATGGAAGTATTCAAACAAGTTCAAATGCGCAAAAACGCCATAGGCATAATTGGTGTTAGCTGGATAAGCGCCGATATGCGCACTCGCGACCTTCCGCGTGAAGAACGCATACGCTCGCTTCAACAGCAAGACACTACAGTTGCCGATTTTGACGCATCAGTAAAAGTGCTTAAAGTTCGTCGCGACGACAACCTGCGCGCATTTAAACCGTACCAAGCCTATATTTACGACGGCTCCTACCCACTTACCCGTTCTATGTTCATGATAACAACAGCCGTAAACGGAAGCCTCGGACATGGGTTCTACTCATTTGTAACAGGAACTATAGGTCAAAAAATAATACAGCGCACAGGCATACTCCCGGCCAGAATGCAGCCAAGAATGGTGAATTTGTATTAGCAAATTGCCCTATAATAATATTTATTAAGGAATTATCCGGTTTTATTATCGGATAATTCCTTATCTTTGTACACTTTTAAACATACCGTGACTATATATCTTGACATAAGATAAAAAATATACATACAAAACAGATTAAACAAAAAAGAAAAATGAAACTCAAATTTCTTCTTTCTCTATGCTTGGCAGCTACGTTGACAGCGTCTGCACAAGGCTACAAAGACGGTGTCGAGTATTTCAAGGCCGGACAGTATGAAAACGCCCAGGAACTTCTTGAAAGAAACCTCAACGACCCGTCGACCGACAAAGCCACAGCCTACTACTATCTTGGCGCAATTGCCCTTCACGAAAAAGATTATGCAACAGCAAAATCTGATTTCGACAAAGGCCTTGCCTCCAACCCGAACTCAGCCCTCAATAAAGTTGGCTTAGGCGAACTTGCCCTAATGCAAGGCGATGCCAAAGAGGCTCAGTCGCTTTTTGACGAAGCTAAAAAAATAAACAAAAAAGATGCATCCGTACTAACCGCAATAGGCCGCGCTTATTTCAACGCCGATCCGGTTAAATATGCCGAAATCATCGACAAATACGACACACAGGCATACAAGGCAAACTCTAAGAACCCCGACATATTCATGCTCCGAGGCGATCGCGCCGCCCTAAACAAGGATTGGGGCGAGGTAAACGCCAATTACGACAATGCAATACTTTACTCGAAAACAATGCCTGAGGCATACGTAAAATATGCCAACGTTATATTTAACGTGAATCCGGCAAGTGCAATCACAAAACTGGAAGAACTTCTGGCTGTAAACCCCACTTCGGCACTTGGCCAGCGCGAACTTGCCGAAAAATACTATCAGAACGACCAGTGGGCAAAGGCAGCACAAGCCTATGGCGACTACATCAACAATCCAAACCACTTTAAATCAGACGAAGTACGCTATTCAGTTCTGCTATATTACGGAAAGCATTACGACAAAAGTCTGAGCCTTGCTCAAAAAATACTGACAAGCGACCCAAACAACTTCCAGCTGCGCCGCATAGAATTCCTAAATCTGGTTGATATGGAAAAATATCCGGAAGCAGAAAAGGCTGCACAGACATTCTTCGCCCTGAATGACCCAAAAGCTAAATTCTCGTCAAACGACTATTCTAAATATGCCGAAGTACTTCAAGAACTTGGCAACGACTCCCTGGCAATAATCCAATTTGAAAAAGCTATTGAAGTCAATCCTGAAAAAACCGATCTATATAAAGCTCTAAGCTCTGCATATAACTCTATTAAAAACTACGACAAATCGCTTGAAATATTCCGTACATTCGTAGAAAAAGACGGTTCAAACATAAACGACATCGTAACCCTGTCGCAGCGTTACCAGAACGTTGCCGCAACATCCGAACCCGGAAGCCAGAAAAAGAACGATGCCATGGACTCAGCCCTTGTAACCATCGACAGAGTTATCGCAACAGTGCCCACCAACCCGATTCCCGTGCGCAACAAAGCACGTATGTACCTGGTTAAATACGACAACCAGCCGTCGCAGGAAATGGTAGACACCTACAACAAGGCTCTAGAACTTCTCGATTCAGACCCGGCAAACAAAGAAAAACGCGTTGAAGACTACAAAGAAGCCTACTCAATGATTGCCTCTTTCTACATTTCTCAGCGCGACATACCCAACGCCAAGATATACTACGAAAAAGTTTACGAGCTTGACCCCACCAATCAGGCGCTCCGCGACTACATTGACAAGATGAAATAAATAAAATCTCTATCTAACAACAACCACAAACCTCCGTCGGCTGAATGTAGCGACGGAGGTTTGTGGTTTAATACAGTCGTCATTTCATTTTTAAGTGGAATTCCGACCAAGAAACATGGATGGTACGGTTGCATGTAAAACGCCAGGCTACACAAGCGCAATACACATCATGGTCACACTCACACGGCCTATATTTCAGCCTAGCTTAAGCTTCATATCGGCATAGACCATACATATTAAAACCTCGCTTTGGAAAATCCAATGCGAGGTTACGTATATTCTATAAATAAAACTTATACTAGGTTCGTTTTAGGTTGCAACATCACCACCCAATATTCATTAAAAGCTCAAGCGAGCCATAGTTTTACGGGCTTCGTTGCGAACCTTGTCGCTGAAACGGGAATCATCGGCAACAGCCTGCATATGTTTAGCCACTTCCGAAGCACGGTATGAGTAGTTAAACCATCCAAATGCCTCTATGAGCTTGATACGGAATTCTTCATCCTGACATGAATAAAGATAGCTTACCAGTTGGTCGATAGCCGGATGCAACGGGTTATTACGCATTTGGCGTATAAACGCACGTATTTCACGAGCATCTGGCTCGGATGCCATAAGTTGAGCAAGGTCTTTCACATATTTTTTGTCAGAGAAACGGTTAGCAATAGCCGCCTTGGCGTTTGCAACCATATCTGCCTCATCGTAATGATGCTTGTAAGGACGCTGGCTCTCAAGTTCCGTTATAAGAGCATCATAACTGAACATGGGCATAGCATTCTGCAGCTGAAAATTTACACGGCTACCCTTCTGATTGTTGGCAAAAGAACGAATTATATATGGAATCAACTCAGGACTTCCGTTTTTACCGGCATACACAGCCGAAAAACGGCGTATCAACTCATAACTATCGTTCAGGCCAAGCTTGATAACCTCAAGAAACTCTGGCGACTTGCACTGCGTCAACAGCATAAATGCACTTAGTCGCGTCAAGAAATTTGGCGACGACTTATAATATTCCAACAATTGCGCCGGAGTAACGGCATCAGCTTTCGCAAGCAATTCTAAAGCTAATGCCTGAACAACCGGATACTGTGATGCTAGCTGCTTTTTCCAGAAAGAAGGTTCGGCATGAAGTGCTTTGTTAACATCAAACATTTTTTTGTCTTTAGAAACAAATGCAAAAGTTGGGTCGCCAAGCACATGCGATTCAAGATATGGATTAAACTTTACCATATTGCCTACTCGCATTCCAAGGCCAAGCATTCCAAGATATTTGTCGCACAACTTGTCCTGTAGCGAATTTACACTGTTGGCTATTACAGACACACAGTCACCGTCGCCCCAAAGATATGCACCGGCAATATACTTGTCATTATTGAACGAACCGTTGAAACAGGCATCCAATATAACAACACGTGCATTGGGCTTATATTTTCCAAAATCGTGCATATGAAGGTCAAGCTTTTCGTTATAAACCGAATCGGCAGCTACCGAAGCAGAATCCATAACAGTTTCAAACCAATGAGCCGGCACGTCATAATCACGCACATAGCTGGCAATAGCCGAATCCAGAGGCACCCCGTCCTCGACAGCGTTGCGTATTTTCGAACGGAAGAAGAACTGGGCCTGGTCTAGCTGGTCGCGAGCATTACGGGCATCTGGATA
>SSTG01000019.1 GCA_004801635.1 Muribaculum caecicola | reverse complement strand
GTCTTAAGAGCCGTATCCGCAAGACCCTTACGGGCACCATGGGTAGAAATAAAGTACTCCAGCACCGACAAGCCCTCCTTAAAGTTAGCCAAAATCGGGTTCTCGATAATCTGGCCGCCTTCAGCACCGGCTTTCTGCGGCTTAGCCATAAGGCCACGCATACCGGCAAGCTGGCGAATCTGGTCCTTCGAACCACGGGCACCGGAATCAAGCATCATGAACACAGAGTTAAAGCCCTGGTTAGCCTCGGTCATCTGCTTCATAAGAATATCGGTCAGACGCGAGTTAACATGCGTCCAAATATCGATAATCTGGTTGTAGCGCTCATTATTTGTAATGAAGCCCATCGCATAGTTGTTCAGCACCTCCTGAACCTGCTCGTTACCCTCGGCAACAAGCTTTTCTTTTTCAGCAGGAATCAACACGTCACCAAGGTTAAACGACAAACCTCCACGGAACGCCATGTAGTAACCCAGGTTCTTGATATCGTCAAGGAACATGGCCGAACGCGTAACACCGCATGAGGCAATCACCTTTCCGATAATGTCGCGAAGCGACTTCTTGGATATAATCTGGTTAACATAACCTATCTCCTTAGGCACATACTGGTTGAACAGCACGCGGCCCACCGATGTATTTTCCACCAGGTGGTTTATAGCATTGCCCTCGGCATCAACATCGTCAACTACAATAGAAACAGGGGCGTGAAGCGTAACCTTGCCTTCGTTATATGCAATCTGGGCTTCCTCCGGACCATAAAACTTCAATCCCTCGCCCTTGTCGCCCTTGCGGAGCTTGGTAATATAGTAAAGGCCGAGAACCATGTCCTGCGACGGCACCGTGATAGGCGCGCCGTTGGCAGGGTTAAGAATATTGTGTGCGCCAAGCATAAGCATCTGCGCCTCCAGAACGGCCTCATTGCCAAGAGGAAGGTGCACAGCCATCTGGTCACCGTCGAAGTCGGCGTTAAATGCCGTACATGCCAACGGGTGAAGCTGGATAGCCTTTCCCTCAATCATCTTAGGCTGGAATGCCTGTATACCGAGTCGGTGCAGTGTCGGGGCACGGTTCAGCAACACAGGGTGACCCTTCATTACATGCTCCAGAATGTCCCATACAACAGGCTCCTTGCGGTCAACTATCTTCTTGGCCGACTTAACGGTCTTCACAATTCCGCGTTCTATAAGCTTGCGTATAACGAAAGGCTTATACAACTCGGCAGCCATGTTTTTAGGCAAACCGCACTCGTGCATCTTAAGTTCCGGGCCGACAACGATAACCGAACGCGCCGAATAATCCACGCGCTTACCCAGAAGGTTCTGACGGAAACGACCCTGCTTACCCTTAAGCGAGTCAGAAAGCGACTTAAGCGGACGGTTAGCCTCCGTCTTTACAGCCGACGACTTACGCGAGTTGTCCAACAGAGAGTCAACAGCCTCCTGCAACATACGTTTTTCATTGCGCAGAATCACCTCCGGAGCCTTAATCTCTATAAGGCGTTTCAAACGGTTGTTACGTATAATAACACGACGGTAAAGGTCGTTAAGGTCAGATGTGGCAAAACGGCCGCCATCCAGCGGAACCAACGGGCGCAACTCCGGCGGAATAACCGGCACCGCACGCAAAATCATCCACTCGGGCTTGTTGCGGCCGCGCGATGCACGGAACGACTCAACAATCTGCAAACGTTTCAGAGCCTCCGTCTTACGCTGTTGCGAGCCGTCGGTATTGGCACGGTGGCGCAATTCGTACGAAAGGGTATCAAGGTCCAGACGTACAAGCAGCTCGTAAACCGCCTCTGCACCCATCTTTGCAATAAACTTGTCGGGATCCGTATCCTCCAGCTGTTGGTTGCCGGCCGGCAGACGGTCGAGAACGTCAAAATATTCCTCCTCCGTCAGCAGGTCAAGCTGCTGAACGCCCTCGGCAGCACCGGGCTGTATAACCACATAACGCTCGTAATAAATCACGGCATCAAGTTTCTTCGACGGCAAGCCTATAAGGTAGCCAATCTTGTTTGGCAGCGAGCGGAAGTACCATATGTGGGCAACAGGAACAACAAGCTTTATGTGTCCCATGCGCTCACGGCGCACCTTCTTCTCGGTAACCATAACGCCGCAACGGTCGCAGACAATTCCTTTATAGCGTATACGCTTGTATTTACCGCAGTTACACTCATAGTCCTTTACCGGGCCGAATATCTTCTCGCAGAACAGGCCTTCGCGTTCGGGCTTGTAAGTACGGTAGTTGATTGTTTCAGGCTTAAGAACCTCGCCACTGGATTGTGCTAGAATCTCCTCGGGCGAAGCAAGCCCGATGGAGATTTTCGAAAATCCGGTTTTAGTCTTATTGTCTTTTCTAAAAGCCATATTCTTATATTATTCTGTTTTTTTTTGAGGATGAGTGGTTGTTTACTGCTCTAAGTTGATGCTCAGTCCAAGACCGCGGAGTTCGTGGAGAAGAACGTTAAGCGATTCGGGTATTCCGGCCTGTGGCATCGGGTCGCCCTTTACTATAGCCTCATAAGCCTTCGAACGTCCGTTAACGTCGTCCGACTTTATTGTGAGTATTTCCTGGAGCACATGCGAGGCGCCGAACGCTTCAAGCGCCCAAACTTCCATTTCTCCGAAACGCTGGCCGCCGAACTGCGCCTTACCGCCAAGAGGCTGCTGCGTAATAAGCGAGTACGGGCCAATCGAACGGGCGTGCATCTTGTCTTCAACCATGTGGCCGAGCTTAAGCATGTAAATCACACCAACCGTTGCCGGCTGGTCGAAACGCTCACCGGTACCGCCGTCATAAAGATATGTCTTGCCATATCGCGGAAGTCCGGCCTTGTCAGTCCACTCGTTAAGGTCGTCAAGACTCGCACCGTCAAAAATAGGCGTTGCAAACTTGTCGCCAAGTATAGCGCCCGACCATCCCAGAACAGTCTCGAATATCTGGCCCAGGTTCATACGCGAAGGCACACCAAGAGGGTTAAGGCATATGTCTACAGGCGTACCGTCCGCAAGGAAAGGCATGTCCTCCTGACGTACTATACGCGACACGATACCCTTGTTACCGTGACGGCCGGCCATCTTGTCACCAACAGAAATCTTACGTTTCTTAGCCACAAGAACCTTGGCCATCTGCATAATGCCCGAAGGCAGTTCGTCGCCTATCGATATGTCGAACTTCTTACGGCGCAACTCAGCGTCAATCTCTTTCGACTTGCGCAGATAGTTCACAATGGTATCACGCACCATCTCATTCTTATGCTCGTCGTTAGTCCAGTTCGACAGGTTTACGGCATCGTAATTTATATCCTTAAGCACACCGGGGGTAAACCGGGCGCCCTTGGCAATTGCATCACCGCCCAGGAAGTCCTTCACACCCTGCGATGTCAGTCCTTCCGTAAGGGTCATAAGCTTGTTAACAAGCACGTCAAGCAACGCCGCCTGCTTTTCTTCATATTCCTCGTCAAGCTTGGGCAGCTGGGCATTGGCCGCCTTGGTTTTCTTTTTCTTGGCAGCACGTGAGAACAGGTTTGTACCTATAACCACACCCTTAAGCGACGGTGTAGCCTTAAGCGACGCATCCTTTACGTCGCCTGCCTTGTCGCCGAAAATAGCGCGCAGCAGTTTTTCCTCGGGAGTAGGGTCGCTCTCGCCCTTTGGCGTAATCTTGCCTATCATTATGTCGCCGGGGCCCACATGGGCACCCACGCGGATAATTCCACGCTCGTCAAGATCCTTTGTAGCGTCTTCCGAAACGTTAGGTATGTCCGAAGTCAGTTCTTCCATACCGCGTTTGGTTTCACGAACTTCAAGCGAATACTCGTCAACGTGAACCGACGTAAGAATATCCTCGCGAACAACACGTTCGTTCAGCACAATGGCATCCTCATAATTATAACCCTTCCAGGGCATGAATGCCACCTTGAGGTTGCGGCCAAGGGCAAGTTCGCCGTTTTCGGTTGAATATCCCTCGGTAAGTATCTCGCCGGTAGTCACACGCTGGCCCTTTTCACAAATAGGCCTGAGGTCTATAGTCGTGCTCTGGTTTGTCTTACGGAACTTTGGTATATGGTACTCCTTAACGGCATCCTCAAACGCCACAAACTCCTGGTCGGGAGTGCGGTCGTAACGGATACGTATAACGGTAGCGTCAACAAACTCCACAACACCGTCACCCTCGGCAGTAATCTGCGTACGGGAATCGCGGATAAGCTGTCCTTCCAGGCCTGTACCAACTATCGGGGCTTCCGAACGAAGCAACGGCACAGCCTGGCGCATCATGTTCGAACCCATCAGGGCACGGTTCGCGTCGTCATGTTCAAGGAACGGAATCAACGATGCGGCAATAGACGCAATCTGTGTCGGCGAAACATCCATAAGGTTAACCTCCTCCGGTTTCACAATCGGGAAGTCGGCATCAAGACGCGCCTTAACGCGGTCACGGACAAACGACCCGTCATTGTTAAGCGGGGCATTACCCTGTGCAATAATCTGACCCTCCTCTACTTCGGCAGTCAGATAAACAATTTCGTCGTTATTTATATTAACCTTCGAATTCTCCACCTTGCGGTAAGGAGTCTCTATAAAGCCCAGGTCGTTTATCTTCGCATACACGCACAACGAAGAAATCAAACCGATATTCGGGCCTTCAGGCGTTTCAATCGGGCAGAGACGGCCATAGTGCGTATAGTGAACGTCGCGCACCTCGAAACCGGCACGCTCACGCGACAAGCCGCCAGGACCCAGCGCCGACATACGGCGCTTGTGAGTCATTTCGGCCAGAGGGTTAGTCTGGTCCATAAACTGCGACAGCGCGTTTGTACCGAAGAACGTATTGATCACCGACGAGATAGTCTTGGCGTTAATCAGGTCGATTGGTCCGAAATTCTCGTTATCGCGCACGTTCATACGCTCGCGGATAGTACGCGACATACGGGCCAAACCAACACCGAACTGATTGTAAAGCTGCTCGCCAACCGTACGCACGCGACGGTTCGACAAGTGGTCAATATCGTCAACGTCGGTTTTCGAGTTAATCAGCTCTATAAGATACTTTATAATCGCGATTATATCCTCCTTTGTCAGGACGCGCACATCCATCGATGTTTCGAGGCCTAATTTCTTATTGATGCGGTAACGCCCCACTTCGCCGAGGTCGTAACGTTTCTCGGAGAAGAAAAGGTTGGTGATAACTTCGCGGGCCGACGCATCATCCGGTGGCTCGGCGTTGCGCAACTGTCGGTATATATATTGGATGGCCTCCTTCTCGGAGTTGGAGGTATCCTTCTGCAGTGTGTTGAATATAATGGAGTAGTCCGAGGTATTGGCATCCTCCTTGTGAAGGAGCACAGTCTGGGCCCCGGCCTCTATAATTTCGTCAATGTGGCTTTCCTCAAGCACGGTCTCGCGGTCAATAACAACCTGGTTGCGCTCAATCGACACAACTTCGCCGGTATCCTCGTCAACAAAATCTTCAACCCATGTCTTGAGCACACGGGCGGCAAGCTTGCGGCCGATATTCTTCTTGAGGTTGGTCTTATTAACCTTTATCTCCTCTGCAAGGCCGAAAATCTCAATAATGTCCTTATCCGATTCAAGGCCTATGGCACGGAGAAGAGTTGTTACGGGTAACTTCTTTTTACGGTCGATGTATGCGTACATGACATTGTTTATGTCTGTAGCAAACTCAATCCATGAGCCTCTGAAAGGTATTATTCGGGCTGAATAAAGTTTTGTTCCGTTTGCATGCGTACTTTGTCCGAAGAACACGCCGGGCGAACGGTGCAACTGTGAAACTACAACACGTTCCGCACCGTTAATAACAAACGTACCCTGGGCCGTCATATAAGGTATGGGGCCTAGATAAACATTCTGGATTTTGGGTTCGAATTCCTCATGGTCCGGGTCGGTACAGTAAAGCTTCATCTTTGCTTTCAGCGGAACCGAGTAAGTCAGGCCACGTTCCAGGCATTCCTCAATGGTATAGCGCGGAGGGTCTATATAATAGTCCAAGAACTCGAGCACATAGTTATTGCGGGTGTCGACAATCGGGAAGTTTTCCGCAAACACTTTGTACAGTCCCTCATTATTTCGTTTTTCCGGAGGTGTGTCAAGCTGTAGGAAGTCCTTAAACGACTTCAGCTGAACCTCCAAAAAGTCAGGATAAGGGAGAGGATTCTTTACCGATGTAAAATTTATACGGGGTTTTGCGTTTGAGACTGACATTTAGGAAAAGAAGTTTGGTAATGAACTCTTGTAATGACAATGTTTTTCTTTTGTGCTGCCTGTTTGCCTTGTCATCAGCAAAGGCACGGCTCGGGGGGAGACAACTGGTTCCCGCGTATATTTAATTCCCGTCAAAAGCTATAATGCTACAAAAAAACCGGGGTACGCGTGGCGGCCGTTAGAAATAGCACAAAATGGGTTAAGAACCATTTCTGCTATGATTCTTAACCCAATCACCTGAGGGTCAGGCTTATTATTTAAGTTCAACTTCAGCTCCGGCTTCTTCGAGCTGCTTCTTGAGGCCTTCAGCGTCAGCTTTAGCAAGACCTTCCTTAACTGTGCTGGGTGCACCGTCAACAAGTTCTTTAGCTTCCTTAAGACCAAGACCTGCAAGCTCCTTAACAAGCTTAACTACAGCGAGTTTGCTAGCGCCGGCGGATTTGAGGACAACGTCGAAAGATGATTTTTCCTCTTCAGCTGCTGCACCACCTGCTGCGGGAGCTGCTACTGCCACTGCTGCAGCTGCGGGTTCGATGCCGTACTGTTCTTTGAGGATCTGAGCAAGTTCGTTTACTTCTTTTACTGAGAGGTTAACTAATTGTTCTGCAAAAGCGTTTAAATCTGCCATTTTAGTATGATTTAATTAATTTGTGTCTAAAATAATGTTGATTAGTTTTCTTTTTTCGAAAGAGTTTCGAGGATACCGTGGAGCTTTGTACCTCCAGAAGTAAGGGCTGAAACAACGTTCTTGGCCGGCGACTGAAGGAGTGCCACAACGTCGGCAATAAGTTCGTTCTTGCTCTTGATAGATGCAAGCGTGTCAAGCTGGTCTGCACCAACATATACGGTTTCTTCTACATAGGCAGCCTTCAGGGCCGGGAGTGTAGCTTCTTTGTCCTTCTTGCGAATGTCCTTGATCAGCTTGGCCGGAGCGTTGCCAACATTAGAGAACATAACCGAGGTAGCACCTTTAAGGGCACCGTAGATTTCTGAATAATCACCCTCCAGGCTTTCAAGAGCCTTGTGGAGAAGCGTATTCTTAACCACCATCAGTTTTATGTCGGCATTAAAGCAGGCACGGCGCAACGCGCTGGTCTTTTCGGCGTCTAATCCGGCAGTTTCTACCAGGTAGAAGCAAGAGTAGGCCTTAAGTGTATCGGCAATTTTTGCGATAGCAATTTCTTTATCTTCCTTTCTCATTGTACTTGTCGGTTAGATGGTTATGCATCGATTGACTTAGAGTCAACCTTAATACCGGGACTCATTGTGCTCGAAAGATAAATACTCTTGATATATGTTCCCTTTGCAGTAGCAGGTTTCAGCTTTATAAGCGTGCTGATAAACTCGCGCGCATTATCCTGCATCTGCTCGGGGGTGAATGAAACCTTGCCTATCGACGAGTGAACAATACCGGTTTTGTCAACCTTAAAGTCGATCTTACCTTTCTTCACTTCTTCAACGGCCTTGGCAACGTCCATCGTCACTGTTCCGCTCTTGGGGTTAGGCATAAGGCCGCGCGGACCGAGAATACGGCCCAGGGCACCTATCTTACCCATTATAGCAGGCTGTGTGATGATAACGTCAACATCAGTCCATCCGCCCTTGATTTTTTCAATATATTCATCGAGACCTACATAGTCGGCACCAGCTGCCTTGGCGGCAGCCTCTGCGTCGGCATTGCAGAGAACGAGCACTGTTACTTGCTTTCCGGTTCCGTGGGGAAGTGTAACCACGCCGCGGACCATTTGGTTAGCTTTACGGGGGTCAACGCCCAGACGTACGTCGATATCTAGCGAAGCGTCGAATTTTGCATAGTTAACTTCTTTAACTTTTTCAACGGCTTCTGCCAAGGTGTAAGCCTTCCCAGCTTCAATCTTCTGTAAAGCCAACTTTTGATTTTTTGTAAGTTTTGCCATATTCAATTGAAGTTTTAATTGTTAGCAGGGAAAGCTCCCTTAACGGTGATACCCATACTTCTGGCTGTACCGGCTACCATACGCATAGCGGATTCTACGGTAAAGCAGTTCAAATCGGGCATTTTGTCTTCAGCAATCGCTTTTACCTGTTCCCATGTTATTTCTGCAACCTTCTTACGGTTAGGCTCGGCAGAACCGCTTTTTACCTTGGCGGCTTCGAGCAACTGTATCGCAACAGGAGGTGTCTTAACAATAAAGTCGAAACTCTTGTCTGTGTAATAGGTAATTACAACAGGAAGTACTTTTCCGGCCTTATCCTGGGTACGGGCATTGAATTGCTTGCAAAATTCCATGATGTTTATACCCTTTGAACCCAGCGCGGGGCCAACGGGTGGTGAAGGATTGGCTGCTCCACCTTTAATCTGCAATTTGATCTGTCCAGCAATTTCTTTAGCCATGATTCTTATTCAAATTAAGTGGTTGGGATATTTTGCGTTTACTCTCAAATAAAAAAGGAATTAGGCTGTCGCAACAAGGCCAGTCCGTAACAACCTGCCGTCACTGCCGCCTTAAACCCAGCTATTTTGCAAGCTCGCGCTCTACCTGGGATGCCTCGAGTTCGAGAGGGGTACGGCGTCCGAAAATCTTAACCTCAACTTTAAGCTTCCGCTTCTCGCTGTCGATATCCACAATTTCACCGTTAAACCCTGCAAAGGGGCCAACGTTTACTTTCACGATTTCGCCAACAAGGAAGTCCGAAAGGCCGTCTTCGTTGATGTCGTTAATTTCATCGGCCGCGCCCAACATGCGCATAACCTCGCTCTGACGGAGCGTTTCTGGGGCAGAGCCCTTTGAACGTCCGCGGAGAAAGTCAATAACGTTTGTCGTATTCGCGAGCTCGTGCATGACTTCGCCCGTAAGGTCGGCCTCTATGAAAACATAGCCCGAGTAAAGATTACGTTCTTTTACGACACGCTTTCCGGCTCGGGTTGTGACCACCTTTTCGGTTGGAATTAGCACTTGAAACACATAGTTGCCCAAGTCTGTATTCTTGATGGCAGCGTCAAGCAGCTCCTTGACTTTAGCTTCTTTTCCTGATATGGCACGAAGCACATACCATTCCTTTTTCCTTTCAGCCATAGTGCTGTGATAATGTTTAAGTGTTAAATTGAGTATACGAAGTGCATCGCGAGGTCAATAACCTGGTCAAAAACAAGTATTATAAGTGCAATAATGATGGAAGCTATCAGCACTATGCAACTGCTTTTTACCAACTGGCCTCTTGATGGCCAAGATGTCTTGTACCGAAGCTCGGTATAAGACTCCTGCAAATCCGTTAGTAGTTTTAATTTTTTCATCTGTGTTTACTTTGCACGGGACGAGAGACTCGAACTCCCGACACCCGGTTTTGGAGACCGGTGCTCTACCAACTGAGCTAGTCCCGTATAATAGGCGGCCGTATTTAAAGCCCAGCCGCCTTTTTATTTAGACTGTCTGCGACTTATTAGTCGAGAATTTCTGTAATCTGGCCAGAACCTACTGTACGACCACCTTCGCGGATAGCGAAACGAAGACCCTGATCGCAAGCTACCGGGTTGATAAGCTCAACGATAATTTCAACGTGGTCACCAGGCATTACCATTTCTACACCTTCGGGAAGAGTAATCTCACCGGTTACGTCAAGAGTACGGATGTAGAACTGAGGACGGTAGTGGTTGTGGAACGGAGTGTGACGGCCGCCTTCTTCTTTCTTCAGGATATAAACCGAAGCTTTGAACTTGCTGTGGGGTTTAACAACACCCGGGTGGCAAATTACCATACCGCGCTTGATATCTTTCTTGTCGATACCGCGGAGAAGCAGACCTACGTTGTCACCGGCTTCACCCTGGTCGAGGAGCTTGCGGAACATTTCAACACCGGTTACAACCGACTTCATGTCTGCGCCAAGACCCATAATCTGAACTTCGTCGCCAACTTTTACGACACCTGTTTCAATACGGCCGGTAGCAACTGTACCACGACCTGTAATTGAGAACACGTCTTCAACCGGCATAAGGAACGGTTTGTCAATGTCACGGGGAGGCAGCGGAATCCATTCGTCAACAGCAGCCATAAGCTCCATAACTTTTTCAACCCACTGGGGTTCGCCGTTAAGCGCACCAAGGGCAGAACCGCGTATGATAGGAGTGTTGTCACCGTCATATTCGTAAGACGAAAGAAGGTCGCGCATTTCCATTTCAACAAGGTCGAACATTTCTTCGTCGTCAACCATGTCGCACTTGTTCAGGAATACAACGATACGGGGAACGTTCACCTGACGTGCAAGAAGGATGTGCTCGCGAGTCTGGGGCATAGGACCGTCAGTAGCGGCACAAACTATAATCGCACCGTCCATCTGGGCAGCACCGGTAACCATGTTCTTAACGTAGTCGGCGTGTCCCGGGCAGTCTACGTGAGCATAGTGGCGGTTTTCTGTTTCGTATTCTACGTGTGCGGTATTGATTGTTATACCACGTTCCTTTTCTTCAGGAGCGTTGTCGATCTGGTCGAACGATTTTACTTCAGAAAGACCTTTATCTGCAAGCACCTTAGTAATGGCAGCAGTAAGGGTAGTTTTACCGTGGTCAACGTGACCGATGGTACCGATGTTAACATGCGGTTTGGTTCTTTCGAATTTTTCTTTAGCCATAACTCTTTGTTATTTAATGTTTATGAATTTTCCATTGCTTAACGAAGCTGCCACGACAGCCTATTCTGGGATCGTGGCGACTTCTAATATCTGAGGGGTACCGAGTGAGCCGATGGCGGGATTTGAACCCGCGACCTCTTCCTTACCAAGGAAGTGCTCTACCCCTGAGCTACATTGGCAGACGTAAAATTAGAGCGGAAGACGAGGCTCAAACTCGCGACCCTCAGCTTGGAAGGCTGATGCTCTATCAACTGAGCTACTTCCGCAATTAAAGTGTGGGCGAAGATGGATTCGAACCACCGAAGGTATAAACCAGCAGATTTACAGTCTGCCCCATTTGGCCACTCTGGTATTCGCCCAAACTAATTATAACCGACAGGCTGTGGACACATTTGCCCGGCCTGATACTTAGAGCCTCTTGTCGGATTCGAACCAACGACCCCGAGATTACAAATCACGTGCTCTGGCCAACTGAGCTAAAGAGGCATTATTAAAACTGTCAGTGTTCTTTTGCCGACAGCCTTGAACTGTCAAGCGGGTGCAAAGTTACGCCGTGTTTTTGTATTTTCCAAATTTTTACCGAAAAAATTATTCCGACAACGGCATTTTTTTTGTAAAAGCACTCTGGCAAGCCGGTTTTAAGCCGCAATGGCCGCCATCCGGCGTTTACGAAGGCAAATTTAGACATTTTTTATGGATTACCCAACAATTTAGACCCGTTTTTTTTGTAAGTTTGCAACAAAGCGGCCGCAGCCCAAAACGCAAACGCACGCACAGGAACAGCAAGGCGGCCCATACAAACAACGACATATCTATATAATAAATGACAAACTCAATCACACACCGACTGGGCATGCTCCGCCAAAAAATGGCAGAAACAGGAATTGACCTGGCATTAATTCCGCACGCCGACCCACATCAAAGCGAGTACATGGCCGACCACTGGCACGTGCGCGAATTTTTCAGCGGATTCAACGGTTCGGCAGGCACGCTGCTGGTTGCCGCCGACGAGGCAGCACTCTGGACAGACTCCCGCTATTTCCTACAAGCCGAATCGCAGCTGGAAGGCACAGGCATCAGGCTGATGAAGGACGGACTCCCGTCCACCCCATCCATAACCGGCTACATAGCCGGCAGGCTCCGCGCCGGACAACGCGTAGGTATAGACGGCATGCTGTTTTCCATAAACGCCGAGGCAGCCCTAAAATCCGAACTCCGGCGGCACGGCATAAAGCTGGAAACAAACTTCAAGCCGGCCGACGGAATATGGGACAACCGTCCGGGCATCCCCGCCGAAAAGATATTCATACATCACGAAAAATATGCCGGTGAAAGCGCTTCGGAAAAAATAAGAAAGATACTGGCAGACGCCGGAAAAGAAAATGCCGGAGCCACGCTTATTTCCGCACTCGACGCAATTGCCTGGACGCTAAACCTGCGCGGCAACGATGTAAAGTTCAACCCCGTTTTCACAGCATTCCTCTACCTGGCCGACGGTGGCAGCACACTTTTCATTGACGAGCGCAAACTTACCGGCGACATCAAAGCCTACCTAGCCGGCAACGGCGTAGAAACCAAGCCGTACACAGAAATCGAACCGTTCATTGCCGCCCTGCCCGAAGGCGTGCGCGTGCTTGCCGACCCGGCCTCGACATCAAGCGCCTTTCTAAACGCACTCGGCAGCCGCATAGTCACGGCCCCCTCGCCAGTAACCATATTAAAAGGAATAAAAAACCCGGTACAGCAAAAAGGCATACACGAAGCAATGCTACGCGACGGCGTTGCACTCGTAAAGTCAATAATGGAAATACAACGCAGGCTTTCGGCAGGAGAAACACTCACAGAAACAGGAGTGGCAGAAATACTCACCCACTTCCGCAGCCAAAGCCCAATGTATTTCGACGACAGTTTTGGAACCATAGCCGGCTACAAAGGCCACGGGGCAATTGTCCACTACGAAGCCGACAAACAGTCGGAATACACCCTGGAACCCGACGGGCTCCTGCTCATAGACTCTGGAGCACAATACCTCGACGGCACCACCGACATCACGCGGACAATATCGCTAGGAAACCCCACCGATGCCGAACGGCACGACTTCACACTGGTAATGAAAGGACATATAGCCCTGGGCTCGGCAATATTCCCCGAAGGCACCCGTGGCGACCAGCTTGACGCATTCGCCAGACAGTTCCTGTGGAAAGAGGGCAAAAGCTACCTGCACGGAACCGGGCACGGCGTAGGGCACTTCCTCAACGTGCACGAAGGGCCGCAAAGCATAAGGCTCAACCATGTCCCAACAGTACTGCGGCCCGGAATGCTCACATCGAACGAGCCGGGCCTGTACGTAACCGGCCAGTACGGCATACGGTGCGAAAACCTCGTGCTCACCACCGACGCCTTTGAAACCGAATTCGGACGGTTCCTGAAATTCCAAACCGTAACATTGTTCCCGTTCGACATACGCCTGTTCGACACCGCCATAATGACCGATGCCGAAATAGAATGGGTAAACAACTACCACCTCCGCGTCAGGGAATCGCTTACGCCGCTGCTCTCGGCCGACGAAGCCGCATGGCTCGCCGAAGCCACACATCCGTTAACCAAACAAAACAAACCCTAAACCAATATGGCATTAATTAAACCCGTCAGGGGCTTCACACCTGAATTCGGCAAAAACTGTTTCTTTGCCGACAACGCCACCATTATCGGCGACGTAATAATGGGCGACGGATGCAGCGTATGGTTCAACGCCGTGCTGCGCGGCGACGTCAACTCCATCCGCATCGGAAACCGCGTAAACATACAGGACGGCTCGGTACTGCACACCCTCTACCAAAAATCCACCATCGAAATCGGCAACGACGTGTCCATAGGGCACAACGTAACCATACACGGCGCAAAGATACACGACTTCGCGCTAATAGGCATGGGGTCGGTGGTAATGGACGATGCCGAAGTTGGCGAGGGCGCACAGGTGGCCGCCGGCGCCGTCGTACTGTCGCGCACAAAAATCGGGGCCAACGAGCTGTGGGCCGGCGTTCCGGCCAAGTTTGTAAAAATGGTCGACCCGGAAAAAAGCCGCGAGATAAACCAGAAAATAGCCAGAAACTACCTCGTATACTCCACATGGTACGACTCCGAACTGGACAACGGCAAAGCCATGGAAGCCGAAACCGAAAAATAAAACTCACCGCACATAATATGCAAACTTCCGTGTGACAACGCTGTCACACGGAAGTTTTATCTTTATTAAAGCCAATTAAAAACAGCCCGAAAGCACGGCTAAAACTTACGCCGTATTATATAGTCGAACAGCAGCACAAACGAATCACGCGTTTCCGACGCAGGAAACCTGTTTATCATTTCCACGCCTTTGTCACGCAGCTCCTTCATCCTGGCATAAGCATAATCTATACCGCCAGCCCTACGGGCATATTCGGTCAGCGTGCCTATTTCGTCTGTCGAAAGTTCCGGCTTGCGCACCAGCAGGTTCATGGCTCCGCATTCGGGCAAATCAGCCCGGTTAAGGGCATACAGCAACGGCAGGGTCACTTTTCCCTCGCGCAAGTCGTTGCCGGTAGGCTTTCCCACCGACTCGTCATCAAAATAATCAAATATGTCGTCACGAATCTGGAAGCAAAGGCCAAGCATCCTGGCCACCTGGCGCATCTGTCCAGTTTCAGCCGCCGACGCACCCGATGTCACCGCCCCCATCTCCACACACGCCATAAACAGCGAAGCCGTCTTGCTTTGTATTATATCAAAATAAGCATCCTCGCTCAGGCTGTGGCTTCGTGCATTGTCAATCTGTTCAATTTCACCCAGCGAAAGCGTGCGTCCGAGTTCGGCAATAATGCCCACGCACTCCATCGACCCGGTTTTCAGCGCAGCCTGCAACGACGACGAAACAAAAAAGTCGCCTACCAGCACGGCAACATGGTTGTCCCACACGGCATTCACCGTAGGCGCATTGCGCCGCGTGCGCGTCTGGTCTATAACATCGTCGTGAATAAGCGTGGCGTTATGCAGCATCTCTATAGCCGCGGCACTGGCAACAGTGGCCTGGGTCACCTTTCCCAACAGCTTCGCGCTAAGCAGCACAAGCATAGGGCGTATCTGCTTCCCATTAGCCTTCAGATAGTTTTCGACAATCTCATTCATCAGCGGGTTGGCCGTATGCAGGGCCTGGCTGATGTTGCTGTTTAATTCATCAAGTTCTGATGCTATTGAGCGGCGGATGTCGTCGAAACTTGTCATGCGTTGAATTTTGATGCTGCAAAATTAGTAAAAGTTGTAATTTTTATCTATTTTTATCGGATTTTTCTTGCATTATTACAACAATACGGCCGCCAACGGCCGCTTTACAAACACGCTAGCAACATTATGGAAACAGAAAAAAAACTGTTTTTACTCGATGCATACGCGCTGGTCTACCGCGCATACTATGCCCTTATAAACGCTCCGCGCATGACCTCCTCCGGCTTCAACACGTCGGCCATATACGGGTTTGTGAACACCTTGCAGGAACTGTTGCGCACACAGCAGCCAACACACATTGCCGTATGTTTCGACCCACACGGTCCAACGTTCAGGCACGAAGCCTACCAAGACTATAAAGCCCAGCGCGACAAGCAGCCCGAGGACATAACACAGTCAATACCCATAATAAAAGACATAATAAACGCCTACGGCATAGAAGTAGTGGAAGTGGAAGGCTACGAAGCCGACGACGTAATAGGCACCCTGTCGCGCAAAGCCGAAGCCGCCGGCTTCACAACATACATGATGACACCCGACAAGGACTACGGCCAACTGGTAACCGACAAGGTGTTCATGTACAAACCCGGCACAAAAGGCTCCGTTGCAGACATCCTCGGCCCGGAGCAAATATGCGAGAAACACGGCATCGAATCGCCGTTGCAGGTAATTGACCTGCTAGCCCTTGAAGGCGACTCTGTCGACAACATACCCGGCTGCCCGGGTGTAGGGCCAAAAACAGCGGCAAAACTCATTCAGGAATGGAACTCTGTTGAAAACCTGCTCGAGAACACCGGGCAGATAAAAGGAGCGCTGCAAAAAAAGCTGGCAGACAACGCCGAACAGATACGCTTTTCAAAATTTCTAGCCACCATATGCACCGACGCGCCTATTGAAATAAGTCCCGACCAGTTTTCAATCAAGGCCCCCGACTATAAAAAATTAGAATCCATTTTCAACCAGCTTGAGTTCCGGCAGCTGGCAAAACGGCTTCCGGCCCACGGTTTGAAAACCGAAGAAAAACATACAGCCAACACCAACGGTTTTGTTGCCGATTCGCTTTTCGACATGCATCCGGCAGAAAATTCCGCACCCACAAAGCACCAATATACAGCCGGCAACGCCGCATACAAACAGGCATCCTCGCCCGAAGACATAAGCGGCACGGTGGCACAGGCGCTGGCAGCACCTCATATAGGCGTGGCCGTGTACGCAGTAGGCGACGAGGACATGACAGCCAGCTGGATGGGCATAGCCCTGTCAGCGGCCGAAGGCGAAGCTGCCTACATTCCGATACCGGCCTTTGCCGACGAACGCGCCGACGTTATATCGCGGCTCAGGCCGCTGTTCGAAAACAGCCAAGGCTCGCCCGTGATAGTCAGCCACGACGTAAAGCGCCTCATAACCGTGCTGCGCCGGGAAGGCATCGCGCTCAAGGCGCCCTACTACGACACCTCCGTGGCCCATTACCTGCTCGAACCGGAAATGAACCACTCGCTGGCACGTGTGGCTGCCGCGCGACTCAACTATCATACGTCCGACTTTACAGCCGAAACCGACCGCGTACGCCGCCGGGGCGAACCGATTCCGCCCGGACAGGAGACACTGCGCGCCGGCGAGGCGGCCGACATCACGCTGCGCCTATACACGGTTCTCCGCACTGCCGTCGACAACGAGGGCCTCACACCGCTAATGGCCGACATAGAGCTGCCGCTTATCGCCGTACTAGCATCGATGGAATGGGAAGGCGTGCGCATAGACAACCGTGTCATGGAAGCGCTGCAACGCAACTTCTCCGAACGTCTGGCCCACATGGAGGCCGAAGCCTACCGCCTGGCAGGCAAACAGTTCAACATAGCCTCGCCGTCGCAGGTTGGCGAGATACTGTTCGGCCAGCTCGCGCTCGACCCCAAAGCAAAGCGCACAAAAAAGGGAAGCTATTCGACAACCGAGGAAATTCTTGACAAATATCGCGACGCACATCCGCTTGTAGGCCTCATATTGGAAATAAGGGGGTTGCGGAAACTGCTGACAACCTACGTCGAGGCCCTTCCCCAGCTTGTGAACAAAACCACCGGGAAAATTCACACGTCGTTCAACCAGACAGTCACCGCAACCGGGCGCATATCCTCAGCCAACCCGAACCTGCAGAACATACCCATACGCACCGGCGACGGGCGCGAGATACGCCGCGCATTCATCCCCGGGCAGGGCCATCTGCTGCTCAGCGCCGACTATTCTCAAATTGAGCTGCGCGTAATTGCCGACATAAGCCACGACCCGGAAATGACCGAAGCATTCCTGTCAGACACCGACATACACCGCTCCACTGCGTCAAAAATATACCACGTTCCTCTAGAACAAGTGACAGACGAACAACGCCGTCGCGCAAAAACCGCCAACTTCGGCATAATCTACGGCATTTCGGCTTTCGGCCTGTCGCAACGCCTGCACATATCGCGTCAGGAAGCCAAAGAACTCATCGACGGGTATTTCCGCACATATCCGCACATTCAGCAATATATTGAACACGCCATCGAAGACGCACGCGAAAAAGGGCACGTAACAACGATTATGGGCCGCAAGCGCATGCTTCCCGACATAAACTCACGGTCGGCCGTTGTGCGCGGCTACGCCGAACGCAATGCCGTAAACGCCCCAATACAAGGTTCGGCCGCCGACATAATAAAGCTGGCCATGGTGCGCATCTACAACGAGTTCAACCGTCTGGGCCTGAAGTCAAAAATGATTATACAGGTGCACGACGAACTTATTTTCGACGTTGTTCCCGACGAACTCCCCGTGGTTCAGGAAACAGTGACACGCCTTATGACAGGCGCGCACACGGGCGCAGTGCCCATGGAAGTAGCAGCCGGCGTAGGTTCAAACTGGCTGGAAGCGCATTAACATGGCAACACCCATACACGGCATAGCCCTGCGCACTGTACGCCACAACGAGCGCAACGACATACTGACACTGTACACAGCCGAATCGGGGCGCATGTCCGTTATTGTAAGCGCCGGAACGTCGGCAGCCTCGCGCCGGCGGCGTGCCCTGACAATGCCGCTGAGCCTTGTTGAATGCGTGGTGATGGACCGCCCGGGCCGCAACCTCAACCCCATACGCGACCTCCGGCCTACATTGCCGCTGCCAGGACTGCACACCGACCCACGGCGTATGTCGGTGGCCATGTTCACTGCCGAAACACTGTGGCACATACTTCCAGAAGGCGATGCCGACAAAAGCCTGTGGCGGTTTCTGGCCGACGCGGTGACATTTCTCGACGCAACCCCCGACAGCGTTGCCAACTTCCACCTGGCCCTGCTGATGGGCATAGGCCACTACCTTGGCATAGCACCCGACACGGCCTCCTACCGTCCCGGGCGCATTTTCGACATGGCAGGAGGCCGCTTTCTCGACACGCCCCCTACGGCCCACGGGCACTGGCTCGAAGCCGGCGATGCCGCCGCCCTGCACTCATTGCAACGCATCACCCTGACCAACAGCCACCTGTTCGAAATGACACGTGCCGAACGCCAACGCGCCCTCGACCTTACACTTCAATATTACTCCATGCACTACGCCCCGCTGTCACGCCTGAAGTCGCTCGACATACTTCGCAACGTGACCCTGTAAGAGCCATCAGAAAGTCATTTCACAATCGTGTACTTATACATATGAGAGCCTTTTTTAATCTGTTCCAATTCAACGCCGTTTACAACCATAAATTCCGATTTCAGACCATAGTCTCCCATTTCCATTTTTATAACATCACTTCCAGCTCCGTCACGCCAGGTAATCTTAAACTGATGGTATATTGTTGACCAGAAACCAGGCACCCAAACTCTTATTGAATATTTATCTAACTTGTGATATATCATGAGTTCTCCTATTGCTATGTTTTCAGTCAATTTTTCATTAACAGTGCCATAAGCAGAACCCGTTTCAGTGACATTGAATTCAACAGAATATGAATCAGTTCTTAGAGGATCGGTCATCAAACCCATACGCAAATATTCAGTATCTAAGACACAATTTTCGTTGTTCATGTCTAGCAAATCATTACCATCACTATCTGTAACTTGAATAATGACAGAATAAATAGGTGTAGCTGTTAGAAATTCTTTTTCTTTATCTGAACAGCTGGCGAATGCCAAAAGAGACAAGAGCAAAATTATAACGTTTTTCATAATTATCTGATATTGCATATTGTTTTCATATAATTTTTAAATCTCACATTTTCGCATAGATTGGTTTAATTTTGATTGAATATTTTGCAATGTACAAAAAATTATTATTATTTAATTAGAAAAACAAAAATTAACATTAATTAATACTCGACAAAGGCGGATGAAATTTTATATCAAGCTTAATTTCCAGACTAGTTTACAAAAAGCAATGGCGCAAAATAGCATCCTATTATTTAACATATTACAGAAACGAACCCAAAAATTTGCGCCACTGTTTTCAAAAGCAAGCATAGATTCATGGGAAAATCCCGTTGCACTTCTTATTGGAATCTTTACTTTGTGGAAATTTGCAAATTTTCGGCAAAGAAAAAAAATCACTACCTTTGCAGCACATCCGCGGCCTGGTAGTTCAACGGATAGAATAGAGGTTTCCTAAACCTTAGATAGCGGTTCGATTCCGCTCCGGGCTACGCATTGGCAGAATCATTGGCAACCGCTAATGGTTCTGCTTTTTTATATATGCCTGACAGACATCTATGAGCCTTGCTCCAAAAATGTCCTATTCAATTTCAAATGTCAACGTTCTTTGCCAAGAGAGTGGAACACCCGGAAAAGTTGCCGGACCCCATTTGTACAGTTCTGTTCCCTTTCGAGGAAGGCCTACTCACATCTTATGTAGCGCCACGGTGAGAATTCCGCTTGCCGACTGCCGCATGGCCCCGGGCTTTGCGTCGGGCCTGTGCCGGAGGTGCAAAATAAGAGCTTGTTTAAAAACAAGTCTAAATATTGCAATTAGTTGGGGAGCGTGTTGTTTTCATAGCATGTATTACTGTCTGTTTTCGATACTGAGGCAAAGTTAATATGCCCATCCCCGGTTGGTTCACGATACCGACACGCCCGTGCATTTTTTTTAATCACAGCAACAACCGGCACAAAACGCAACATTGCACATTGTTTTTTAATTTTTTATTTGTTTTTTAAGCTTTATTTACATACTTTTAAAAAAAATCTAATTCCCATGAATAAAACAGCATGCCAGGCAGCTCTCATACTCCTTTTTAGCAATATCACACCCCATGCCCAAACGATTAATCCAACTATAATTGTTTACTCATATGATGTTGCAGGATGTACAACTTCCCGAAAAGATCCGAACAGCATGGCAGACTTTTTGTCCTTACGAAAGGAAAACACAGATACTATCAATGTCAAAGTATACCCATTAATTGTCGACACACAAATTACAATATCCATAACAAACCACAATGACATATCCGATACTAAAGCATACATTTTTAGCATTGAAGGAGAAAAAGTTTCACAACACAATATAACAGCCCCATTAACAAGTATAAACCTCTCTCAATTAAAGCATGGCATATACGTACTTAATGTGACAACAGACAATAAAACAGGATCATTTAAGTTCGTAAAACTATGAAACACACGTATCTTATTATTTTAATATATTGCAGTTTAACCGCCTCTGCCATATCAAACAATTCAATAGCAAAAAGCGTAACAAACGGATACGCAGTAGGAACAATAGCCGGGCAAGCAAATGTAACGCCCACCGGATGTGCCACATACACAATCCCCCTTGATCTGCCTAAAGGATGTGGAGAATTAACCCCAGAGCTAAGTATTACATACAATAGCATGTCCAATATCGGCAATATGGGATGGGGGTTCTCGCTAGAAGGACTGTCGTCAATAACTCGCGTTCCTTGCGATCTATTCCACGACAACCAAGTTACAGCCGTAAATTTTTCTGATACCGACAACTATGCGCTTGACGGCATAAGACTATTAAGAAACTCATCAAATGACACGGTATTTTATCCTGAAATAAACAATTTTGCAAGAGTTGTTTCAGTCTCGCCAACTAATCCACAAAAATTCACCGTTTATTCTCCAGACGGAACTATAACACAATACGGATACACAAGCGATAGCCAGGTTCAAGGCACAAATGAAGACACCGGCAAAGTTTTAACATGGAAAGCCAACCGCGTATCAGACAGTAACGGAAATTATTACACAATTACATACAGCGAAACATCCGACAGATTTCCCACCAAAATAAATTATTCAGCCAATTCAAAAGGAGGAATAGAACCTACACTAAGTGTAGAATTTTCTTTTTCAAGAAGTTCGTTTGCAACAGATGCAGCTTATATAAATTCAACAGCTATAAAAACCGGCTCATATCTATATGAGATAAAAATTAACAAAGGCACAAAATGCCTCCGAAAATACGACCTTACATACAATAATTCAATTTATCCAATCCTCCAGTCAATAAAATTAACCGGTTCTGACGGTATAACCTCTTACAATCCGACAACTTTTACGTGGAATACGTCTACTGAAACAACTTATGACTCTCAAACGGATGCCGCCAACCGTCCTACAATGTATACACTTGGCGGTGACAAGACAATCAAACGGGCATACGACATCAACACGGGCCGTCCTACACGAATAAATAACGCATCGCAAATAATACACACTTATTCCTATGACTGCCTAGGCAATATGCTCAGCCACTCCGACAGCATAAACAACCAATCAGAAACATTCCGTTACGACAACCTATACCGTCTTATCAAAGTTCGACAAGCAAACAACAGCTACGACGAATACCAATACGACGGAGCAGGAAACTTATTATTCAAATCTTCCTTAGGTACACTAAATTATTTAGACGAATCCAACAAGATTGACTTTATCAATGCAGATTCCACCCACTTAAAACAATGGCCAACTATAGAATATAGTTCGTTCAACAAAGTAACTAAAATTAAAAATTCCCTATCAAGTTACTCTATACGCTATGGGCTAGATCAAGAACCGGAATCAACCACAGACATGTTTGCCGCAATAATAACCAAGAAAATTTTTGGCAAATATTACGACTCCTCAAATACTTATTCTGACGGTGAATTTATAAAAAGCAATATCTGCCACATATTTGCCGGAGACAAGGAAATATGCACTGTTGAAAACGGCAACATTAATGGCGACTTATACAAATATTACGATGCCATGGGGAGTGTTATCGGCACAATAAAACAATCCACCGGTAAACTGACAGAATACAGTTATGATGCATGGGGACGTGCCCGTGACGCTAAAAACTGGACAAGATATACAATGCATTATCCTGATGGAGCCGGCTATTGCGGCCATGAATACATTAGCAACTATCAGATTATAAATATGTCCGGACGCATGTACGATCCGATAGTAGGCCGATTCATATCGCCAGACCCACACGTACAAGATCCATCCAACAGTCAAAATTTGAACCGGTATGTATACTGCCTCAACAACCCTCTCAAGTATACAGATCCGACCGGTGAGTTCTTTATAATTGACGACTTTTTAATCGGTATGGTTAAAGGGCTTGTAAAAGGCGGATGGAAACGTGGGTGGAAAGAAGCGGCCAAATTATCTTCTAACTCCGCAAAGATATGGGCAGGACTTATTGCCACAGGAGCAGGAAGAAATTTCTGGACGGCCTCATTAGAACTATTGTCACGTTTTACTTATCAATCAATTCAAACAACAATAGGGTTCACGCTAATGCACGGGTACAACTCTATTGGTGGGGCTATTAACGAAACCGGATATGTTCGCACAAGATATGGGGCAGTAGTGCTACCTACAAGAGCTCTTGGTATTGGCAAAGCATTTACGTCTGGTAATTATATAACAGCAAATATAAAAACAAAAGCAGATCCAAACAATCCAACATTTCAACATGAATACGGACACTATCTTCAAAGCCTACAATTAGGACCAGCTTATACATCATTTATTTCTATTCCCAGTCTCTTAAATGCCGCGATAGGTGATAATCATAAAACACAACCATATGAAATGGATGCAAATCGACGGTCTTTCAAATTCTTTCATAACAAGTATCCAGCATTAGCATGGTATTTTTTCTCAAATCCTTTATATTGCAAACAAATAAAACGGAGTAAAGAGTCTGATAATATTTCACAGCAAGATTTTAACAACAATCCATATTCCATGGGATATAATGAAATTTATAATTGGTAATAACATTATGATACCCTCTAAATTTATAAAATTTATAATTCCAATATTATTAATTAATATGGGATGTAATGAGGATCCACTGCCGTTTGTGGCAATGGCACTTAACAATACTGGGACAGATGTGACAATAGTCATGTGCCCGGGTAAATATGGCAACCATATAACTGCGAACAGCAACGAACAGTATGTAATGTATGTCGATGCCAAAACGTCCAAAAGTTGCGAAATTGAAAATACCTCTATCTTTTTCAAAAAAGGAAACGCACTGCAGATTTATGTATTTGCCACCGAAACATATTTGGCAAATTCTGTAGAAACATTGCTTAATGACCCTATATACCAATTAGCACACACTTCTCTGACTAAAAAAGAATTTGAGCAATGG
>SSTG01000199.1 GCA_004801635.1 Muribaculum caecicola | reverse complement strand
AAATTTTACCGAATCATTGTGTAATGGGTTGTGCGAAAATCCCGTACTGTTTATTGTCCATAATTTCTTTGCTTCTTTAAATTGTCTCTCACCGGAACTGGTAATCTCGGCAACTGTCAAGGTAGAGCCATTGGACGACGGTGTGCCGAAGGCAATGAACTTGTTATTCTCTATGTTGAAACTTGATACGCCTATTATATTGTGCAGGCTTTTTGGAAGTGCTATGCCGCTTATTTCGGAGGCATTGCCCAACATGCTGCATGAATTGCTTTCGGCATCAAACCGGTACAAACCGGGTGCCATGGTGTTGTTGTATTCTCCGGAGGAGCCGCATTGATAATAAAAATCATTGTCCCCTAATGGGGTAATCCGTCCCAACATGCCTTTATATGGGTATGTTTCGTGCATGAAACTTGCTTCTTTTATACTGGCATATTCAAATGTCTGGTTATTGCCGTCAACCTTCCATCGTATGGCTATGTCTGAAAAATTATCAATTTCCTGCTCTGATGTCGACGAACCGCATCCCCACAGAGTGTAGCTGTTTTTGGCAATAGATCCGTCAACAACGAATAAATGGCTGTTGTATACGTCTATATTGGCTCCGGTAGTGGTCATCGGGAAGTCCTTTTTCCATATGGCAGACAATGATGCCAATTCATTATCTGTATCGTCAGTTGATATGTCTACCGAGTAGAGCCTCACCTCTTTTAGCAAACCGTCCGACAGTTCGGCCGTGGTAAAGTAGATGGTGCCGTCGTTGTCTTCTCCCAATAGTCCCATGGCGCTGGTCCCAGTGAAAAAGCCCTCGTTTGATGCTACGGTAATGGTCTCTAACTGTTTTCCGGTGTTCAAATCATATCTGTCAATTTCAAGTTGAGTTTTCTCAAAGTTCCAACCTAGAGGTAATGCAGAGCCTCGGGCAATGTATATAATGCCATCTCTGACAACAATACCATGGGAGTAGGGTATGTAGTCGGCATCTGTAGGTTTGACTATTCTGGGTGTCGATGTTGTTACACGCGACAAGGCAGTATTCCATGACAGCGGTGTGTCTGAGTTCTCAGATCGCAGCCATACCGGTTCTAAATATACCGACATGCCGTTTTCCAGGTCAAAAGTCTCGTATTCGTTATTGTCGACAGTGGTTTCCGGCTTCGGTTCCGCAACTTTTGAGCCAAAGGTAACAGGCTTATTGCCGGTGTAAGGCATTTTGTTTTCAGACTGTGATTTCAAATAAAACACCCTCCAGTAATATGTGCCGTTTTCTAGCTCTGAAGATTCAAGAGTGTATGTATAAGGAAGCTGGTTGCCGAATTCTGTTGTCCCGTTCTTTCCGGATATTTTTACAATATACTCCGATGTTCGGAAATCTGAATACTTTGACAGTTGTAGGAATCCTGTACCGTTTACGCGGCTTTCCGCCGCATTGGTTGTTGTAAGTTTAAATTCTGCATTTCCTGTGTCATTCATAGTACATCTGACAGAATATGTCAGTGCAAAAGCAGACATTTGCGTCATGCACAATACTGCCAGACAAGCAAATAGTTTCATGTGTTTAAAACAATGTTAGTGGGTAAGAATTAGAATGTCGGGTAGTTGTCAGTAATGTATTATTTTAAGGCATTAAATTAAAACGTTATGTTCTACCCTAATAGCAAAAGTAAATAAAGGTTGTCATGTCGCAAAATATTTTGCCAAAAAAATGAAAAATTATTTTTTTAGAAAAAAGAAGTCGAAAAATTTGTTTTGTTAAAACTTATATACTACCTTTGCAACGCAAAACGGCAAAAGAGCCTGCGCAATGGTGCCATAGCTCAGTTGGTAGAGCAAAGGACTGAAAATCCTTGTGTCCCCGGTTCGATTCCTGGTGGCACCACCCAAGTAAAAGTCAAATCGCTAATTCTCATAGAGTTGGCGATTTTTCTTTTAGTCACTATCGCCCGTAGTCACTATAATAGTCACTATCTAAATCGCTATAAACCACGATAAATCGACTTGATTAAACTGTATTAAAAAGTAGCGTTTAATTCTAAACCCAATTAAATTCTACATTAAATTCTCTGCAAAATAATAGTGACTATCGGCGTGGTGCGCTGAGATAGTCACTACTTCATTCTTACATTGTAAGTCGGGTGCCGGACTGACGGTCGTCGATGTCATCGTAGCGGGAACGGTTGCCGACTTCGTGCTCGCGCTTGTAGCCGGATGAGCCGGAACTGACATTGAGGGAAGATAGTGCGTTGGCAAGATTGAATGTGAACACTTGCGAGATTTCCGGGGAGTAGTCCTGTGGACGGGAAGGGAGAATACGGACTCCGGCTTTGGACTGGGTATTCTGCTTTATCCTGTCTTTAACCGCCTCGGCATCCTTTCGAGTAAGATGCAGCATGGCTATTGACATCAGGAAGTCTTGTCTTGCTTGTTCATCGACATGTAGAGAGCGGAACTTGGCTTCCTCCTCCGAAGTTAATTCGATCAAAGGCATATAGCCGTCAGTCAAGGCAGCGCGGAGGCAATAGTTGCCGTTTCTATGTTTGACAATTGCCATACTCTTTATCCTCTCTTGATGGTTGTGTATAGGATAGCGCATGAGATATTCGGTCAGTATCTCCTCGGAGAACATCGTGGCCGCTATTGTCAGGCCTACATCTTCGCGCTCGTTGTCTTTCACGCCGTTATACCATGCGTACTGTCTCGGAGAGATTGGTTTGCGGTACGTCGAGCCGTCTTTGACATTGATGAGCATATAGTTTCCTCTGCTGTCTTTGCCCACCTCGACAGTGAACAGGTCGCGGTACACATCAAGCGGCGATGGTTTCCTTTGTGGTTTGATGGCGAAATCAATAAGCTCCGACAGTTTCATCACCTTGCTGCCGTCGAAGGCAATCTTTTCGGCATGGTCGATTATACTGTAGCCTCTCACCCTGCCGTCCTTGTCCTTCTGGAAA
>SSTG01000198.1 GCA_004801635.1 Muribaculum caecicola | reverse complement strand
GGCCATAGTGCACTATGGCCACCGGGTGGTATCCGCCGGGTATAGCAGGCACCTGGTCGGCGGTTACCGGATATGCGTAGTATATGCCGCCTGATTTTTCCGGTGTGTGCAATATTTCGTCATATGGGTTTTTGTGTTCGCCACCCACTGCCCACTGGCTGTTTACAGTGCCAGTGGCGGAAATGGCGGCGAGCCAGCATAATGCCAGTGCACATATAGGTTTCATAATACTATTTGTTTATTTTTATGCCGGAGCATCCAATGAAATTAAATTCGCCTCCGAATTTGTCATGTGGAAACGCAGTGGTGTCAAAACTGAACCTGTTTATGGTTATGTCTGACGAGTTTTCGGCAAATATGCCGAATGCTTTGGCCTTGGCAAACCCTTCGCCAACACATGGGCGGCGGTCGTAAACCAGGCCTGGATAAGAGGATGTTTTTACAAAGTCGATGTCTACGTCGGTTAGCGTTATGTTGCTTACCTTGCCCGGAGTATCGCATCCGATAAATATTCCGTTTTCGCTACGGCAGGCAATGTTGTAGAAACGTATGTTGTTTACCGGGCCGCACTTTCCTTCGGTAGCTCCTTTAGGAAAGCGCCATCCGGCATCTTTGTGGTTGCCGACGGCACGAGGATATGATGTTATGTATATAGGTTCAGACTTGCCCCACCATACATCGGAATACAGGTGGCAGTCTACAGTCATATTTGCAAAAGTGATGTCGCTCACCGAGCCTTCGTCGCGGTTTTGTATGCCTATGCCGCGGTTTGAATCGGTAATTATGCAGTTGTCGAACAATACGCGGTTTATAGAGTCCATATTTTCCGAGCCTATTTTAACGGCACACGACCGCGATGTCATGATGCAGTTTGTGACAACGATATCGCGGCACGGTCCGTATTCTTCAAATTCACGCCTGTTTTTCAGGCATATGCAGTCGTCGCCGCTTTCAATAAAGCAGCCGGTTATGCGCACTTTGCGCGAGTGGTCAATGTCAATTCCGTCGCCGTTGCGTATTTTAAGATTGTTTAGTAACGATATATGGTTGATAGCCACGTCGTAGCATCCTATAAGGTGAACAGTCCAATAAGCCGAGTTGCGGATTGTTATATCTGATATGTTTACTTTACGGGCATTAATTAATGTCAGTACATGTGGCCGTGGGTCAAAATCGCTGACAGGTTTAAGTTCGTAGGAGTCGTGTAGTTCTGCTCCCATAAAGGCAACACCGTTGCCGTCTATGGTGCCGGTTCCGGTGATTGATATGTTTTCAATATCTTTTCCAGACAACCACATCATTCCTTCGCCACGGTTTTCGCGGAAAGCAGACTCATTGTAAATGCTTTCGTCAGGGTTGGCTAAAAGTCTGGAGTTGGGTTCAAAGTGCAGGTTTACGTTTGAGGCAAGGTGTATGGGGCCGGCCATAAATGTCATCGATGCCGGAAACAATACGGTTCCACCACCGTTTGCCGAGCAGTGGTTTATAGCTTTCTGAATTGCAGGGGCACTGTCGGCGGTAGAGTCGGCAACAGCGCCGAAGTCGCAGACGTTATACACACTGTGTCCTGTCTTTTGCGAGCAGGCTGAAAGTATTATTGCTGAGGCTGTGGCTATAAGTATTTGTCTTATTTGCATGTTGCTAACAATGTCAAGTAAAAAAGTGTGCTGAAAATAAATTGAATTATAGTAGTAAAAACGGAGGTTGGGGCGTTTAGCCCACAGCCCCCGTTTTTGATGTGGCATGTATAGCCGTTACCGGGCAGGTGTTAGAGAACCACTTTGGTAACTTTTTTGCCTTGTTTTTTAATGTACAGGCCGTTTTCGGGGTTCTGTACTTTTACGCCCTGCAGGTTGTAGTATTCAACAGGTGCGTTTTCGTTGTCAATTTCAATGTCTTCGATGGCCGAAGTGCTGCCGCTTACAAATTTTTCAAGTTTCTGGTCGGCCCACGGCTGATAGTAACCGTCGCTGGTGTTTGAGTTTTTACCCATTCCCAACCAAACTTTAGTAGTTTCGGTTAGTTCGAATTCAACATACTGATACCATTTTGAAGGATTGGCTACGAAAGCGGCTGCCGATTCACGTTCGTTGCCTGAATCGTGCCAGCGTATGCATTTGTTGAGGGTTTCATAAGGAAGCTCGATAACGCCGTAGGGATTGTTGTCGGGCATTTCTGCATAATTTCCGTTGCATATTTCCCAGCAGTCTTTTATGCGTACGCGAGCGTCAACATTTTCAGTAAGGTCGCCAAGGTCTTCTGACCAGTTGAGGTCTTTAGGACAATCTGCGTTTTTTGACATGAAGATGTATGCGTGGTCGTATGTTGACTGTGTTTCGTAGTCGTTGGCTTGCCACCAGTCTTTAGGTGTGCGCGGTATACGTCCGTAGGGTTCGGTAACGGCACCGCTCTTGTGATTGTAATATGTTCCGTCGGGATTCAGTGTCGAGCCGTAGCGGTGGAATGTGAGCATACCGAAACGGTATTTACCTGCCGGAAGTTCAACTTGCTGGCCATATTTGTAGGGGGAGCCGCCGCATTTACGGAATGTACCGCCGCCAGCACCGTCTTTCTGTATGTCGGGAGTTTTTTCGCCATTGTCGGCATTAAAGTTGTTCCATGCGCGTTTTGAGTCGATGCCTGTTGAAAAATCACCGTTTTCAATTGCAATTTCACCGTTAGGGCCTACTAGTTTGAAGTTGTCGAAAGCACACCATTCGTCGTCGTAGCAACCTGTATTGGCAATACCTATAATCATTTCTCCACCTTTGTGGTTAACGGTTAATGTGTTTGCATATTGACCGGCTTCGAAAGCTGCATTAGCTTCGGTTAGGCTGTTGGGGGCTGTGTCGCTGTTGTCGAACAGTCCGGCTACTTTTTTCTGGTCGTTATTGATGAAAATGTAAGCTTTGTATAGTTCGGGCTTCGATTTCATGTTTTCTTTTGTGAATACATTGCTGCCACAGCGATAGAATGCGTTGCAAGTCAGTGTATATTC
>SSTG01000197.1 GCA_004801635.1 Muribaculum caecicola | reverse complement strand
ATATTAGGCTGGGGCTACGGAACCATGTGCCCATCCTTTCAGACAATGTTTATCGACATGGCTCCGGCATCGCGCAGAGGCACGGCAAACTCAACCTATATGACATCATGGGATGTAGGCGTGGGTGCAGGCGTGGTTATTGGCGGCTATGTTGCACAATACATGAGCTACCACGCGGCCTATGGCATAGCCATGTGCACATGCACTGCCGGACTGATTATTTTTATTGCAAAAACTGCCCGGCACTATAAAGCAAACAAACTGTAGCAAGAAAATTAGTCGGCAGTGGCATTCAGCAACTCAAGAAGCTTGTCGCGCGAATAAAAATGAATTTCATTATTAGTATAATCCAATAACTGACGCGACTTCATTGATTCCAGTGTATTAATTAGCGAAGTACGCTGCACTCCGAAAAGCGAGTACAAGTCTCGCTGCTTACAAGCCAGCGTTATGTCAGTTCCGCCACGCTGCGTCAAAGCCACAATCCAAAACGCAATACGCTCTTCCAGATTGCCAGAAGTTATGGCCAGAATTCCGTCAACAGCCTTCTGCGCGTTCATTGACAATACGTTCAGGAAATTAAACAAAAACACCTCGTCATTATTAAGAATATGCATATAATCGTTTTTACTTATCTGCAGAATTCCGGTAGGCTCCACGGCAACACCAGCACACGGGTAAAACGGGGCTTTTCCAAAAAGAAAATCCGGCGCTATTACATTAGGCGCATGCAATGTCTGCGAAACCTTGAAACGCTCGTTATAATTGGAAATAGACAGCCGTACGCTTCCGGAAATAATAAACTTGATATGCGTACAAGCCTCATGGGCAGCAACAAGGCTCTCGCCTTCAAGATACTTCAAAAAATGAAATTTAGCCTTTTCTACTATCTCTGATATTTTTTCCCGACTGACACCTTTAAACAAGGGCAGCCCCATCAATATTTCGTACATACTGTCCATAGTCGGTATACATATATTATTGCCGGATTTTTATAGCCCGGCACAGTTTTTACATTATATATTTACTAACAGGTTTTTTCACCAAAAGTTTATTATCTGCGCATTTGTTTTAACGATGCATCTCGTTTTGTTTTTAGATATAGCTGAATCGAATTGATAAAATTTTGCCATGCCACATACGATGCCGGTCCTACCGATGCTACAGGGTCAAGATATGTCAAGGCCATCCATATGGCCAGCACCGTATTCTTTTGCCCCAAGCCCTGGGCTCCTGAAATTTTATTGCCAAAACGGCCTCCGATAATACGCCCTATTGCAAATTGCGCACAACAAGTAAAAAGTGACACAGCGGCAATAGCAAGCATTATCGGAACCTTTCCAACAGGTTCGCTCATAATGAAACTCACAGCATTACCTACAACTATTATCAGTGCAAAAGCCCACATATAAAACGACAACGACTGATGCCGGGCCACTGAGCCGTGCAGTTTTGGCACAAAAACTTTCATAAGAAAGGCTATTGCCAAAGGAGCCAATATTAGCGGAAACACTTTTGCCCCGATAGCCGCCATAGCTTCACGCACAGGCATTTCCACGCCTATTCCCATAAATGAAAATAAAACAGGGGCAAGAACAGCCACTGCCGCATTACTCACAATAGAATAAGAAGCCAACAATCCGACTGATCCGCCAAGCATTCCGGTAACAACAGGTGCGGCAGTTGCCGTGGGACAAAATACACAAATAAACGCCCCCTGCGCCAGCTCCGCGCCGGCTGGAAGAATCAACACATATACCGCAGCCGCGCCAAGCACCTGCACACTTAGCAAAGACCACACAAAACGGTTTACTACAAAACTACCGGGATTAATCTTGCAATATGTAACCAACAGCATCATAAAAATAAGGTAAGGCGAAATAAATGCAACATAACCCATATAATTATGAAACAGCACGCCAAGCAGCATGGCTACAGGCAACATCAACGGCTTAAGCCTGAAACGTATTTCAGAAGCATTCATGGCTTAATAAAATTTATAACGATACAAAATTAAGCATACTCAACACAATGGCAAACGACAAGAAGCGCGTCAGTGTCAGCAAGTAAATTATCGACAGATGAATCAACAGAAGCCAAAACACTGACATACAGACACAAAGAGTTTCCAAACAAACATCTAGATTAAATAATTTTATGTTAAATTTACATTTATTCTTTGTTTTATCAATATTATATACTAGTTTTGCCGAATAAAGCAAATTTATTTAAAATTTTTATTCCAACTAACAATTAATTTTATCTAACAATGAAAAAGATTTTAACATTTGCGATTGCTCTTATTGCAACTGTCACAGCTTCAGCAGAAGGATGGTATGCCGGAGGTTCTGTCGCTTTTAACCGCGACATCACAGACAACGAGACCGAGTTTATAATCATGCCTGAGATTGGATACAACCTCACAGAAAAAGTTGCCATAGGCGGTGTCCTTGGCTATGACCACGCTTACAACAACGGCATTAAGCTTAACCTTTTCAAAGTTGCCCCATACTTGCGCTATACCTACTTCAAAAGCGGCATTGTAAACCTTTTTGTTGACGGCGGAGTTGAATTTGGCACAGGAAAAGCAAAATTTGACGGAGGATCTAGCGATGCGGCAAACGTTTGGGGAATCGGAATCAAACCGGGCGTATCATTGAATGTGTCTAAAAACGTAAGCCTTATTGCCCATATCGGGTTCCTTGGCTATCAGGGAGCAAACGATGAAGCTAAATCGGCCGGACAGCCAGAATATTTCGGTATTGGCCTTAACGGTAACGACATCAGCATAGGTTTCTACTATAACTTCTAAACCAGCACATTATAATAAATGGCCGGAAGCATACAGAACTGCTTCCGGCCATTTTTATTATACATGGAATCTGAAAACAAACACTTCTGACAATTTTACAACTATGGCTTTCGTGAACTTTCAGCATTAGCCAAATCGGCATGAAACAAACGTGGCACCAGCCTATAAACCAACAGTAACGTACCCAAATAGCAAACCAACAGTACAACAACAACCGAAAAGGTCTAGATGTTTTAATCATACAACAAAGCCT
>SSTG01000196.1 GCA_004801635.1 Muribaculum caecicola | reverse complement strand
GGTATTGGCGTGGTTTTAGGTATTCCGCGCCTATTGAGGCGGTGATTTCCTTTGAAATAGCAGCAATGGCAGTTTCTGAAAGGTTGAGGGAGTCTGTACGCATGTATGTTATGTGTCCTGACTCATAGAGGCGCTGGGCCACGGCCATGGTTTGGGCCACGGTCATACCTAGTTTTCGTGAGGCTTCCTGTTGAAGTGTTGAGGTTGTGAATGGCGGAGCCGGCTGCCGTGTTAGCGGCTTTCGCTGTACTGAACTTACAGAGTAGGTGGCATTGGTGCAGTCAGACAGGAATTTGCTGACGGCGTTTATGTCAGTCAGCCTTTCAGATAGAACTCCGGTAAGGTGTGCCTTTATTCCAGTAGTGACAAAGTCGGCCGTGACACGGAAGTAAGGCTCGGCATTGAATGCCTTTATCTCCGTTTCTCGTTCGGCAATCAGGCGTACAGCCACCGACTGCACGCGGCCTGCCGACAGAGAGGGCTTGATTTTTTTCCACAGCACTGGCGAAAGCTCGAACCCGACAATACGGTCAAGAACACGACGGGCCTGCTGGGCATCTACGCGGTCTAGGTCGATTGTGCGAGGATTTTTTATGGCGTTTTCAATGGCTCCTTTTGTAATCTCATGGAATACTATTCGCCGTGTAGTGGCAGGGTCTAGTCCGAGAACTTCGCAAAGGTGCCATGCAATGGCTTCCCCCTCGCGGTCCTCATCGGATGCGAGCCATACGGTTTGTGCTGCAGCCGCAGCTTTGCGCAAGTCGGCTACAAGGGCTTTTTTGTCCTCTGGTATTTCGTATACGGGGCTGAAGTCCCTTTCTATTTCTATGCTGATTTTTTTCTTGTTCAAGTCACGTATATGGCCGTAGCTGGAGAGGACTGTGTAGTCCTTTCCAAGAAACTTTTCTATGGTTTTGGCTTTTGCCGGTGACTCGACTATGACTAGGTTCTTTGCCATTTGCTGAAATTTTGCGCAAAATTAGTGAAAAGTTGCCTATTACGTGCCCTTTTTTAGAATGTTTTATTTTTTTATGGATTGATATACCATTTATTGCGATTAAATCATGGTTAGTCGCAAGTCGGCAATAAGGGTGTTGAGGTATGGATTGTTTTTGCGCATAAGTGCATATGCCTCGGCATCGGTTAGCGAGGTTACCGATGCTTGCGATTTGTTAAGGTCTATATCGAGTGATATCTGGTCGTTTTTGAGTTTTGACCGCAGGTCGGTTGTTAGTTCTAACAATCCTTGTTGCAGGGCATCGCGTATGGCTTCAGACTCTACTGTGGCTATGATGGACGCGTGGTTTTGAGGGCTGCGGGTCAGTGTGCAGTTGCGCATCGCGTTTCGCAGCAGGTGTTCGGTGGGATGGCTTTGAATGAATTCGGTCCAGGCAGTGTTTAGTTGTTCGTCGGAAAATTCAGAGTTGTTTACTGCTGTTTTCCCGGATGTTTCGGCTTGTTTGTTTTCGGGAGTTTCTGCTGGATTTGAATTTATTGAAAATGAAGTTAGCCGGTGCCCTTTCACATTTCTGGTTTTGGGCTGTGGTATGGATACAGGTGTTACCGGAATGTTTTTTTGTGCCGGGACTGGTGCCGGAACAGTGGGAGAAGCGGGTGCAGACGGCGCATGTCCCGATGTGCTTGCTATGGGACGCAACAGCCCCTCGCCTGCGCCGTCGGTGTTGGGTGAGGGGCTAAGTTGTTGGCACAGTTTGATCAATGTAAGTTCCACTAGGAACTGTTTGTTTGTAGCTGCGCGGTAGTTTAGGTCGGCACTATTGCACAGGTCCATAGCTTTGTACAGAAATTGCGGGGTGCATTTTTCCGCCACTTTTGCCATGGCGTTGCGAGCATTGTCGGCGGCCTCTAGCAACTGTATTGTTTTGGGATCACGTGCAACCATAAGGTCTCTGAAATGTTGTGCAAGACCATTTATAAAGAATTGCGAGTCAAAACCTTTGTCGCGTATTTCTTTGTATATTAACAGGGCTTCCGGTACGTTGGCTGCAAGAAACGATTCTACCAGCCTGTCGTAATATTCGTAGTCGAGTATGTTGAGATTGTCTATTGTGGCCGCGTATGTTACATTTCCTGAAGTTGAGGCAGCTACTTGGTCGAAAATAGACAGTGCATCGCGCATGGCGCCGTCTGCTTTGCGAGCTATTACGTTGAGGGCCGCACTTTCAACAGTTATGTTTTCTTGGGATGCAACGTATCCAAGGTGGTCTACAATGTCTTGTATGGTAATACGTGAGAAGTCGTATATCTGGCAGCGAGATAGAATTGTCGGTATTATTTTATGTTTCTCGGTGGTTGCCAGTATGAAAATAACGTACGACGGTGGTTCTTCAAGCGTTTTGAGAAATGCGTTGAAGGCGGCTGGTGAGAGCATGTGCACCTCGTCGACGATAAATACGCGGTATTGTGCGTTTATTGGCGGAACCTGAACCTGTTCGGTGAGCGAGCGTATATCGTCGACACCGTTGTTTGATGCCGCATCGAGTTCTACTATGTTAAGCGATGTGCCACGGTTGAATTCTATGCATGACTGGCATTCGTTACATGCCTCGCCTGCAGGAGTGCGGTGCTGACAGTTTATGGTTTTAGCAAATATCCTGGCGCACGACGTTTTGCCAACTCCTCGTGAACCTGTAAACAGGTAGGCGTGGGCCAGTCTGTTTTTGGTGATAGAGTTCAGCAGGGTTGTTGTAAGGGCCTTTTGCCCGACAACAGATGCAAAGGTGGCCGGGCGGTACTTACGTGCGGATACGATATAGTTTTCCATTAATGGACGGTTGTTGTGTTATAATAGCAAATATACGGAAATTTTTGGTATCGGGCAATAAGCTGTTGTGCGTAATTTTATTTGTAATGAGTGTGCTTATACAAAAACATCGGCCGGGGCTAGTTGGTCCCGGCCGATTGGTATATGTTTTGTTGCGAAGTCTGTTTAGATGTCCCAGATTACATAGAGTGCTCCCCAGGTAAATCCTGCACCAAAGGCAGTGAGGATAAGCTTGTCGCCCGGTTTTAGTTTTTCTTTGTATCCATCGAGACACAACGGTATTGAGGCTGCCGATGTATTTCCGTAGTTTTCTATGTTCACCAGTACTTTGTCGTGGTCTATGCCTGCACGTTCGGCAACGGCTTCTAT
>SSTG01000195.1 GCA_004801635.1 Muribaculum caecicola | reverse complement strand
ATTTAATATATTGAACAGCAAGTCGCGCACTATATCATAAGGATCACGGCGCGAATCAATTCCTTTTGTGGCACAGTCTGCCCTTCGGATAAGGCGCAATATCTCTATAAGCTGCCAAGCGTTATACATCCGCATACCGCTTTTATAATCAGGCGAAAGCCAGTTTCCCTTACGTCCCATTTGTGCACATAGTCCGGCTTCTGACTTGTCCTTGCTGTAAAGCAGCAACAGCAGGTTTGAATAGTATGTCCAAAGCATAGATATTGTAAGCACAAACGGGTTGTTTTTAGGATTTGACTTAAAATAATCGGCAATTCGATATGCCATAAGCGCATCACGTTCCGACATGGCCTTTACAAGTTCAAAGTTATTGAAATCCTTGCTCATGCCAATGTGCTTCTCTATCACCTCCGGCGTAACCATGGCTCCCTGTGGCAAAGCAACCGTCAGTTTGTCAATCTCATTATATATCCTTGACAAGTCAGAGCCAACATAATCGGCCAGCATGGCTAACCCTTTTGGCTCTATATTAAGCTCTTTTTCTTTAACAAACCCGGCAATGGCCTCACTCACATTACGCAGTTTTACCGACTCAAAAACCACTCCACCGTTAGCAGCAACAGCTTTTTCAAGTTCCTTCGATTTGCACTTGGCACCACGACTGCATAAAACCAGCACTGTAGTATTAGAGGAAGCCCCGACATATGGAACCAGCTTGTTAAGTTCGTTAGCACCCACGGCCTGACACTCTTTCACCACAACTACTTGAAAATCGGCCATCATAGGATAGCGACGGCATGTATCGACAACCGTATTAATATCCGTTTCCGGCGCATAGAAAGTGTACAGGTTGAAATCGCGGTCGGCTTCAGGGACAAGCGCCTCAAAGGCTTCTGCCAACGCATCAATATAATAGCCTTCCTCCCCGTGAAGAAGATACACATTTGCCGGACGTTCCGTTTTTATTTGCCGTCGTAATGCCGCGAACGATAATTGTTTGGCTGCTTGTGCCATTGAAGATTATGCCGTTTTGATATTATTTTGTAAATTTACGTAATTAAACGCATTTTTGCAACATGCACCTTAACCTTCCCAAAACCAATTTACAATTACATACCGACTCTTTTGGAAATCGCACTGTTTTCGACAGGCTGCGTAAAAAATACGTGGCACTTACACCCGAGGAATGGGTTAGACAAAATTTTGTAGAGTACCTGATAAATAACAAAGGCTTTCCTGCCGGGCTAATGGCTAACGAGATAGCCATAACCCTTAACGGCACCAGACGCAGATGCGACACGGTAATAATGGATCATTTCGGCAAGCCTACGGCAATTATCGAATATAAAGCTCCGCATGTAGCTATAACGCAAACAGTTTTCGACCAGATTGTCAGGTACAATATGGTGCTTTGTGTAAAGTGCCTTATTGTAAGCAACGGAAAGCAGCATTACTGCTGCCTTATCGACTATTCGGACAAGCCATCCTACCGTTTCATTCCCGAGGTGCCGGATTATGAAACCATATGCCGCCTATAGCCTCTACGCTGACATCAGCGTCTGAAATAATATATAACGCTGACATTCCAACTCCTGTTTTTTGCGCTGAAGTCATCGAGCAAACGCGTCCGCTCTGCATACGTAACACCCCATGTATAGCTTCCCTGTACCTGCCAATTTTTAAACAACTCAACACCAAAACCGGCTATCAGGCCCACATCACCACGGGCGTAATCCAATGCTTTCACATGGCTGTGCCCAACCATAAGGGAAAATTCAGGACCACCGAACACATAAGGAGCCACGTAGTCCTCTAAACCGTTCATACGCGTCCATTTAAAACGCAAGTTCACCGGAAGTGTCAGATAATGCAGGTAGGAATGCTCAGTTCCATATCCCTGCGACCCCCATACCTCTTTCTGTCCTAAATGAAGCTTGGCTCCGCGCATTTCATACATCAAGCCCGAATTCAAACCAAAGCCAATACCAGGGAACATTACCTCGGTCGCCACACCGGCTTTAAAGCCTACGGCAGGGTCAACATCGAACAAATTCTGGCTGAATTTCAAATCGGTCAGGTTAACACCGAGCATAGCGCCATAGCGAAACTGAGCCGAAACATTAGTGACACAAAAAATGGTGCACAATAATACAAGCAGAGAAATATGTCTTTTCATTATTTTCAATATAATATGTTATTTACGCGCAAAGGTAATGATAAGCCACCAATTTTCAGAATAATTTTGGAGTATAATGGATATTCCGCCGACAAATTATATACTTTATCGCAATATCAACATGCTTTAATGCCTCGGCGTGCTGCAGATCTATACAAACAGCCGGGCAATGTCGTCGTTTGTAACCACCGATACAACCGTACGGCCGTCAGGGGTATAACGCGACAACGGCAAACACGACAAATCGCTCACCAGCTGTTCCATTTCAGCGGCAGTCAGCCTCTGTCCGGGTTTTATTGCTGCAGCATTTGCCATAGACAAAGCAATTTTTGACCGTAATGCATCGCCGGTTTCCTGACCGGTTTCCGATACTGATGCAATCATACCCTCTATTAATTCCGCAGCAGACGCATCGCCCACCACCGCAGGCAGGCCATTTGCACTCCAGGCCCCGTTGCCAAGATAAGAAATATCAAATCCAAGATGAGCGGCATCCTCTAAAACCGACTCAAGCAGCGTGCTGTCTGAAGCTGACAGGTTTATTATTTCAGGAAAAATTATACGCTGGGTCGGCAACGGGTTTTGAGCAGCCATCTGCATGTACCTATAGTATAATATGCATATATGTGCGCGGTGCTGGTCAATTATGTTCAGTCCGTTTACTGCCGGTGTAAGCAAATACCGGCCTTTTAATTGCATAATTGATACTGCCGAATCGTCAACATCAAAACACCCCTGGCCATCGTCACCGGCCGATTCGTTCAAATGTGAAGAAATTGATGCCAACGGCTTGTCCGGCTGTAACTCACAATTATCCTGCCCACCGGTAAAATCTTCATAAAGTTTTTCCCAATTGTTTATTGCCGAACGAATTCCATTCCGCTGCCAGCTTTGTTCTGTCGGCGATATACGCGAATTAGAAGTTCTTGAAGGAGTTGCCGAAACAAACGGATTATACGATGTGTCCATATCCACCTCGTGCCTGGCACTCCCGTCAGGACTGAACACAGGAATTTCCGGAGCATCGGCTGTGTCGAAATCAATCGACGGCACGGCATTGAAT
>SSTG01000194.1 GCA_004801635.1 Muribaculum caecicola | reverse complement strand
CGTATCAAGCAGAGTTCGGACAAAGTTACCCTTGCCGCAATTGAGAAAGGATATGTTCTGCCTGGTAAAAACGTGTCAATGTCAGAATACAGGCTTCAGTCGGGTGTAAAAATGACAGCCTGGGCTGTAGGATTGTTCCTGTTCTTTATGGTTGTGAATGCCCCGAGTGTGGCGGCATTGGCCACTATACCGTTGATAATAGGCATAGGCCGCATTGCATCGTATTATCTGGCGCGTAAAAAAGAGAAACAAAGTCGAGCAGGTATTCCGTCTGTTCCCGGCATAACTGAGAGTCCAACAGCAGAAAAACAGGAATTTACCGAAGGCGACAATGCTCTCTATGTGGGAAGAACTGGCTTTGATTGCCAAATGCGCTACGACCGACAGCCGTAGCGCATTTGAGCGGCTGGTGGTGGAGTATAGTCCGGAATTGAGGCGGTATCTGATGAACCTGACATTGGGAGACGCTTCGTTGACCGACGACCTGGCTCAGGACACCTTTCTTAAGGCTTATATGTCTATACGGTCTTTTCAGGGGCTGTCGCGTTTTAAGACGTGGTTGTTCCGTATAGCCATTAACGAATATTATGCCTATGTGCGCAAACGTCGCGAACAGAGAATGGATGGTATGGCAGAAACACCGGTTATTGAATGTGTGACACCGCTGCGCAATGTAGAGGCCGGTATTGATGCTCAAAAGTGTCTGGCCGTGCTTAGCGAAACAGAACGTTCTGTTGTATTGTTGTTTTATATGAATGACCTCCCCATTAAAGAGATTGTTAAAATAACAGGGATGCCGGAAGGCACGGTTAAGTCTCATCTAAGCAGGGCAAAGGTAAAGATGGCTAAGGTTTTTAATGTTTAACTTTGTACAATAATTTATGATATCGACCCGAAAACAAAATACAGACAGTAATCAAGAGCTAGACGAGAAACTGGCAAAGATTTTTGAAGGAGCTTACCAGGCACCTGATAACCCTTGGTTTGTAAGAAAAGTCATGAACCGTCTTCCCGAAAGGAAGCCACGGCAATATGTTTGGATTGAATATGTGGTTTACCTTATAGCCTTGGTTGCCGTAGGTGTGGCATGGTGGTTTTATGCAGACAAGGTTATGGAATCGGGAGTAATAACAGTATACGATATGCTCATTTTTGCAACGCTTACATTGCTCAGCATACTGGTGCCGGCAAGTTTTGTAGAGCCGTTGGTGAAGCGCTGGCTTTAATGATAAAGCAGAAACATATCTGAAAACAATGTTTTCTAACACATAGCGTCCGTTAGGAATTCTGAATAATATTTTATAATTTGCGTTTCGTTAACAAAACATCATTATGTTTTAGTTGAGAGAACGCAATTTTTATCTTCAAACCAAACCTATTAAGGTATTAAAACAAAGCGTCTGATAACATGAAGGTTTATTCGACTAACGAGATTAAGAACATTGCCCTGCTTGGAAGCAAGGGCTCTGGGAAAACCACACTCGCCGAAGCAATGCTTTTCGAGTGTGGAGTAATAAAACGCCGTGGCTCAATTGAGGCCAAAAATACAGTAAGTGACTATTTCCCTGTAGAGAAAGAATATGGATATTCTGTTTTCTCAACAATTTTTTATGCTGAATTTTTAGGAAAAAAACTCAATGTGATAGACTGCCCCGGTGCTGATGATTTCGTGGGAAATGCAATTACGGCATTGAACGTTACCGATACCGGTGTTATACTTGTTGATGCTCAATATGGCGTTGAGGTAGGTACTCAGAATATATTCCGCACCACACAGAGTATAAAGAAACCGGTTATATTTGCATTGAACCAGCTTGACGGGGAAAAGGCCGACTATGAAAACGTTATAGAGCAAATGACAGAGATATTCGGTCCTAAGGTTACTCCTATTCAGTACCCGTTGAATGCAGGTCCGGGCTTTAACGCCATGATCGATGTATTGCTGATGAAAAAATATTCATGGGGCGAGGACGGCGGTGTGCCTACTATAGAGGATATTCCAGCCGAAGAAATGGAAAGGGCTCATGAATTGCACCAGAAGCTTGTTGAGGCTGCTGCCGAAAACGACGAAACGCTTATGGAGAAGTTTTTTGACCAGGGCCACCTGACAGAAGACGAAATGCGTGAAGGCATCAGGAAGGGGCTGGTTGACCGTTCTATTTATCCGGTGTTCTGTGTTAGTGCTTTAAAGGACATGGGCGTGCGCCGAATGATGGAGTTTTTGGGCAACGTGGTTCCTTTTGTAGAGGATATGCCTGCCCCTGTTGATGCTGCAGGTGAAGAAATTAAACCGGACAGTAGCGGCCCGTTGTCGTTGTTTATGTTTAAAACGACAGTAGAACCGCATATTGGCGAGGTTAGTTATTTTAAAGTAATGAGCGGTACGCTTACACCGGGTGTTGACCTTACAAATGTTGACCGCGACTCGAAAGAGCGTCTTGCGCAGATTTTCTGTGTTTGCGGCCAGATTAAGACACCGGTTGACAAACTGTGTGCCGGCGATATTGGCGCTACCGTTAAGCTTAAGGATGCGCGTACGGGCAATACCCTGAATGAAAAGGGCTGTGAGTACAGATTTGATTTTATAAAATATCCAGAGCCAAAGTATCAGCGTGCAATACGCCCGGTAACGGAGAGTGATGCCGAAAAACTTTCGGAAATACTTACACGTATGCATGAGGAAGACCCGACATGGGTTGTGAACCAGTCGAAAGAACTTAAGCAGACTATTCTTTCCGGACAGGGTGAGTTCCATTTGCGCACACTGAAATGGCGTGTTGAAAATAACGACAAACTGCCAATAGTTTTTGAGGAGCCTAAAATTCCCTATAGAGAAACAATAACCAAGGCTGCGCGTGCCGATTACAGGCATAAGAAACAGTCGGGCGGTGCCGGACAGTTTGGCGAGGTACACCTTATAATAGAGCCGTATACGGAGGGTATGCCGGCTCCTGATACTTATCGTTTCGGAAATCAGGAATTCAAGATGAGTGTTCGCGACACGCAGGAAATCCCATTGGAATGGGGCGGCAAGCTGGTTGTACACAACTGTATTGTTGGCGGAGCAATTGATGCAAGATTTATTCCTGCCATTGTAAAAGGACTTATGGACCGCATGGAACAGGGTCCGCTGACCGGAAGTTATGCGCGCGATGTGCGTGTATGTATATACGACGGAAAGATGCACCCTGTTGATTCTAATGAAATTTCGTTCCGTCTGGCCGGACGCAATGCTTTTTCA
>SSTG01000193.1 GCA_004801635.1 Muribaculum caecicola | reverse complement strand
AACTTACCCATGGGGTGGTCCCCTTTTCAAATGCTATCCGGGTCCCTTTTCAAATGTTAGATGCAGTGATGCGCGGCTACAGGAACTATTTGCCATACCCGGGGCGAGGGAACGTAAACCGTCGGAGCGGCAGGTCAGGCTTGAAGCCCTATTGCCCGATTATGCGGCGCGACTTTCTCGAAAGGGCATGACGGTCAAGAAGTTGTATGAAGAGTATCATACCGACCATCCCGATGGCTATCTGAAGGCATCTTTCGGGATGAAACTCAGGCAGTTCATGCTGCAGACCAACGCCATCGGGCATGTGGAGCACCGCGCCGGAGACCAGATGTATATCGATTTTGCCGGAGACAGATTGGAAATAGTCGATGAGGCAACAGCCGGGATACGAAAGGTCGAGGTGTTTGTGGCGATACTTCCATGTAGCCACTACACATATTGCGAGGCAGTGTGGACGCAGAAGAAGGAAGATCTGATAAAGGCCTGCGAAAACGCCATCCGTTTCTACGGCGGCGCACCATGTGCGATTGTGCCTGACAACCTGAAATCTGCCGTCACGCGCAGTGGCCGCGACGAGCCGGTCATAAATCCTGACTTCGAATCCTTTGCCGGGCATTACGGCTGCGCCGTGGTGCCTGCCCGTGTGCGGCATCCAAAGGACAAGGCCCTGGTGGGAAATGCAGTAAAACTGATGTATCGGTCTGTGTACGTAGACCTTGAAGGTCAGATTTTCCATAATCTGGAGTCGCTTAACGAAGCAATCCTCAGGTCTCTGGAGAAGTTCAACGCGCGTAATCTGACGCGTCGAAAGGAATCACGCCGTCAGCTCTTTGAGGCTGTGGAGCGGGACAATCTCCGGCCATTGCCTGCGAACCGCTATCAGATGAGACAGCGGGCTGTCGCGACAGTACAGCGTAACAGCTACGTAACTCTGCACAAGCATCACTACAGTGTGCCTGTGCAATATGTAGGCAAACGTGTGGAACTGGTCTACGACACTGACACGATCGACATCTTTCATGGCTTTACCCATGTGGCGACGCATCACCGCAACGATACCCCGTATGAATATACAACGAAACCGTCACACAATCTGCCCGGACGCAAGGGGAGCTGCGAGAGCGACATTGCGGAACTGCTTTCACGTGCGGCACAGATCGACAACATCGTATTGCACTATCTGCGGGCTGTCATCGAGGACAGGCGTTATCCGGAACTTGCCTTCAGAGTCTGCCGTGGCATCATGAAACTTGAGAAAAAGTATGGACAGGAACGGCTTGTGTCAGGATGCGCCGCGGCAATGGACGCACGCCTTTACAGTGTCAGCGACATGGTGGACATACTTGAGTCCGGAGCCGATGCGGATTATTTGCCGGGGGCTGATGCCGACGGCAATGACCGTCAGACACCATCCCACCGGAACATACGCGGTAAAGAATATTTTGCCGCAAGCATAAAACTATCAGCCAACAACAACGAACAACATGGAAACGAACAATAAAACCACGCCAATAACAGCGGAGAAAGACCGCAACTCCATCTCTCTGGATCTGATGCACCGTATGCGCTTACACGGCATGTCGGCAGCGTTTTCCGAAAGTCTTCAGGCCACATTCGCCGAGACAATGACACCTGACAGCTTTCTGAACTGGCTGCTATCCAGAGAATGGGACTACAGGGCCGCACGCAATATTGAGCGCCTGGTGAAAAACGCAAACTTCAGATACGACGACGCGTCGGTGGCGCAGATTGACTATAACCTTCCGCGTGGCCTGGATCGTAATCAGATGGAGCGTCTCGCATCGCTGGACTTTATCCGTAAAGGTGAAAACCTGTTCATCACAGGCTGTTCTGGTACGGGCAAAAGCTATCTGGCAACAGCATTGGGACACGAGGCATGCAAGGCCGGTATGCGCGTGCTGTACGCGAACGCATCCAAACTGATGGGAACCCTGAAAATCGCCAAAAACAAAGGAACAATCGAAACGGAGCTCAAGAAACTCGAAAAAACGCAGCTCCTGATCCTCGACGATCTCTTCCTGGTGCCTCTCGACGCCAAGGAACGCGCACACCTTACGGAAATCATCGAAGACCGCCATGGTCGCAAATCAATCATCGTGACATCACAGCTCCCCGAACTGGACTGGTACGAAGCAATCGGTGACTCCACAGTGGCAGATGCAATACTCGACCGCATTGTCCACACTGCTCATCGAATCACGCTTACCGGCGAAAGCGTCCGTAAGCTCAAAGCTATAAAAAGCAGATAAGACAAAATAAAATTGACCCCGTCGGCCAGAACGTTTTCAGGGGTCAATTCAACCTTGGTCTAAGGGGTCATCCGAGCCTGGGTTTTCCACCTGTGGCTAAAGACGCAAAATTCACAAAAGGCTTTTTTAATTTCTCAGTTTCAACCACAGCTGCGCCCATGGCCTTACGGAAGCTTTCCGCGTCCATAATAAGTTTTTTAAATCCGCCCGATGCGTCTTCTAGCTTAAAGCCTATGCTGATTGTACTATTATTCGCCATTTGTGTTTATGAATAAAATTTTTTATTTTTGTAAAAATATATTTGTCATATGTTGGATTTTGCTCTATATATAGTCCGGAATTACGGTATTGAACTGTTCGTCATAACGGGAATACTTGTATTGTTCGTAGGAATTGGTATGGGTATGGCAACGGATATCACTGGAAAAAAAGATCCGCCGACATACATATTCCCTTTAGAAAAGAACGACACCGAAAAGGACGACTGACGGGCAGTGTGCCGTTGTTACTGGTTTATTTCGTTGCCTAATCGGTGTGCCATTTCCTCAAACCGTTTATACCGTACCTCCGCAGTGGGCCTTGGTGCTTTACTGCGGCTTTTTGTTTTCTTGTCCCACGGCAGCGGTAATAGCTGCGTGGGCGTGATACGCTTTTTTATGTGCGGCTGTATGCTGATTTGCGTAGTTTCTTAGTGTATAGTCTTGGGCGTGTAAACAAAACTGATGTGTAAGCTGTTTAATTTATGATCAATGCTAATATTATTTTGAGGTGTTTGAATTGAATGAATAGGTGTTGGTTGGCAGACTTAATATAGAATGTTAAAATAAATTATTTATATAACTTAAAAAAAAAAAGAATAATATGAAAAAGTACATTTGTAATGTTTGTGGTTATGAGTATGATCCAGCAAAAGGTGACCCGGAAAGCGGTATACCGGCTGGGACATCGTTTGAAGACCTTCCAGAAGACTGGCTCTGCCC
>SSTG01000192.1 GCA_004801635.1 Muribaculum caecicola | reverse complement strand
AATACCTTTTGGACACCGAACTTCTCTCCCTCAGATATAGTATCGAACGAACGAATGCATGGATGGATTCCTTTCGATCCGTTCTCAACCGTTTCGACAAAACTGCTTCCAGTTGGAAAGGGTGGAATCTGTTGGCATTCCATGTGATATTTCTTAAACATATTAACAAATTCAAAAAGTCAAGATGACTTCAATTCTAAAAAAGTGTATTGGCACTAAATCGAAAGTATGGAAATATGAAGAAGAAATAAGATTAGCGTTTGATGCGCATGGGTTATTTGATATAGATTATAGAGCCATTACAGGGATTTATTTTGGATATCGAATGGAGGAATCTGAAATTGAATATATAATGGAACAAATGAAAGGTCGAGGCTTATCATACTATAAAATGGAGTTAGATAAGAATTCTTATAGGTTTACACCAGTCAAGATTAAAGATAAGTTCCCTGAAGCTGACAAATATGTTGCAAATGTTGTGGATTATAATATTGATGACCTAATGATTTGTGGTATGCTTTCTGATGACGAAAAGGCGTTACATCGAGAGTCGTTTATCCAGGCGATTGAGAGCATAAAGAATGATCCCAATGTGGAATCCTTCTATTTGGTTACTGTTTCATATGAAGATGGAATTCCATTATTAAAAATATTTGCATATACAATCGCAGGTGTTCCTCCTGTTAAATCTTTTCAATTTAGAATTGATGGAAATGGTGCTGTTTATCAAGTTGATTAAATTGATAAACAATAGGTGTAGTATAAATATCTGCGATTTATAGATTACGATGATAGAGATGTAATTTATGGGAATAAATTACATTTAGCATACAATTTGAGATTAACACAAGGGAGGCCTTACATTTTTGCGATTTTACGGCAATTTTGTTACATAAAATACAGAGTATAGAGCCGATTTTTCACTGCGGAAACGGATAGAGGCGTGGCGGCTCACGGTGTTGGCGTCGGTCGTGCCGTCAGATGGTGACGGTGATCCGGTGGGTCACTGACACCATCCGACCGCACCCCGACTATGGGAGAAGGCTACACACCGGTTTGCCTCAACGCCTTGTGAGGATGCTCTGGTGACGTCGCGTCCCTCACAAGACTCCAATCGGCAAATCAGTGTGCCATACGCCTTCTCCTTATAATGAATCTGAGCCGTCACGCCACTATCCGTTTGTTCAAGCCCACGGGAGCAAGAAAGCGTATGCCGCCGATAATTACGCCCTGCTCCATGTACGGCAACATACGCATACTTGCTCTTTCCGGTGCCATTGCTTTTATCTCAACGGTTTCCATTTTTCTTATGTCTGTCGTCCAGTGTCACCCTGCGGGGCTTTGCCGCCTCTATTTTTCATGCAGAGTATAATCTCCATTCAAAGTTTATTCGCTCGTAGTTGATTAACACGACGGTACGGGGTATTCTTTGGCATTTGCGCAAAAAAATCTCCACAGCTCCCGGTGGTCGGTAGTATTTTTTTGTGCAAGTGCCGAACACCCCTTTGCTCCCGTCGTGCCGCAGGGTCAACGAGCGAACAAACTTCAAACAGCGATTATACGCATTAAAAAAATATCGCCTTATGACACTGAACGACAGACATATTAAAAATACGAGCTTCACACCTTCTCCAGCTCATACCGCATTAAAAAAGGCGGCTAAGGTGGTGGGGATAGCAGTCGGGGCGGTTGTCGGGATTATTCTTTGGGCGATACTCAGACCGATATTCCGAGGTGTGGGGTGGATAATCTCAATCCTCACCGCAATAGGGATTATCTACTTGGTAATGACACTCTAAATATTTACGACTATGGCAACGAAAAGAAATTCAAAGACTTGGGAACAGCAAGCCAAATATTACGAAGTTGACAACATCGCCGAGTATATGGTGGAAACCTATATCAACGGCAACATATCAACATTCCGCAAGCTGTACTATGAACTCAAACCTGCGGGTCGCAAGCTGTTCATAAGCTGGCTTTTCCATACGGAACTGAACCGCAAGGAGATTGAAAAAATGATACTCGCAACACTCTAAACACATACGACTATGGCAACCACAAGAGAAAACAAAGGCACACGAGCCTTTAACAAAACTATCAAGGCGTATCTTGAAGAACGAGCCGAGAATGACGCACTGTTCGCAGTCAAGTTTGCAAATCCCTCGAAATCAGTTGAGGAGTGCGTGACCTACATACTAAACTCCGTGCAGAAAAGCGGTTGCAACGGGTTCGAGGACGATGAAATATTCGGAATGGCAGTCCACTACTATGACGAGGAAGAAATTGAGGTTGGCAAGCCTATAAACTGCCAAGTGGTAGTCAACCATACAGTTGAACTAACCGAAGAAGAAAAGGAACAGGCACGGCAGGACGCCATCAAAATATGGGCATGAAAACGAAGCGAGCAACGGTGTGAATGTTGGTTTGTTGTGTAACTCGCTGATATGATTGAGGATGCGCGGTTGTTGGGCTGAATGGTTGGGGAAAACGAAACGTGCAAAAACTTGAATTTGCTTGAATTGGGGTTGAATTTCGGGGCCGGTTCGTTTAATCGGTGTTTAACGGAGGTTTAATCGGGCTTTAATTGGCTTTAATATCGTGCGGCTGCATGGCTGGTTTTCGCCGGCTGTGTGGCCGCTTCTGTTGTGTGGGTGATAGAATGAGCCAGAACAGCGCAGAAGGCGCGAAATTCGCGCATTTACGGCGTTTCTGGGGCATTGTGTCTGTTGGTTGGTAGGGTAGGGGAGCGGCGAGAATTGCGCGCCCATGCGCACGAGTGATCCGGCGAACAGTACAGGCGTTAAATGCCCTGTTAAATGGCGGTAGCTGCGCCAAGCTCCAAGAGGGTAAAAAGGCGGGTGGGGGAGTGGTCAAAAAAGTGCACGTTTCGTTTTGAAAATAAGGTTGGATGGTCAGTTGGATAGTCATTTGGATGCTCATTGCGATATGTGTAACGCACCCTTTGTGGACAGAAAAACGTAAGAAAATGGCTTTTTTGAGCCGATAACACCCCCTTTAATCCCAAAATTGACCCCGTTAAAATCACTATCAAAATATGTTTAAGTAGCTGATAATGTGTATCTAACATTTGAAAAGGGACCCGGATAGCATTTGAAAAGGGGACCACCCGGGATGGGGATGCAAAGATAATTATATTTGTTGAGTCATCATTTCCTGAGTTTCTTTCATGCGGTATGATTTGCCTGTCATGTTAAGCAGTATAGCCTTGTGGGTCAGGCGGTCTACCATTGCGGCGACCAGTACTTTGTCGTCAATAATCTCGTTCCAGCGGTTGAAGGCGAGATTGGTTGTGACGACGGTCGTCTTCTTGTCGGTGCGGAGGGAGAGATGGTT
>SSTG01000191.1 GCA_004801635.1 Muribaculum caecicola | reverse complement strand
TTGACATGATGAATGATGCCGCAAGGTTGTTGATTGATACAGCCGATTTTACATCGTTCGCCAAATTGCATTCGGATGCCAAAACCAATATATGCCGTTTAACAGAGGCCAGGTGGATACCGGCGAAAATAGAGGGAGAGCAGGCACACGTGTTTGTTATCTCTGCCGACCGTTTTTTGCGTAATATGGTACGGGCCGTTGTAGGAACGCTGGTAGATGTAGGTAGGCATAAATTGTCGCTTGATGATTTTGCCGCAGTAATAGCCGCACGCGACAGATGCGCTGCAGGCACATCGATGCCGCCGCACCCGTTATTTTTATGGGATGTAAAATATCCGTATTGACATATTGTTGTGCGTTATTCTGATTTTTGTTAATTTTGTTTTCGGCATACTGACAACTGTAGTAAGATATGAGTAATAAATCCAGTAAAAAAAACTTCTTTATAAAGGTTTCTGATTATACGCGTAAGCACCCGGTGCTATTTAACCTGTTTCTTGTTATACTTGTGGGGCTCGGAGTGGTGTGGATGTCGTTGATTGCTTTGGATATATGGACCGATCATGGACATTATAAAGTAGTCCCGTCGTTACGCGGCCTCACATACAATCAGGCAAAGCAGGCATTGGAATCCTCACAGTTGTCGGTTGAACTCAGCGATTCGGTGTACGATACCGGAATGCCTCCAGGTACGGTTGTTGAACAGTCGCCGCGTCCGAACACAAAGGTTAAAACCAACCGTACGGTATATCTTACAGTGACGGCATTTACGTCTAAAATGGTGGTTCTTCCAAGGCTTACTGATATGTCGGAACGACAGGCAAGGTCGGCACTGGAGGGTATAGGGCTGACAAATGTCAGTGTTGCGCCTATTGCAAGCGATTATAAAGACCTTGTGCTGGGCGTTAAATACAACGGGTTGCCCATACAGGCCGGCACGCGTATTCCGGCATCGGCAAAAATAACAATAGAGGTAGGAATTGGGCGTGAAGATGAAGTAAACGAATCAACAGCTATTGACACAGTTGATACCGAGCAGGTTGATATCCCCTAATTATTGATATTAATTGTGAGATATGGCCGATATTTATGAAAATAGCATTGACAACGAGGAAGAGCTTTCGGAACAACCAGTGGCTACCGACCCTGTTACAGGCGCAGAGTTGTTTGAGCATTTTCGTTTCGTTGCCGACAAGGGGCAACAGTTGCTGCGAGTAGACAAATTTCTAGCAGCGCGAATAGAAAAATCGTCACGAAACAGGATACAGCAGGCTGCCGATGCAGGGTGCATTTTGGTGAATGGCAAGTCGGTAAAGTCGAACTACAGGGTTAAGCCGCTGGATGTTGTCAGTGTTGTAATGGACAGGCCACGTTATGAATTTGAAGTAATAGCACAGGACATACCTATCGATATTGTTTATGAGGATTCGGTGGTGCTTGTGGTAAACAAACCGGCTGGAATGGTTGTACATCCCGGCCACGGAAACTATTCTGGAACACTTGTAAATGCTTTGGCGTGGCATATGCGCAATATTCCTGACTATGACGTAAACGACCCTCGCATGGGGTTGGTTCACCGCATAGACAAGGATACTTCCGGTTTGTTGGTCGTGGCCAAAACTCCTGATGCGAAAACAAATCTTGGACGTCAGTTCTTTAATAAAACAACAAAACGGCAATACGTGGCATTGGTTTGGGGAATTCCGCAGCCTATGCAGGGAACTGTTGCAACAAATATTGGCAGAAGTTTGCGCGACAGGCTGCAAATGGACACATTTCCTCTTGACGGTGATATGGGGAAGCGCGCTGTGACGCATTACAGTGTTGAAGAAACCATGAACTATGTGTCGTTGGTAAAGTGTGTACTTGAAACCGGACGTACGCATCAAATTCGTGTTCATATGAAAAGTATAGGCCATCCCCTGTTTGCCGATGCCCGTTATGGTGGCGACCAGATTTTGCGTGGTTTAAGAACGCAGAAATACAGTAGGTTTGTGGCTAATTGTCATGATATATGTCCACGGCAGGCACTGCATGCGCAGACACTGGGTTTTGTACATCCTGAAACCGGCGAAGAAATGTTTTTTTCCGCTCCTATTCCTGCCGATATGCAGGCATTGATTGAAAAATGGAGGCTATATTCGCCGGTAGAATGATTATTATATCATTTGGTTAAAAAAAATTAAATCATTTTGGCGGTATTGCTGAAATGATTTTTAATTTATAGATTTGTGTGTATAAAAAATCGGATACCACGGAACTCACGTTCCCATTTACATTAGGAAACAGAATGAGGCGTTTTGCGTAAAGCGCTGCTGATTTGTCGCCCAATGACATTAATGTTAGTTCCGTGTTATATTTTATAGATAAAGACAACAAATAAGTGAATCATAGGTTAGAGTCCGGAAGCGCGCGAGCGTATCCGGATTTCGTTTTTACTGTGCGCCCATAAAAGTCTAGCCTGCTCGGGCTACCGATGAGGTTTCATGTGGAAAATCCGCTGACCCGAAATGCATTAGGCGAACTCCTTATTTTAAGATTTAGTGCTCTTTTTAATGTAATATTGCTTCTAATATTACTATGTGCAATAATTTGATTATACTGATATTAAAAATTGCTCATGCTACAATTTTATGATATATGGCAAAAATACAGCTCTTGATTTTATGATACTAAAAACCTTAATTAGCTATTTTAGCACTTATATTTAGATATTATATTGGTGTAGATAACATTCACAAATACAAATTATTATGTTTAATATGGCGTAATATTTACTTATATATATGCCATATTCGTTGAGTTGATATGGAGAAAAGATATTTTCTTTGTCACAGAGAAAAAAACAAAGAAATATATAGTGGAATTATTATTCAGGGTTAGTATAGATTGTTAGAATCAATTAATGCGACAATAAGAAAATAGTGCATAATAGTAAATGTGTTTTATGTTAGGTTTGGAAGCCTTTCAAAAGGCAACAGAAGCGGTCACTTCGTGAGAAGCGGCCGCTTTTTGGTTGAATATCGGAGGTGCTTATGTCCAACCTGCCCAAATGAATGTTTACGCCTTTTTAATCTGTTGTAAAATTAAATTATTTGTATGTTAATAGTGCCGGTTCGTTGAATTTATTTAAATTTGTGATTAGGTAACCTAAAAAATTATTTATGACCAGTGCATTGCGACTTATACGTTATTTGAATATTGCCGCATTTTCAAGGTTGGGCATATTGCTTTGCTGCATTGTGCTTTTTGCATTGGTGTCATGTTCGAAAAAGGAACAGGTTTCTGATTTCCCGGAAAATACGCAGGAGGTTCTTGAAATAATAGACCAGATGCTGCCCGGTAAGAAGTTGCGTATTGAAAAGCGTTTGGATTATATTGATTCTGTAAAAGTGTTTTTAGTAGATGACAAAAATTAAATTTATGCTGTTAAACACTTAATTTTCAGTCGA
>SSTG01000190.1 GCA_004801635.1 Muribaculum caecicola | reverse complement strand
GTTGGTGCTTTGAATATCGAATTTCAGATTTGATATTGAAAAGCTTTCAACTGTCGATTTGTCGATAGCGTAGTTTTTTATCGAGTCGCGTTCTGCCTTGGTAGAGGCATCGTCAAGAGCGTCTTTAAGCAGAACGTCCTGGTCGAGCGGATTATATTTGGGCGATGTCTGTTCCGAAGCTATAGAGTAATAAACCGGGGCCTTAAGTTTTAACTTTTCAGGCAGGAAGCGACCCATGTCGGCCTGGACGGCAAAATTTAGTTGCCGGTAGTCGTCCATCCGGCGTGCGTTCAGGGGCTGGTCTACGCTGCCGAACCCGGCAGTCTCGATGTGGGCACCCATGTTTAGGGTGGCAATGTCTGAAACGCCTACGTTTACGTTGGCTTTTGCAGCCCATCCGCCGCTTTCGTCAAAATCAGTTACCTTCAGTTCGTTCACCCATATTGTTCCGTCGCGGCGTGTAGCGGCATTGTTGCGTATACCTATCAGTATAACGCGTACGTCCGACAGCGACGGGTTACCCATCACCGACATGCGGTTCACTTCGTTGTCAGGGTCGCGCTGCGAATAAAGTGTGGTGAAGCTTACGCCTGAACCCTGGTTGTGCCGTTCGCGGTTACGCTCTTTTTTCAATTCCACAAGCCGTGAAAGCACAAAGTCCATTCTGTTCTGTTCGGGCCACACCATGTCGCGCTGGGTTTCGGAATTGTATCTGCCGTGCGGTGTCAGCGCCAGCGGTATTTCATATTCGTAATAGTTGCTTTTTATGTCGGTTCCGAGGCGCATAAACAATGACAGCTCGCCTGAACGCAGGTTTGTCGGGTTGTCAATCATGCTCTCGGCATGTATCCACATCTGCATGCGCTTGTAGTTGCGCAGGTCAAGCTGTGTGTTGCGGTACACGCCTCGTGCGTCGCCGGCATCGAGGTCGAACACTTTCATCTCCATCGATTGTTCGTTGAGTTGCACAATCTGCGACGAGCCGGCATCGTTAAGGCGGCTTACCCCTGGCGGCAGCACGTAGTTTACTGGTTCGCGTGCTGCGTTTTCCTCAATGTTTACCACAGAAACGTCAAGCTGTCCCTGTGCCGGGGTGTCGCCGCGCGAGTTAAGGTTGTAGTCGTATGGCCGCCATTGTCCGCGAACAAGTTCGAGAGTTGCAAACCTCAGGTGTGTAACATCTTTAAACCCGGTTAGGAACATACGGGCGAAACGTACGGTTGAGAGGTCGTTTATAGAGCCTACCTTGCGTTCGTAGTCAGACAAGGGTATTTTAAACTGATACCATTCCACAGTTTGTTTTTGGCCGTTGCGAGTGGGCACAATGGACACCTGTTTGTCGGTGATGTAGTTTTTGCCTACAACAAAGTCCTCCGGGCGTATGGATATTTTGTATTGGAAATAACGTTCGTATTCGTTAAGTGTGTTGTCCTGGTTTATATCCTCGACATCGGGTCCCGTACGAGCCGACTGGTACAACGGGTCTGGAGCGTCTTCCGGCGACAGGGAGTTGCCTTCAACGCCGTTGTAGTGCTTGTACCGTTCCAGTATCGACAGTCGTTCTTCGTCGTAATCGCGGCCGCGGTAAAAGTGATAGTTGTCGCCGGCCGGGTCGTTCATTGGCGAGAACTGGTCGGCCTGCATGACGGCAATGGTCGAGGCGGGTAAGCGCTGGCGCAGTTTGTCTATGTAGTCTCGATATGAGTTGAAGTTAAATTCGTCGTCGTTTTTGAGCCCGTCTAAACCGACATCCTGAACAAGGCGAGCTCCTGCGTTATTGTCGAAAGCATATGTAAGGGAGTTTTGTTTGGATACGCGTCCCCATACAGTTTCTGTAAGGTATTGGTCGTTTCCGTCGTAGGGTATTCCGTTTTCGTACGATTTTAATCCGTCTTTTAGTATGTCTTCCGATATTTCGCCAAAGTTCAGGTACAGGTCGCCGCCGTCGCGGTTGGGATGGTCGGGGTCAAGGAACGGGCTCATCATCCAGAACTGTATGTATTCTATGTTTGCCTGTTCGAAATTTGTATTGTCGAGTTTCCGCATTATGCCTCCCCAACGCTTTTCAGGGTTAAGCAGTGCACCCTGGTCGTCGATATTTGTGGCGTCGAGGTTGTAGGGACCGCGCTCTGTGGGGTAGTATGAAAGGTTGAGCGTCTGTATATAGTCGGTTTCCCCGTATGCGAGTTCGCGGTCGGGGAAAATTTCTGTGGATGTTACTTCGCGCACATACGGGTTTGACAGTTGGTCGAGGTCGGAACTTATATATCCTGGACATAGGTTTGAATTGCGCTGTGTGAACATGCGGTCAATATGGTACCATGCCAGCAATGCCCTGTTCTTGCCATAGTCGATGTTGTTGTTGAGCTGCGCTTCGGGGAAAAGTGCCGATGCCCCCGGCTCGTAAGGTGTAGAAGCCAGGTTCCATGCATAAGGCGAGCGCAGGTCTATGCCGGTTTGGGCAGCTTCGAAGTCGTCGATAAACGAGGATCCTTTGTTTGAACCGGTTTTCTGTTTGTGTGGTATTAATTGTGCAAATTCTGCCTGGACAGAAAGTGTTGACGGCTGGGTGGCGTTTACTGTGGGGATTTTGTTCAGCAGGTTTGTAAGCCACATGAACCGTGTGTTGTAGTTCAGGTTAAGCCCCCATATGGAGTTGTTTATAACTTCATCGCCAATGTTTACCTTCTCCGTAAGTGATTTTTCGGAAAAGTGCATAAAGGTTGCGCCTATGTTGAAGTCCTTGTTGAACTGGTAGTTGAGGTCGAACCCAAGAAGCGTTTTGCGCTGGGTGGAGAACATTGACTGGTTTTCGAGTGTGACGCTGATGCTTTGTCCGGAGTCAATGATGCTTTGGTTTATAATGGTTACGGTTCCCATTGAATAGTCGACGGTGTAGTCGCTGTTTTCAACCAGCCTGACACCTCCGGCCATTACGACAACCGAGCCACGGGGCACATTGATGGCGTTTAGCCTTATCTGTGCTCCTGACGAAGCCTGATACTGACCTGTAAGTATAAACTTGTTTTTATGCGCTATCTGCCGGGCAACAACCAGTGTGGAGTCGTAAAGTTCCTGATATACGTATTTTTCGGCTATGGCCGGGTTGGATATTATTTTGGCCAGGTGCGAGCCGAACGGTTCTACAACGGGAAATATGATTTTACCTGTAGACGACTGTATGGTGTAGCCTTCTATGAAGTCGAAAAATCCGTCAGGATTTGACGCTTCGTTTGAGTCAATGCGGTCAAGGTTCATCAGTTGCAGAATGGGCTTGTTGTTAAGCCCTTCTATCGGCAGGTAGTTTATCAGTGTGCCGGTAGTGTCGCTTAGGTATTTTATATTTAAGCGGAAATTGCTTTTCTGAACCTGGTATGCTCCGAGCGAGTACACGTTTTTCATCATCAGGTTCCAGATTGGCGTGCGCGGCGACACGGTGGTGCTTTTAAGCATTT
>SSTG01000018.1 GCA_004801635.1 Muribaculum caecicola | reverse complement strand
AACGGCTTCACATGAAGCAAGCGGATAGGCTATAAGTGCCGATAACGCCACAGGCGCATTGTTCAAACCGGAACTTGTGTCACCCAGCACCTCGCCATCTGAAATTTCGGCACACACAGCCCCGGCCCAAGCCGCTGCAGAGTCCGTTTCCGTAGCCAGTGAAGCCACTCCGTTCGGCATGCAATGCACAGGTGAAACATTTCCCCACAAAGCCATATCGCCGGCCAAGGCAACAGCACCTGCCGAAAAAGAATGTGGAACCGAGCACTCCATTATCAGTCCTGACTCCTTTGAAACAGGTTTGCCAACTGCCGACATCAACTTATTCTGCACGGCCTTTACACCCTTGATGCCAACATGAGGTATTATCACCGGCTCCGCAGTAGCCTCCGATGCAGGAATGCGTAACGCAACCTGCGAAACGGCCTCCAGCCTGTCAAGCATCAGCCCGGCCATACGACGGCAATCCATAACTTGCGGCAGCCCTATCAATAGCGAAGCCTCAACAGCTGTCGACCCGTTAAAAATAAACGAAGCCTCGCCCTTCTCCATCATTACAGTTTCCACAGGCGGAGTAATCAAAACCTCGACAGTCCACGCCATTGACGACGGCCTTGTTATCTTTACGGCAGGCAGAAAAGCATCAACCTTTAAAAGCACCGGCCTAACCTTTTTAAACCTGCCGCCCTGCTGTTCCACAACCGCTTCTACACGATCCATTCCCTGCACCCCTGACGGCGAGAGCAGTACCGGCAAAGACTTATGCACAACACGGCCTTTTTCATCAAGCATACGCCACCAAATCATAACCGGCTGGGTAAACAGCCCCCTCCTTCCGGCCTGATCGGCAATATGCTCATAAACAGAAGTGAACGAACGCGTAACAACATCTTTATCCTTGTCAGACAAAGGCCCGTTCCAGTGTACATAGTCGCCGTCAAGCAAAAAAGGATCTGTTGCTGCTGAAAGCGTGTGCTTTTCTTTACAAACAAAGCCAACCTCCGGCAATGTGCCGGAAGCCGAAATATCGCGCCACTCCGGAATTCCCTCATTTGTCGATATATATTTAAGCCGTAACGGTGCACGGCCTGAAATCATGAACACTGCCGTGTCGCCATCCGCCATCGCCGCAAGCGGACAGGAACCAACATCAGCCACAGCCAACGAACCAGCCCCATACGATACCCACAAACGGTGGTCGTTATAGGAAAAAATACAATTGCCGCCGGGTTTATCCATAACCAATAGAGGCACACCGTTTATTGTGGCCGACTGTTGAAATGTTCCAACCGGGGAAAGGCAGCCCCTTGCCACATCAGGACGCATGTTTTTAACCGATACAGAATCACCGCCATCAGAATACGGAGCCTGCGGGCATACAGTTACTTTGATTTTCTTCGTGTTTTTCATAGAATTGTCTATTCCGTTTCCGACAAAATTACAACCCTCTGCACCGTTTTAATTCCTGTTTTCGACATCAGGTTGGAAATTTTAGTTATCTTAGCAAAATCATTTCAAACCAGTTATTACCAAATCAGAACACAACATGTTGTTAAACGTAAAATCGGCAGCATCTGCAATACTGATGCTATTATGTGCCATCCAATATGCAAATGCAGCATATAATCTTGAATTTGACGGCGTAAGCCCGTCGTCATCATTCCAGATGGAACCAGGAGGATCGGCTGAAAAGGGATACACATTTAAAGTTGTCAACCCCGATGCGGCAGTACCGGCATTTGTCAGTTTTAAAAAATTCGCCAACAAAGTCGATCCAAAATACCGTATGCTGACATTTGAGTACATGGCCACAGGCCCGGAAAGCCAACGAGTTCTCAGCTCTATGATCAGCCTTAACTTTATAAACTCCACCGGCACAGGTTCAAGCCGCATTGTGCACCATAACACCTATACAACAGGCACATGGTGCCGCATGTCGTTCGATATAGGCCCCGAACGAGACAAAGGACTTGGGTTCGGACGCATAAACCAGTCGCTATGGGTTCACTTTGTAAGTCTGCCAGCAGGCTCGTCGGTAACCATACGCAATGCCAAACTTGAAGAATACGAATTTGCCGAATCGCCGATAGAAATATCAGCCGGCAAAACATCGTTCATCGCACCCGAAGCATTTAACCAGGGGCTGCACAACGGCTACGGACATCATTCACGTCAACCGGCCGACGAAGTACCCATAAAATACAAGAATCCTGCCTTGGACGGCCGTTTCCCCATTCTGGCATGGAACGGCGTAGAGCCGCACACAAGTTCGTCAGGCAGCATCGACTGGGACCGTCTTGAATCGGACTTCAAAGATTTCTGGAACTGCGGATTCTCGCTCACACTGCCCACCGGCAATCCACAGGCCAACGCACACTGCCTGTGGGACAACATAGGCCGCTTCGTATTCAAAGACACCGGACTTAAAATGTTTCTAAAACCCGGCGAACTGACAGACGACGAAGTAAGATACTATGCCGGGGCACCACGCCTGGCCGGTTGGTTTATACGCGACGAACCATTCGTGTTCAATCTTCACGAAATGCGCACCATGGTCGACCGTGTAAAATCAATTGACACCGAACACATTCTTTACGGCAATATATTCGGTTGCCAGCAACACGACATGACGGCAACCGGTGCACGCGACTACGACGACTATGTGAACCAGTACCTTGACCAAGTTGGCATAGGATACCTGTCGTACGACTTCTACCCCGTGAGACAATATGTGGCCACAGGCAAACGGTTTATGCATCCGCTGTTTTTCTATAACCTGGAAACCGCGTCACGCATATCGCAATCACGCGGCATACCGTTTTGGGGATTTGTTCATTCGGTTGAATCAAACTGCAACGTAGAAGGAACAAAATATCCGGCCCCGTCGGTAGAAGAAATGAAAATAGAGGCATTCTGCGCACTGGCATACGGAGCACAAGGCATACAGTATTTTACATACGGATGCCCGTATGACCCTGAATACGATTATAAGAATTCCCCATTAGACAAGGATGGGAACCGCACTCCTACATGGAACATGGTACAGTCGGTAAATGCAGAAATAAACGCACTAAGCCACGTTTTCCTTGGAGCAAAAACACGATGGGTTGCAAATACGGCAGAAAACACGCCAGAGGGATGCCGGTCGCTTACAGCCGACATGCTTCCCGACGGGTTCTCGGCCATAACATCCGATTGCCCTACAGGGCTGTGTGTTAGCCTGCTGACAAATGCCGGGACCGAATACCTTATGATTGTAAATCCCGATCTCGAAGCTATACAGCAGGTTAAAATTGAAAAAACAATTGCCTGCAAACAAGTTACAGTAAACGGAATTACAGATCCCGTTTCCGACACACACGCACTGGCACCCGGCGAATACGTAATTTATCTTCTCGGGAAAAATACACCGTCGGCACCCGACACCAGCGAACCCTATGTAAACCCCGACTTGAGGCTTACCGACTCGCGCAGTCATATAAACGAAATAGACCTGCGTCAGAAACCGGATGCTTCAACATACATAAACAATATGGGTACAGAAAACTGGGGAAGCTATTCGCTGACACCGGTTACTGCTACAGGGCTTGCCATTACACCCGGCCAGGCTGCTGATAACTGGGGTGCCTGGTTCAACTATACTATAAACGTTGAAGCCGACGGCGAATATGACATAAGCATAAAACACGCCGTTTCATGGGACCGTTTCCGCCGTGTTGCTTCTACACCAGCCCTGCTAAACCAGAATGGGGCATTATGCGCAGACTATCGTCTGGACTACGACCCCTCGGTAAACTGGCCGGCCGAATTTGCCGCAGCCATGGTACTTGAAATAGACGGTACACCAGTTATGCCGGCTAACCAGCCCGTATATCCGGCTAACCCGAAAGCCGACGATTACGACGGGTCTGTTTACAACGCAATGCTAGCCGACAAAAGCTCATGGCTCCAAGCAAATTCAGCCACTGTCCCGGAACCGCTGCAAGCAGCACTCCGTTTTTGGCCGGAGGGAGGTAATAACGAACCGCAGCCACGCGTAAACGACAAGCCTGACTATACGGCTGTAAAACTTACCGCCGGACAGCACAAACTGACAGTGCGCTCCCTTTGTTCGCCATGGCAGTTCCACGGAATACAGATAGCCCCGTCTGCACTAAGCGGCATAGACGTTATTGAAACCGAAACCTGCCCCGAAGCTGCCGAACAGTGGTTCGACCTGCGCGGACTGCCTGCAAACCCAGACACCGCAGCACCCGGCCTGTATTTGCGCAAACGCGGAAACAAAGTTGAAAAAATAGCAAAATAACAACAACACCTTACACCAAAAACGCTGCACCTCTACCAAGTGCAGCGTTTTTGCTTATAAATTAACGAATTACACATCCGACACGTCATCGCCAGATTGATACTGTGCCCCGATATCTTTCAGATATTGGCCGAAAGCCATATTTCTACAGCCGGTTCATTTCTGCCTCGCTGGCTGCTTTACCTTTGTATTTGTTTTGGCGAGGCTGGAAACGGTAGGTTATGTTCAACGACACGCCGCGACGGTCATATTTCTGACGTTTGTCGACAAACACGCCAAAAGTATTCATTGTCCAGTCATTATTAGCCGTATTGAAGATATCGGTTGCCATAATTTTTACTGTCAATGATTTGTTCAAAAACGATTTGCCGACAGACGCGTCCATGGTGAACCAGGTGGTGCCAAACTTGTTGGTGTGCATGTAGCCACTGCCCTGACCGCTCATATTGGCCGTAATTACCCATCCATGTGGCAATGAAAATGCATTATCGAAATAATAACTATATATAGGTTTATGGTATTTATCACCATCAATTTCAAGCCATTGCTTATAAATGCCAAAGGTGATGCCTGGTGTCCAGCAATGGATAGTTTTTCCCCACACCATATACAGGCTTAAAGAGGACACGTCAATATTTACCGGGTGAAGCAGCAATTGTAGGTCTTTAGCCGGATATACCTGCTTTACAAATGCATAAGCGTCTACGCTACGTGTAAAACCTGCCTGCATTATAAGCTCTTTCCACATGCCGAATAATTGTACATTATGCATCTTTTCATCGCGAAGCCCGGTATTTCCTCCTTCAATTTCATGCCGGCCTACATAATTCAATGCTCCTGTAAGATGCGAATATGGAGGTTTTACTGTAGACACCTTATAACTTAAGGTCACCTGGGAATGGTCATTAAAGCTGTACCCCAAATTTAGGTCGGGTGTCAGAAAATGGTCGCGCCGGCTAACATCGTCATTGCGTTTTCCATCAACACGAAAGTCATAATCAACATACTCATAACGTGCCCCGGCCGACATATTGAATTTTCCGAACATCCTGGTCCATGAGGCAAACAAAGCTACCGATGTTTGGCGTACATCAGTCAACGACGAAGGGATATAAGCACCGACTTCACTGCTAAGCATGCGGTAATCAAGGGTTGTATTTGTGTATGAATCCTGTGTGCCAATGGTTAGCTCGCCTTTGCCAACAGGAACGTTCATATAGAGTTTACCGGCCCATAGCGTAGACTTGCGCTTATCTGCAGAATTTACTCCGGCAATAGAAGTGTCAGTATACGTGGTTTCTACACTGTTGTCAACAAGAGAATATCTGTAGTCTCCGTCAAAATGTAAAAGATATTTTTCCGCAAGCCTGTTTTCATAATAAGCAGATACAAGATGCGTGTGTGAATTAGTGCGTCTTGTTATTATTCTGTTTAACGGAAGTTCGTCGTCAAGCCATTCGTTTCCTTTGTTGGAAAAATTGCCACATTCAGGATTATAGCGGTAGTATGCGCCAAACGCCTGCTTGTAGTTTGAATAATTGAAACCGCCTTTCAACACACCGGCATCTGTTTTATACAGGTTGTGCCTGGAACTGCCAACCATAGTTTGTTTTCCGTCATAAATAAGCTGGGAAGTAGTTGTGCCGTTAATAACCGAATTATTCAGGTTAAAAGAACCATCTATAAAAATGTCCCAGTTACCGGCCCGGTAGTTCAATCCGAGAAAATCAGTCGTCGACCACCTGCGCCTGCGTTGCAGTTGGAACTGGTCGGTAACCGATAATCCTTGCATGAATTTTTTCCGGGTGGTTATTTTTAACACAGCTCCTGTATTGCTTCCATACATGGCACCGGGAGCCATCAACAATTCAACTTTTTTCAAATCGGACGAGAGCATGTTGCGCAACTCCTCGCTGTCGCGCATGGGGCGGCCGTCAATGTAAATTTCGATATTATCCTTTCCGGTTACGCATATATCGCTGTCCTGAACTTTTATCAATGGTAATTGGGCTAATACGTCGAGAGCATTCCCTATGTTCTGAAGACTGGAGCCTGTAATAGTTGAAACCAGAGTAGAGCCAACTAATGTGGTAGCCGGCTGCCTGGCCGTAACAACTATTTCCTGAAGTTCACGGGTCAGACTGTCGGCCGGCAATTGTTTCTGAGCCGAAGCCGTAGTTACAGATAATAAAACCGTAATTGCCGTTATTAATATTCTTGCATTCATGTGAGTAATGTTTTTAGGCAAAATTACTCACAGATAGCCGGAGGAACCAAAATTACAGTCTGACCTGAAAAATTTTAATATCTTGGTTATTAAATGCTTGCAAAATTTGTTCCGGAAAAATTCTGACCACCGGAATTTGCCATCAGAAAATACTTAAAATATCGGCATCCGAAGTGCCGGATACGGCTTTCAACCTAGACTTGAGCCTAGATTTCCGCTTGTATACAACATCAACCGATTCACCCAGCAAAAGACTGACCGTCCTTGTCGAAAGACCGCATGCCATATACACGGCAAGCTGATAGTCGGCAGGCTTAATATCCGGATATATTTTCCTTACCCTGACAAGAATATTTCCCCGGCAATCATTTACGGCTTGTTCCATATCGTGGAATGAATCATTACGCACTGCCTCGATTTCACTTTTTACCTTTTCAACAATAGCCTTTCTCTCAATTCTGGTTCCTTGTGCCTCATAGTAGGTCTGGCAAAGCGAATCAATCAAGGCAAACCGGTTTTCAAGAAGTCCGTAAAGAGTTTCTTCAAGCCGGCCCATGTCTTTTCCATAGGCATCAACCATATTTTTAAGTCCCGATGCCTCTGCCACAAGAGTTTCGTTTTGCAAAGATTTAAGTTTAAGACGCTGATGCATCCAAACAATAACCCCTGCAGCAAAAAGCAGCACAATAAGGCCGGCAAAAACAACCTGCTCCCTTTTTACCCTCTCTTTATACAGCATAAACTCTTTCTCTTTTTGTAAATAAAGTGCTGTAGCCAGAGCATCCTTGTTCTCATTGGCGGCAATAAGCGCTTTTAATTTACTGGCCCTATTGAATTCATCATACCTACGGTGACTGCCGTAATAATCTACGGCAATATTAACAATTGTATCGGTAGGGGACGACAAACGGTTTGCCACCATAGCCTCGCTGTATAGCAATGCCCACCTGGCCATGGTTGCCGAATCGCCAAGTTCCGACACGTCAATGCTGTTGAGCCGTTCAAAAGCCGCAACAGGGTCGCCCGACATAAGGCGTTGAGCCTCGTCAAGCACCGCATGCCCTGTACCGGAATAACCGCATCCGGTAACGACAAACAGAATCACTATGTACAGCAGTCCTCTCATTACACGGCAAAAGTACTCAAAAATCTCACTATTTTTACATACTTTTGTAAATAAATACCAGGAAACTCATCCACATGAAAAAACTTATACTTGCAGCATGCGCCATGGCAAACATAGCCGCCTTTGCGCAGGACTGGCCCAATGCAACTACGGAATGCCGCCCAGGGTCGCGTTGGTGGTGGTTAGGCAGCGCCGTAGACGAAAAAAACCTGGCCTACAATATTGAACAATACGCCAAAGCCGGACTCGGGACATTGGAAGTAACACCTATTTATGGAGTACAGGGCAACGAAGCCAACGAAATACCTTTTTTGTCGGAAAAATGGATGCAGATGCTTGCTTACACATATAGCCAGGCTGACAAAAACGGAATAACGGTTGAAATGAACAACGGCACCGGATGGCCTTTTGGCGGACCGGAGGTAAGCATCGAAGATGCTGCCTCAAAAGCAGTATTCATGCAAATGGATATAACCGGAGGCAAAACGTCAAGGCACAAGTTATCCACAGGCAACCCCCATGACAAACTAAACAAACTGATGGCCTACAGTAATGACGGGAAAACCGTTAAAGACCTGACCGGGATGGTAAAAAACAACATTGCTGAATGGACCGCGCCAAAAGGAAAATGGCAGTTGGTAGCCTTATTTACAGGCAAAACAGGGCAGCAGGTAAAACGTGCCGCACCTGGCGGCGAAGGCTATGTTCTTGACCACCTTAATTCAAAAGCCGTAGCAAATTATCTTGACAAGTTCGACCGTGCGTTTTCTAAAAGCAAAGTTCCATACCCCAAGACATTTTTCAACGACTCATACGAGGTTTACGGAGCCGACTGGACACCGTCGCTTCTTGACGAATTTGAAAAAAGGAGGGGCTACAAACTGCAAAACCACTTTCCTGATTTTATCAGCACCGAAAGAACAGAAAAAACACGCCGGCTGGTTACCGACTACCGGCTCACATTATCAGAAATACTTCTGGACAATTTCCTACGCCCATGGACGCGGTGGGCTCATTCACACGGAAGCACGACACGCAACCAGGCTCACGGCTCACCGGCAAACCTTATCGACGCATATGCCTGCGTCGACATACCCGAATGCGAAGGTTTCGGCCTGTCAAACTTCAATATAAAAGGCTTACGCACAGACTCGCTGCGCAAGAAAAACGATTCAGACATATCCATGCTGAAATATGCCTCGTCGGCAGCCCACATAACAGGGAAAAAACTTGTATCGTCGGAAACATTTACATGGCTTACAGAGCATTTCCGCACATCGTTGTCGCAATGCAAGCCCGATATGGACCTGATGTTCGTGTCAGGAGTAAACCACATGTTTTTTCACGGCACGCCTTACTCGCCCCGTGAGGCAGCATGGCCCGGATGGCTCTTTTACGCCAGTATAAACATGTCGCCAAGCAACAGCATATGGCGTGATGCCCCGGCATTTTTTGAATACATAACACGCTGCCAGTCATTTCTACAAAACGGAAGCCCCGACAGCGACTTCCTTCTATATTTGCCAATATTCGACATCTGGGACGAACTGCCAGGACGCATGGTAGCTTTCGACATACACAAAATGGACCGGTATGCGCCTAAATTCATCAGCGCGGTAAATTCAATCATAAATCTCGGCTACGATGTCGACTACATATCGGATGCCCTTATCAATAAGCTAGAAACTGACAACGGAATGCTTGTTGCCGCGCAAAAAGCAAGATACAAAGCCATTATTATTCCATCGGCGAAACTAATGCCAGAATCAACATTGAAAAAACTAATGTCACTGGCCAACGAAGGCGCAACAATAATATTTGTCGGCAATTACCCCGAAAGCGTACCCGGCTACGGCAACTTGGACTTGCGACAGGCGGAATTCAACAAATTTAAGTCAACGTTACAGCACAACGGAAACAAAGGCTTTAATTTCGGCAAAGGCCGTATAATTTTAGCTGCCGATTATAAGACGGCATTGGAAAATTCAGGAATTGAGGGCGAAGAACTGCGAACCCTACACGGTCTGCACTTCATTCGCCGCAAACTTGACGACGGGCAGCTGTACTTTGTGTCATGCCTTCAGGAAAAAGATATAAACCAGATTGTAACGTTTAATACTGCCGGTAAGTCTTGGATGCTGTATAACCCCATAAATGGCGAAAAAGGCATTATAAACCCTGTTGACATGGACGAGGGGAAAACCGGAATCAGGCTACAGCTCAAATCGGGAGAAAGCCTGTTCGTACGGTCGTTCAACAAGCCGGTAACCGGTGTACCGCAATGGAATTATATTACAGAACTTCCCGACACCGTTTCTCTGCAGCATGGATGGAAACTGGAATTCATCCAAAGTTCACCGGCAATAACCGGCACATTTGAAATAGACAGGCCAGTATCGTGGACAAACCTCGATATACCGTCAGCCAAAACAAACACCGGAACCGCCCGTTATTCAACCGAAATAAACCTGCCTGACACAAAAGCCGACAGCTGGATACTGGACCTTGGCGACGTTCGTGAAAGCGCACGTGTATATGTAAACTCAAAATACGCCGGCACGTTGTGGGCCGTACCGTTCAGAATAGACATAGGACAAATGCTGAAAACAGGCAAAAACCTGATAGAAGTAGAAGTAACAAATTTGCCGGCAAACCGTATTGCCGACATGGACCGCCGCCAAATAAAATGGCGCATATTTAAAAATGCCAATATGGCCCGGCTTAATGGAGAAAAATCCGATTACAGCTCCTGGGGAACAATTCCTTCAGGACTTAACAGCAACGTATTCCTTATTCCGGTAAAATATAACTAAAAAATACGCTAAACATGAAACAATTACTCTCCTGTCTGCTAATTGCCTCATTCTTCGGCTCCTTAGCAGCAGAAAAGCTCCCATCCAGAGACCACACCCTAAAAATCCTGATAAAGGTAAACAACCTTTATATGAAAAACCATCCAGACCCGCTCAAAGGCATACCGTACCCGTCAAGAAACAAAACATACGAGGCTAACATATGGACACGCGCCGTATACTTCGAAGGATTGATGGCTCTACACTCCATATACCCCGAAAACCGATATATTGACTATGCTACAAAATGGGCAGACGGATTCAAATGGGGCATGCGCGCCGACAACACCACCACACGCAATGCCGACAACTATTGCGCCTCGCAGGCATATATCGACCTATACCGGCTAACACCAGAGCCGCACAGACTCACCAAGACAAAGGCCGCCATTAATATGCTTGTAAACACACCGCAGGTAAACGACTGGACCTGGATTGACGCCATACAGATGGGTATGCCTGTGCTTGCAAAACTTGCCGCAGAAACCGGCAATCCAAAATATGCAGAAAAAGCCTGGCAAATGTACTCCTGGACTCGCGACTCACTAGCCGGAGGCCTATATAACCCCCAAGAAGGCCTATGGTGGCGCGATGCCGATTTCGTAGCTCCGTACAAATCGCCAAACGGAACAAACTGCTACTGGTCGCGCGGCAATGGTTGGGTTGTGGCTGCACTCGTACGGGTGCTTGACGAAATGCAACCCGGCGCACCCCATCGCAACGTTTACGAAACCGACCTAAAAGCCATGTGCGAAGCCCTTGTAAAATGTCAGAGAAAAGACGGATTCTGGAACGTTAACCTGCTAGATCCCTCCGATTACGGCGGAAAGGAACTAACAGGAACAGCCTTGTTTATATACGGTATGGCATGGGGCGTACGCAACGGCATTCTCGATTCAGACACATACATGCCCGTAATTACGCACGCATGGAATGCAATAATACACGACGCAATCCACCCCGACGGTTTTCTGGGTTACGTGCAGGGAACAGGAAAAGAGCCTAAAGACGGCCAACCGGTAGGTTACAACACAACGCCCGACTTTGATGATTTCGGAACCGGATGCCTCCTATTGGCCGGAACAGAAATATATAAGCTGTAGCGGAATACAAACTGGCCATCAACGCATTAAAAACAATACCACAAAAAAAAGCGCTAACACTTGCATATAATAAAAAATATACCTACCTTTGCCCCTGTCTTTCAAAGGAGAGATGGCAGAGTGGTCGATTGCGGCGGTCTTGAAAACCGTTGAGGGTCACACCTCCGGGGGTTCGAATCCCTCTCTCCCCGCAATAAACGCTGAAAATCAGCAAATTGCAAAGCAAACACCCAATTTTACACCCAAGAATGTAAAATTGGGTGTTTTTGTATTCTTTAAGATTGATAGTATGGGAAGGTAAGTGGAAAACCTCCCTTTTAACGTGCAAACCACTTGTTTTTTCTTGGATATAACGGGGAATTTACGGATTAATCTCAACTATTAAAAACTGTCATTCAACAAGTTCAAATTCACATTTTCCCGATTCACATCCATTGAATATAACAGCAATCTGATGAATGCCGGGATAAAAAGTTCTTGTCGTTATGGGGCGAAACGAATGTTTCCTATTGACTTCCGTAATGGAGTTTCCTTTGTATTCCTTCTCACTGATTTTATAGACTTTCCTCGTCATCTCTCCATTCATTTTCCGATAATAGATTCCGTATTCCAATCTTATTGTCCGTTTTTCCGTATTATAATTGTTTAGATTAAAACAAAATTCAACAGAATCACCCATTTTTATTCTTTTTGTAAGAATCTTAAAGTCACCTATGCTGATATTGTCATTCAAACTCAGTCCAAACAGGTTCAATATCTCGTGATTCCCCTGCTTAAGCAATGTTCGGCATCCATGCTTGATAACCCAATCAATATTCTCTGATTGCCCTTTCCATTTTTTAGCCAAAGCAATTACGATTTGTGGATTATCCTTTGAAATATCGTTCAGGTTATTGGCAACACTCAACCTTACAAACCTGGATGGATCGTTTTTCAGATTTTCCATAATCGGAATGATGGGAGCTGGATTTTCTTTTAATTTAGGCAATGACATCGCCCACGGCAGACGAGGTCTGCACCCTTCCGATGCAAGCCTCCTTACCCCCCAGTGCGGATGTTTTGACCAAGCCAACATCTGTTTCATCATTTCATCTTGATATTTCACAATAAAGGCATGGGTCACAAATTCGCAAGTCGTGAATTGCGTAATTCGCTCAATGGCTTTCACTGATGTCTCATAGTCCTCTATTCCATATCGCTCCACATAATGGTCCAAAATAACCCCATATTCTAATGTCAGCAAATTGAAATTTTTATCGTCTATCTTTGAAAAATCGAGCAGTCTAACTTTTACACAGTCTAATAATTTAAAGATTTTCGCAACAGCTTCTTTATACTCGGTTGGCATAAACTTGTGCAGAACAGTAGTTATGTGTGCAATCCGCTGCTTATAACCTCTGTTCTCCCATTCTTCATCCATAACTAAAGTTACAAACTTGTCTACACTCATGTTCTGGAGAACAAGAGACAAGTCGTTGACAAACCTTCCAAAGAATGGCTTATCAAACATATTTTTAAAAGATTCTGCCATTACTTTTATCTTACTACTATACCATTTTCGATGTTGATTTCAATTTCATAGTCCTTTATATCCTTGATTCCGATGCCGCTATGAGTTCTTTATCTGCTTCGATATTCTTCATCTACAAAATAATACAATGCTCCATAGCACGATGGAGCGATTTATAAATGCAGAAGCACAAACTACTGATGCAACACTCGAAGTCGAAAGTCGTAGGAAACCTTGTGTACAGATGTAGAGGTAGCAGCCCATGCTGTATGCGTGAGAACCACTATGCAATCCCAGTACACTGGTGAATTTCCTACGTTCTCGACTTACAAGAGAGCATAACGCTTCTTATTTTCTTATTTCTTGGAAAGAGTTGCCCCTATCCGAATGCAAAATTAGTTATTTTATTGATGTTTTGCATTATATAGAGCGGAATTATAGCTTGAATCCTCTACTTTTTCTTGATTCTTCTACTGATTGCCGTAAACCTTGCCGAAGTTTCTCCCATTGCTCTTTGAACCATTCGCCTATCGGTTGCTTGTTTATTGTAAGCATCAATTTATTATTATCAACCGAACTTTTCTCAATTTTGAAAATGTCATTCTTGATTTCAAATCTTCGCCTATGCTCTTCGGAATAGATTTTTCCATTGCATCTGATTGCTTCCTTTTTTGTCAAAAGACTGTTTACCATATCTTTGGTAAATCCGATGGCATAGCAGAGTTTTTCCATTCTCAACATCTCTTTGAGTAAAGGGAACCAGTTGAACGCCTTTTCAAGAATGGTGTTCAATCGGGATATTTCCTTGTCCTTGATTTCAAGCTCTTGATTATGTATTCCTTGAAGATTACGAATCTGTTTGCCATGCTGTTCTTGCATATGTTGCATCTGAACTTTTAAATCATCAATGCTTTTATCCCGTTTAACAATCTCCTGTTGCAGTTCCGCATTGTTATGTTCCAGCTCTTTCAGTTTGCCGCTACCGAAAAGAGAACCCACTCCGCTTGCTATGGCTGTGGCAGCATCGGTGGCTACACTTTTGAGCTTGTCAGTGCGTATCTCCGATTTTACCTGTTTGAGTTCCTGTTCGGCAAGTTCCACCTGTTGTTCTTTATGCCGCTTTGCAGCATCTATGCGTTGCAGTTCGGCTTTCTGTTTTTCAATGATGAAGTCATTGCGTTCCAGATGTTCTTTGCCAGTGACATTTTTTGATTGCCCACGTTCCATCATTAGAATGTCTGATGCCAAAGTCTGCATTGCTGCCATATCCTCGTCATTGAGTTTGCGGCTCTTTCCTGTATCGTGGTTCATCCAGTCAAAAACAATATGGGCATGATAATTCGGCTTGAACCATTTTCCACCCACTTGGAAACTCTCCTTGTCTTCTGTGTCAGGTTTTCCACCCAGCCAATGTCCTTCGTCCTTATGCAGGAATATTTGGAGTGGCGTGATGCCCCAGCGTCTTTGGCACTCTTCACCGAATTTGCGTACATCAGCCAGTGTGGTGTCCGGTCTGATAAGCAATACTCCTTCACGGATGGGTGAACATCCCGCCACTTTGATAATCCTTCCATTCTTTCCCTTGCGTTCCCTTTCCTTTTCCTGCATGGCACGTCCGGTTTTGTTCTTGACCATTTGCTTGATATTGTCATAATGAGTTCGCAGTTCGGGAGTGCCGAAGTCGGGATTTATCCACTGTTCGTTATCGGTGGAAAGTTCGGGAACGACATAGATTCTGGACATCCCGATATTACGCATATACTCGGCAGTCCTTCGGTTGTGTGCCTCGCTCGATGCGATGTTGCAAGGCTTGATATGTATGCTTGATTTTGTTGCCATAGCTTCTTTTCTTTGTTTGCAATTGATTATTTTGCTCGCTTTCGCAGAGGGGTTCTTAGGGGTAACCCATAAGCGGAGATTGCAAAGAGAGGGTCACTCTTTGCTCGGGGTTCTCAGGGGTGAAACGCCCTGAGTGGGTCATTAGGGCAAAGCCCTAATCCCCTCGGGAGAGCCCACAACTACGGAAGCGGAGCGTGTAGTTATAGTGGGCTATAACCGAAAGCCGTTCTTCTTTTTCGGTGGCTGGGTGTGCGTCTCTCTTACGGACTGGACTTGCCTGTTTCTTTCAGCCTGTTTCTGTAGGTATTCGTTCAAGTCCTTGCATCCGCTGTAGGTCTGCGAAGCGTCACGGATGTATAAGTCTCTGCCGTATTCCATACGGATTTGCCGGAGTGCTTCCATCCCTGCACGGTCATTGTCAAAGAAACAATGTATGCGCTCGTAACTACCCAACGGATAGAGAGCCTTGCTCACATTCGATACAGAGTTCAATACCATATAATCTTGTCTGTCCAGTTCGGGAAATTTCGGGCAATTTTCCAATCTCAAAGTAAGAAATGAAAGATAGTCCATAAATCCCTCGAACACATAACAGGTATTCCTTGCTTTCCCCGACTGTCTGATATGGGAGATTTCCTTTGGGGCGATGCAGCCCTTGAAATAACGGTTACGAATCTCATAGCCGCCCGATATGTTTGGAAAGGCAATGGCGAAATACCGTTTGCCGTTGTTGGTGAAATGAGCTTCGCGGCATTCTCTTTTCGCCAGTTCCGTGTTTATTCCCCTTTCCTGCAAATAGGAGAGCAGGGCAGGAGAAGAAAGCGGTACAATCTCCAGTTGTTGAAAACGTGGCTCGGAAGATGACTGCTTGCCAAAAGAGAAAGAATCAGGACGGATATGTGGTGTCTGTTCTGCTATGCGTTCTAATATATAAGGTATATGGTCGGTAGCATATAAGTGTGAAGCCAGTTCGATGATGCCGCCGCCTTTGCCGAGTGCAAAATCATACCATTGGTTGCGCTCGGTATTTACCTTGAACGAGGCTTCGGTTTCTTCCCTTAACGGTGATTTATACCATAGGTTGATACCCTGTTGTTTGACGGGAGAATATCCCAAACTGTGCAGATAATCCGCTATCCTGATTTGCTTGGCTGTCTGTATATCCATAAGATAATTGTTTGAGTAGTTAGTGAATTGATTTATTTTTCTTTTCGCCCGTACCATTTTAAGAAGTACGGTCTATATAACCACTTCACTAAATTGTCGTATATATAGAGTACGGCAATAAAGTGAAGCGGTTTATCCATTCCTTGCATCACTTCGCTTTATCCTTAATATATAGACCCACAGAATAAAGTGAAGCGATTGCAGGTAACGGGTTAATAGTGGAAGTCGGGCATGAATGTGTATTTTCTGCCGTTCTCCTGCACTATCATCCGTTTGTTGCGAAGCATGGTGATGAGCGGTACCGTCTTTTGATGGTTCAGTTTTACACCTATTGACGTATAGCTTTTGATTAAAGCATCTTCCAGTTCCTTGTAACCGTATTCCTCTTTCAGCCCGAAAACGGCTTCCAATGCGATACGGTGCTGCTGTTCGGTGATATGTCTGTAAGGGTCGAACTTTTCCTCTTCTGGTCTTCCCGGTTTCTTCGCTTCGGGTTTGTAACCCTCTATGAGTTCGGGCAAGGCACTGTCGTTGATGCGAAAGGCAAAAGGCTCGAAATCCATTGCACGGATGTGCATGGCTGAAACATTGCTTATATCTCTGTTGTTCTTGTCCTTTTCCACAAGCAATACGGTTTCCGCCTTATTGTTCAACTCCGTGCCGATATGCCCTCTCGCATTCTCATCCCCTTTGTTCTGATGCAGTATCGTATGGATGTGTATCTGCCTGTCGTCCGTCCACTGCATCAGTTTGGATATGATGCGTGTGGATTCGCCGGGGCTGTTGATGTCATATACCATGTCACGGATGCCGTCTATGATTACAAGACCAATGTCGGGCGTATTATAGATAGCCTGTTCGACAATCCTGATACGCTGTTCAGGTGTGTATTTTCTCAAGGCGAGAAACTCAAGGTTCTCATTATCCCTGTCATCAGGCAAGTCAGCCATCCGTAAAATGCGTTTCATGACTTTCAGGCAATGATAAGGACTTTGCTCCGTATCAACATAAAGCACTTTCCGCTTCCCGTCGGAGAGTTCCGCTACATACCGCAACACTGTGCCGTTCTTCAATGCAGCGGCTACAATAGCCGAAACATTGAATGTCTTTTTACTTTTGGCTTTGCCGATGGATGCGCTGAAATTGCCCAATGTCCCAATGACAGAACCATGCACTTTGAGGATTTCAGGTGCTTTCTCATAACTTTTCGACAGACTCAAACGTGAGGCTTGCCAAAGGATTACGGCTTCTTCTGCCGATATGTCCTTAAATTCTTTCATATAGTCCATAGCTATTCCTCCCATTATTTCCGTCCTCCGGTTTTCTTTCCTGCCAGTTCAAGGGCAAGCTCCACATCCACGATAATCTTGCGTCCTATCTGGGTGATGGCTTTGTCAATCTTTCCGCTTTTCTTGATGCGGTTGGCGGTTGGCAGGCTGCACCCGAACAGTTTGGCTATGCCCAGTATTCCGTACACATACTTTCTTTCTGTGTCCGTAACGGGTCGTGGTTGCGTTTCCGTTTGACCGGAAGCGTGCTTGCTCAGGAATATGAACTCTTCGCCTGTCATCTGCCAGACGGGTTTTAATAATAACTCTTGAAGATTTGTCATCGTTCAATCTGTTTAGCCGTTAAACAATCAGCCCTGCGCACTGGCTGTTATTTCTGTTCTCGAACGATGCAAAATTAGATAGGGGCGTGAGTGGTAAGGATGTGGTTAGCGTAAATGGAATATTTTATTATTTCTCTGAATATCAGATAATAAAAATACCACTCAAAAATTAATTTGAGTGGTAAAAGTGGTAATTTCGTAAAATATCAGGGTGTATCACGGATTATCGGAATATTGCGTCCATTTCTTTGGCGAATTTCTGGTTACTGTCACTTGGAAAATCCGACACCGGTTCCTTGTACTTTGACTTGTAGTAGTTCTCGTCAATATCCAACTGTTTCAGGATTATATTTTTCCATCTATCTCTGTCTTGTTTGGGCAGTCTTTCACTCATCAGGAATATCAGGTAACACACCCGTATTTTTTCTCGTGCCTTGATTTTTAGTCCCTTTTCACCGGGGTACAGGTTCATGTTGGCATAGAAGTCCTGCGTTGAAATATCTTCAAACTGTTCCCCCACACAGGCTTTATGAATAAGCGAAAGTAATTCTGTATTGAAATATTCGGGTCGCTCCTTTGATACATCCTGTTGTGTCTCTTGCTTGTTCGGCTCATCCGGCTTGTCTTTTGCTACGGGAATATATTTTGCCAATATTTCCATAAAATGGAAACTCAGTTTATAAATATCTCCGCAACGGTTCTCAATATATTGGAAAGCTTCCTTCCTTGCCTGCCGTTCCAATTCATAAAGCCTGTCCAGTTCTTCTTTTTCATTCTCATATTCAGCCTTGCAGCGTTCATACTCCTTCTCGGCTTGCTTTTCTTCTGCTGCCGTATGTTCCCTGTAGCCAATGGAATCATACCTGTTATACGCTTCATTCAAAGGCTTGCTTAATTTTTGTGTAACCTCCAATTGTGCCTTTATATCAGCGTCATATCTGTCGGCAAAGTTGTAGCACACACGAGAAATTATCTCATCATCAAACAATGGATGTTTTTCATAAATGAGTATGTTTTTTTCTATCTCGGTTCTCAGGCTGTTGAGAATCAGAGTATATTTTTCTTTCTGTTTGTCAAGCACCAGTTCAAGGATGGCGGCTTCAAAAGCTTTTGTGTCATTGTATTGCTTATAGAAGTCCGTGATGAATTTCTGCTTGTCAAAAGAGAAAGTATGGCTGACTATAAAGTCGCTGTATATCCGGTTGAGTTCGCCGTATTGGGGAATCATAATCTGTATTTCTCCTGCCATATACGCTTGGTTTATGGATTCTTATCTTTATCAAGAAGGGAAGTCAGTTCTTCCTCCACTTCCTCTATACTTGGCAGAGCCGATTTTAAGTTTTCAGGTATAGCCTTGCTCAACTGGTAATCGCTGATGCCTATCGGCTGGTCGTAGCCTGTCAATGCGTATTGCGCTACAACTTCGTCTTTCCCCTTGCACAGCAACAACCCGATAGTCTTGTTGTCATGCTCTCCCCTCAGTTTGTCATCCACTACATTGATGTAGAAGTTCAGTTGCCCCGCATACTCCGGTTTGAATGGGGTCGCTTTCAATTCCACTACGATGTATGCGTGCAGGGGGATGGAATACAGAATCAAGTCTGCATAGAAATCGCTGTTACCAATTTGAAAGTGTTTTTGTCGGGCAACAAAGGCAAAGCCATTGCCCATTTCCAGCAAGTAACGGGTGACGTGCTTAACCAGTTGTTCTTCTATGTCCCTTTCGTCCGCCTTTTCCTTCGTTCCAGCCAAATCAAAGATGTACGGGTCTTTCAACAGGTAATTGGCAAGGTCGCTTTGCGGTGCAGGAAGCGTGGCAGTAAAGTTATTTACTTTGTTGTTGCTGATTTGTCTGCTATATAAGTTGGTCTCAATTTGTATTTTAAGAACATTGCTGCTCCAGCCCATTTCCACGGACTGTTTCATGTACCAATAGCTTACACCCAATGGAAGCGAACTGTTAAGCATAATCACATGGCTCGCCCAATTGGTTCTTGCAACAGGTGATGCCATAAATATGTTTTCTATATCCTTAATTTCCATACGGTAAATGTCGGATACGGTTCTGGCAACATTATGAATTTGTGCAAGAGGTTCTTGCGTGATTATAATTTCTTTGTTATCAATGGATTGAATTTGCGCAAGAGGCTCTTGCGTAAATTGCGAATCGTTTAAGTAGTGTACTTCATCTTCAATTTTCTTCACGCTTGGAGCTATCAACTTTGCATCCGTATCAATGAAATTCTGCAATGCTCTCAATGGATATGTTCTTGCAAACTGACACATATAGGTAAGGTTGCGTTCTGAATAGCCTTTCTTTTCAGGGAAATTTAGCCGGATAGCCTTTGCCAACTGTTTGATGGTTTTGCTTCCCCATCCGTGCAGTTGCTGATGATAGAGAATATAGTTGCCCATTTTCCAGTAATGGAACAACATTTGCGCATTGGCAGCGGTAATCAGCCGGACTTGCGCCTGTTGTATTTCCGAACCGACAGCATTTATAAATGCGTCAAAGTTCGTTTTTTCTATGTTATGTCCGTTGTTGCTCATCTTATGATATTTTCAGAATACAAATATACTTCAATGGTGGTAATCCATGAAACTAATTGATACTTTTATAGTTGATTAAACTTGTTCATGGCGTTTGCTCTGATGTCATCCGCTATGTCAATGTAGGGTTTCATGGCTTTATAGTCACTGTGTCCCGTCCATTTCATAACCACCGGTGCCGGAATTCCGAGTGCCAACGCATTACAGATAAAAGTCTTTCTTCCGGCATGGGTGCTTAACAATGCGTATTTGGGTGTGACTTCATCTATGCGCTCATTGCCCTTGTAGTAGGTTTCTCTTACAGGTTCGTTGATTTCTGCCAGTTCACCCAGTTCTTTCAGATAATCGTTCATCTTCTGATTGCTGATGACGGGCAATGCCATGTGGTTCTCGAAATGAACATCCTTGTATTTTTCAAGAATGGCTTTGCTGTGGTCGTTCAGTTCGATTATCAGGCTGTCCGCAGTCTTGACTGTGGTGACTTCAATGTGGTCGGGTTTAATATCACTTCTTTTAAGGTTACGAACATCCGAATATCGTAAGCTCGTGAAGCAACAGAACAGAAAGACATCCCTGACACGTTCCAAATACTGCTTGTCATGCGGTATTTGATAATCTTTCAGCTTGTTCAGTTCATCCCATGTCAGGAATATTACCTTTTTAGGGGTTGTTTTCAATTTGGGCTTGAATGCGTCGTATGCAATGTTCTGATGATGCCCTTTTTTGAAGCTCCAACGCAGGAACCATTTGAGAAACCCCATCTGTTTGCCAATAGTACTGTTTCTCATGTCCTTTTTATCACGCAAGAAATTAACATACTCATTTAGCCCGAATTCGTTGAAGTATTCAAAGGTTACATCCTCCTTGAATTCTTTGATGTGATTTCTTACCGCTGCAAATTTCTCATAGGTGGATGCCGTCCAATTATTCTGGTTGCCACACTCTTTTACAAACTCATCGAACACTTCCCAAAAACTAATCTGTGCTTCTTCCTGCTGTTCTTCATTGTTGTCTTTCATCCGTAGATTGAACGCATCCTTTAGCTGTTGGGTAGTGGGCATGGTTTCCTGTACCTCAAACTCCTTGAACACGTTTTGCATTTCAGCATAGTATTTCAGCAAGTCCGCATTGATTTCGGATGCGCTTTGTTTCAGCTTGTTGGTGCATCCGTTCTTTACCCGTTGTTTGTCGGCATCCCATTTGGCTACGTCAATCCGGTAGCCTGTTGTAAACTCGATGCGTTGGCTTGCGTATATGACACGCATACGGATAGGCACGTTCTCTACGATTGGCACACCGTTCTTCTTCCGGCTCTCCAATGCAAAAATGATGTTACGTTTGATATTCATATTTGGGTGCGTTTGAAATTCTACACCCAAATATACACCCAAAAATTGAAATGGCAAAAGGTATTTAGAAAGATTTAGATTTACTCTGCATCGTGGATGGTGTGTGATTATCAGTGATTTGCAATTTTGTGATATTTTCTGAAAGCGTAGGTTCGGGAGCCTCTCTCTCCGCTGAACTTACTGGACAGAAATGGTCAGTAAACGGACAAAAAGCTACAAATCAACGATTTGTGGCTTTTTTTATTGCCCGAAAGTCCAGCTTCCAAGACTTCAAAAGTACGGTAAAAGACAAAGTTTCGTTACTAAATCGTTACCTATTCCCTGCCGGACAAAAACGGTAACGATTTGTCCTCAAATGACCTGATAATGACTTGATTAGTCCATAGTCTGCATAACTCGAAAACGAGAGGTAAAAATTAATTTTGCAACTAAAAAAGTGAGTTATGAAATCGACATTCAAGGTTCTTTTTTATTTGAAGAAAGGTTCTGAAAAGAAAAACGGCGAGGTTATGATTATGGCACGCATCACCATAGACGGCAAACTTTGCCAGTTCAGTACGAAACAGAGCATCCAGCCCGACAATTGGAACACGGTTGCGGGCAAAGCCAAAGGCAGGGATGCCGGAAGAATAAACGCCCTTTTGGACGACATACGTTCTTCCCTGAATACCATTTACCACGAAATGCAGCGGCGTGACAACTACGTGACCGCCGAGAAAGTGAAAAACGAGTTTTTAGGTCATAGCGAGAGCCACGAAACAATCCTTACCCTGTTCCAAAAGCACAATGACGATGTGAAGCAGCTTGTAGGCATATCCAAGACGATAGCGACCTACCGCAAGTATGAAGTGACCCGCCGTCACCTTGCCGAGTTCATCCGCAGCAAGTACAACGTATCGGACATATCCATAAAGGAGATTACCCCGATGTTCATTACCGATTTTGAGTTGTATTTGCGTACAGCCTGCAAGTGTGGCTACAACACCACCGCCAAGTTCATGCAGTTCTTCAAGCGCATCATCATCATTGCCCGCAACAACGGCATACTGGTGGGCGACCCGTTCGCCAGCTACAAAATCCGGCTGGAGAAAGTGGACAGGGGGTATCTGACAGAGGACGAGATAAAAATCATCCTTAAAAAGAAAATGGTTTCCGAGCGGCTGGAACACGTCAGGGACTTGTTCATCTTTGCCTGCTTCACCGGGCTTGCCTATATAGATGTAGCCGGGCTTACGCAAGATAATATATGCAAATCCTTTGACGGCAACCTTTGGATAATGACAAAGCGGCAAAAGACGAATACGGACGTTAATGTTCCCCTGCTGGATATTCCCAAGATGATTTTGAAGAAGTACAAGGGCAAGTTACCGAACGGCAAGATACTTCCCGTAATCAGCAATCAGAAACTAAATGCGTACCTGAAAGAGATTGCCGATGTATGCGGAATAAAAAAGAACCTGACATTTCACCTTGCCCGGCACACGTTCGCAACGACTACCACACTATCAAAGGGCGTACCCATTGAAACGGTTTCCAAGATGCTGGGACACACCAATATCGAAACGACACAAATTTACGCCCGCATCACTAACAGCAAGATAGGCAGCGATATGCAGGGGCTTGACAAGAAGTTTGTCGGCATCGAAAAGATTTACAAGGAAGTCGCCATGTAATCTTGATTACTGGGAACTGGTCACAATTTGTGACCAGTCCCTACTATTTATTCCAACATTACTTAATACCCTAAAATATACGATTATGGATTTACAGATTATCCAAAACAAGATTTTTGAGGTCAGAGGTTGCCGGGGGATGCTTGATTATCATTTGGCAGAACTCTACCAAGTGGAAACACGAGCCTTGAAGCAGGCGGTCAAGCGCAATATCGAGCGTTTTCCGGGTGATTTTATGTTTGTTCTCACCCAAGAGGAAGCTAACTTGCTGTTATCCATAGGGGTGTCACAAAATGTGATACCCCCTGCTTACAATTTCGGTGTTGCTATGCCTATGGCTTTCACCGAGCAGGGCGTAGCCATGCTTTCCTCGGTTCTCCGCTCCAAAGTAGCCATAGAAGTAAACATTTCAATCATGCGGGCTTTTGTCCTCATGCGCCAAATGGCAATCGGTTACGAGGAACTGTTAAAGCGCATCGAAGAACTGGAGGTAAGCACCGATGCACAGTTCAACGAACTGTACCAAGCCCTTACCCAGCTTCTAAGCCAGTCGAAACAACAGAAAGAACGCCGTCCGGTA
>SSTG01000189.1 GCA_004801635.1 Muribaculum caecicola | reverse complement strand
ACGACTCAACAAGTCCGCTGCACCTTCTCCAGCCAGACTATTCTATGCCTTATGCCAAACTTGAATCTGACAGCATACGGGCCACTATCGACCGCATTTTCAACTATATATCGTCAGTTACACCGGCCAAAGTGGTAGATTCGCTTGGCAACGAGATAACCGACCTCTCCTCACCCCTACCCGAAGGTGCCAAATTGAATCAGGGCACATACCGCCTTACAAGCTATGAATGGGGCGTTATGTACGATGCCCTGCTTGAAGCATCGCAACTGCTAGGCGATTCAAAATATCAGGACTATGTAACCGACCGCATATCATTCCTGTCTAAAATGGCTCCGGCCTTCAGCGAACTGGCCGAACGCACAGGCAAGCACGACGGACAAATGCGCCAGGTTATAAATCCGCGTAACCTCGACGACGCAGGCTCTATGTGCGGTGCTTTCATGCGCACACAAATGGCCGACCCGACCCTTAAACTGCAGCCCGAAATAGAACGTTACTGGCAGGTATGCGAAACAGCACCAATACATCTGGCCGACGGAACAATAGCACGCAACCGCCCATACCTAAACTCCGTATGGCTCGACGACATGTTCATGGGGCTGCCAACCATGGCCGTACGCAGTGCATATGAGAAAAATCCGAAATTACTCGACGACGCTGCCTCTATAGCTGAAGGATTTTTCAAGCGTATGTGGGTTCCTGAAAAAGGATTTTTCCGCCATGGCTATGTGGAAGGAGTAACACCGCAACCCACTTTTCCATGGGCTCGCGCAAACGGATGGGCCATACTCACCATGTCGCAGCTACTTGACTTCATGCCAGAAAACCATCCTAAGCGCCAACTGATACTTGACACATTCCGTGCCCACGCAAAAACATTGGCCGAACTACAGTCTAAAAACGGATTCTGGCACCAACTTCTCGACCGGAATGACACATTCGAGGAAACTTCAGCCACAGCCATATTTACATACTGTCTGGCTCACGGCATCAACCAGGGATGGCTCGATGCACGCGCATTCGGCCCGACAGCACAATTAGGCTGGGAAGCCCTAACAACAAAAATAACTCCCGAAGGCGAAATCGAAGACATCGTAGTAGGTACCGGCATGGGCTTTGACCCGGCATATTACTCGTTCCGCCCTGTAAGTACAAAAGCGGCACACGGCTACGGACCGGCAATATGGGCAGGTGCAGAAATGGCCAAACTCATAGAATCGAGCCACCCGTACCAGAACGACAGCGCAATTCTTTACTATAACGTTGACCCTGAAGCGGAAACGCCGATTTTCAGCCTAGACGAAAACCAGAAAGCTCAAAACGTTCTCCACTAATGGCGGAACATATAAAAATTTCAGTAAATTTGCATCTATAATAAATGCCCATGAAAACGTTACTGACATTTGCTATAGCTACGGCAATTACGGCACCATCTGCTTTGGCGCAGACAGATGCGTTCATTAAAATACACGATTCTCACGGCCGTCATCCGCGCGTAACGGAAATAACATTTCCCGGAAACACCGTATTCCCGGCCGATTACGATGCCATATACGGCCACGGAGCCATTATCGAGAATCCATGGGTAGGTTACCGCGTGTATATGGACAACAGGCAGAGCCTTGACCTGTATGCCAAAACCACCCCAAGGCTCGAAATTGACCAGACATGCTTCTACACCACGCCCCAGCAACTTGCCGAGGGTTATGGTTGCGACGTATTATGGGCAGGAAAATCGGTAGCCGCAGGCTCGTTCCGCGGCTGGCAGAACAACCAGCCTGTAACAATAGATTCTGTCGCCACACGCACACACCGCGTGCTAAACACACAGAGCATAGAAGTTGAAGACCGCGAATGGGTATACAACGGCAAGCCCGTGCACATGATACAACGCTACAGCATGCTCCCTGACTCAAGAGACCTGTTTGTGGAAATATCACTGGAAGGCTATTCTCCCACCGACTTATTCTGTACCGGTATACAGAAACTGGAAACCAATAACGAAGGCTTTATAGATAAAAAAGGGTATGCCGGCTCATGGGGTCGCAATGTTCCAGACAAGGCACATCCCGAACTTGTTGAAACTGTTGGCCTAGGCATTGAAGTTGACCCGGCCAATCTGGTAAAAACAATTGAAGACCCGTTAAACTATCTGATGATTGTCAAACCCGATGCCCACGGACGCATACGCTACCGCGTATCTGCCGCGGCTAAAAGACAAAAAGACGGATTTAAAAACGCCAGCCAATGGTTTGAATATCTAAAAAACAACACAAAAAACAAATAACCAAATATTCACGACACATATAAATCACAAAGCTATGGTAAATTTCTCATTAGAAGGAAAAGTAGCACTCGTTACAGGTGCGGCATATGGTATTGGTCTTGCAATTGCACAAGCATTTGCCGAATCAGGAGCCAAGATAGTTTTCAACTGCTCGCGTCAGGAAACTGTTGACCGCGGCCTGGAGGCTTATAAAAAATTAGGAATCGAGGCAAAAGGATACCTTTGCGACGTAACCAACGAGGAATCAGTGAAAGCCATGGTGGCCGACATAGAAAAAACAATTGGTACCATCGATATTCTTGTAAACAACGCCGGCATAATCAAACGCATTCCAATGGAAGAAATGGCTGTTGAAGATTTCCGCCGCGTTATCGACGTTGACCTCGTTGCCCCGTACATCTGCGCTAAAGCTGTTATACCCGGCATGATCAAAAAAGGACACGGCAAAATTATCAACATTTGCTCAATGATGAGCGAGCTAGGCCGTGAAACAGTAAGCGCGTATGCTGCGGCAAAAGGAGGTTTGAAAATGCTCACACGCAACATCTGCTCGGAATATGGCGAAGCCAACATTCAGTGCAACGGCATCGGCCCGGGCTACATAGCCACCGAACAGACAGCTCCCCTGCGCGAACTACAGCCCGACGGCTCACGCCATCCGTTTGACCAGTTCATAATATCTAAAACTCCGGCTGCCCGTTGGGGTACTCCCGAGGACCTGATGGGCCCGGCCGTATTCCTGGCATCAGACGCATCTAACTTCGTTAACGGACACGTTCTGTACGTGGACGGCGGTATTCTGGCATACATCGGCAAACAACCTAAGTAATGGAACAGGTATTCAGTTATATAATCGGACTAGGCGCGGCGGTGATGATGCCTATCATCTTCACCGTGCTTGGCGTGTGTATAGGCATAAAGCTGGGCGATGCACTTAAATCAGGCCTGAAGGTTGGTGTCGGCTTTATAGGACTGTCTATTGTGACAGCCCTGCTTACATCGGCGCTCGGCCCGGCACTCAACACCGTGGTCGACATTTACGACCTCCAGTTAAAGGTATTCGATATGGGCTGGCCTGCCGCTGCCGCAGTTGCCTACAATACAGCCGTAGGTGCATTCATAATACCGGTATGCCTTGGTGTAAACCTGCTTATGCTGGTAACAAAAACCACACGCACCGTAAATATCGACCTGTGGAACTACTGGCACTTTG
>SSTG01000188.1 GCA_004801635.1 Muribaculum caecicola | reverse complement strand
CGAACCACAAGAACACATTCCCACAACCATGCCGGCAAAGAGCATGGCATATATCAGTACATATTTAAACTTATCTGCCAATTTGTCTACTATTTTAGTTATTGCGAATGTAACCAAAATAGTTTCTACGACTTAAATCCTTAATCGGATTTTATACACTTTGTAGCCATATTGTAGTAAACAAACCTTTATCAGGCTCCCCTGGTGCCATAATCGCGATACAGCATAAACAGCATTATCGCGCCAACAATGGCAAAAGGCCCACCTATCAATGCCGGCGAAGCAATACCAAGGCCGTGATTTATCGCCGCTCCGCCAATAGCGGCAGAAAATGCATTCGAAACATTGAAAGCAATCTGTATGCCGGCACCGCCAAGCATTTCGCCGCCTTTTGCAAAACGCACAATCAGATATTGCAACGGGCCGCCAATTCCGAACAAGGCTGCCGCAGCCAAAAACGACAGTACCAACGACGGAACCTTATAGCCTGAACAAAAATAAATGAGCGGCATAACAACCACCATGGCAACCGCAATGAACCCACACACTAACGATGCGTGATAACGGTCGGCCAAACGTCCTGACAAAGCATTACCTACCACCATTCCTAAGCCAACAAGCATCATAACCCACGTCATATCGGCCGGAGAAAAACCTGTTACGCCGGTCATTATTGGTTCTATATAGCTTAACCAGCAATAAACGCCAGCCTGACCGAAGAAAACACCGCCGTATATCAGCCACGGGGCGGTTCCGCGCAAAAAACGGAACTGGCCTTTAACGCCGTTATCCGGAGATACCTCAAGAAAGGGCATCCAGACTTTCAATCCGGCAAACGTCAACACACTAAAAATCATTACAATTGCAAAAGCCGCACGCCAGCTAAAAATATTGCTTATAAATGTTGCAGCAGGCACACCGGCCACATTGGCTATTGCCATGCCTCCTATCATTACAGCCACTGCTTTTGCGCCATGGCCATTGTCGGCAAGCCTTGAGCATACAATTGCTCCGGCACCGAAAAACGCACCGTGCGGAAGACCGGAAATAAAACGGGCACAAACAAGCGTATAAAAACCCGGTGCCGCGGCTGCAACGGCATTTCCAATAGCAATAACGGCCGAAAGGAGCAACATAAGCCTCTTTAACGGCAAACGGCGCATGGCAATAAGCATAGGCGCACCAACTGCCACGCCCAGCGAATAGGCCGACACAAGATGTCCGGCCGTCGCAATATCGACACCAACACCACTAGCCACATCGCTAAGTATACCCATCATGCCAAATTCCGATATTCCAAGCGAAAATGTGCCTACAGCAAGTGCTACAAGACTTTTTTTCATGAATAACCATTCCGGCATATAGGCCGGTTGCTAAACTATTTATTAAAAATGTAAGTACGGGCCTTATAATTGACATCATTTATGTGTACGCACACAGAACGGCACGACGGCCTGTTCCATACGTGTGAAATGTCGAACGAGGCATATGTTTCCGACATATACGACTGCGATTGCCCGTCAAGGTTGTGAACAAGATAAAGCTGAGGCTGCTCCAACCCGATAGTAGACTCGTCGGCCACCAATGAGAAATAACGCGGTTTGGGACTATAACTCAGCCTAAGCCGGAAATTAAGGTAATTACCGGTTCGCCAAACGGCATTCAGCCATACAGGGTCGGCATCCCATGCCGGATCAGACACACTGCCGGCCGACACACTGCCGTTATTTATAGCTCGTACCGATTTAACAGCAATTTCTCCCGAATTATACGGTTCGCCACCAACCATGTAATAGTAAAGGTGTACACGCTGTCCCACATACTTTTCAGGAGCCGTCCAATTGGAGGCCGTATAAATTATAAGCGGAGAATCGTCATAACGCTGCATTCCGAATCTGGTTCCAGAAGGTTCGGAAACAGAAATAATGGTAACAATATCGCTGAAAAGGAACTCATGATTGCGCGGACCACCGTCATCCTTACAGGACTGCATACAAATCATGACACAAAACAATACGGTGCATACAAATCTGCTCATGACCACAATTAATTAATCAATAGATGTGATAAGCCCGTCATTCATGTGCACGGTACGGTCGCAACTTGCGGCAAGCAACTCATCGTGAGTCACTATAACAAACGTCTGGCCAAAATCGCGGCGTAGGTCAAAGAATAGTTTGTGCAACTCTGCACGGTTATGGCTGTCAAGACTTCCCGACGGCTCGTCGGCTAAAACCACCTGGGGCCGGTTTATCAGCGCACGCGCAACAGCCGCCCTCTGCCGTTCGCCTCCGGAAAGTTCCGAAGGACGGTGCGAAGCCCGGTCACCAAGCCCTAGATATTCAATCAATTCCTTAGCCCGGTCAAAGGCCTTGCCACGCGAAACACCCCCTATCAATGCCGGAAGCGCCACATTTTCTTCAAGGCTGAATTCAGGCAAAAGCTGGTGAAATTGAAACACGAAACCAATATTGCTGTTTCTGAACCGTGCCGCATCACGCTCCTTGAGCGCAAGAACGTCAACACCGTCGTAAACCACACTGCCGGAATCTGCCCTGTCAAGCGTGCCGACAATCTGCAAAAGAGTTGTTTTTCCAGCACCTGACGGGCCAGCCACAGCCACTACCTCGCCGCGGTTAATTTCGAGGCTTACACCACGAAGAACCTGCAGTTTGCCATACGATTTATATATATTCTTTATACTTATCATTTTTTTAGCACCGTGAGTTGTTCAATAGCATATGCAGCAGCCATCATGCCAAATTGCGCAGGAATCCATGCCACCGTACCGTACGACGATGCCTTATAGGCTATTTCATCGGTCATTACCAATGCACTGCGCCTGGGTGGCTCTGTGGAGTAAACCACCGGAAGCCCCTTGTAAATTCCAAAATCGCGCCTTAGCCGGCGACGTATCTCGCGAGCCAGGCCGTCGTACGCTGTTTCCGATATGTCGGCATAGGCAACGTGGGCAGGGTCAATGCGCCCTCCTGCCCCCATGCTCGATATTATCCTTACATTGTTATGTATGCACCATGCTGCCAACGTAACTTTTGGCTGTATGGAGTCTATGGCATCTATCACAAAGTCAGGAGCTATACGCGTCATAATCCCGTCAACCGATTCAGGGGTTATGAATGTATTCAGTACGTCAACACATGCCGATGGATTTATATCTGTTATGCGTTGCGACATGACATCAACCTTTGGCCTGCCGATTGTAGAAACCAGCGCCGGCAACTGCCTGTTCAGGTTTGACGGTGACACACTGTCGCCGTCTATAAGTGTGATATGCCCTACGGCCGTGCGTGCAAGCATTTCGGCCGCATAAGCACCCACACCACCCACACCCACCACTGCCACATGGCAACACGACAACCGCCCCACGGCCTCATGGCCCAGGAGCGGAAGCGTACGTTGAACAAGTTCAGGAGCCGGTTGTGACATCGGAATCAGTTTTTGAACTTACGGGCAATTTCGGCCGGAACCGCATCCTTATGCACCATTATATCCATGGTTTTGGCAAGCAGGTATGGTTCAGACACATATATAAAACCTCCGTAAAGCTGGTTTGTATCCCAGGAATTCTGAACCTTATAGTATTTGTTGCCTTTCTGGTCGAC
>SSTG01000187.1 GCA_004801635.1 Muribaculum caecicola | reverse complement strand
GCCTTCGGTGGTAATGTGGTCTATAGGCAACGAGGTGCCTAGTCAATGGGGGCCTGACGGGGTTTGCGAACTGACAATGCTGCAAAATCTTGTACATTCACTAGATCCTACGCGGCCTGTTACATGTGGCATGGATCAGATTCGTGCCGTGCTTGACAATGGCTTTGCCGCCTCGCTCGACATACCTGGGTTTAATTATAAGCCGCAGCATTATCAGAAGGCTTTTGAAAAACTTCCGCAGCAAATAATACTTGGTTCTGAAACCGCATCTACTGTTTCGTCGCGAGGTGTTTACCATTTTCCGGTTAATTGGAAGGAACGTAACACACAGATGCACCCCGATCACCAGAGTAATAGTTACGACAACGAGACATGTTCGTGGTCGAACACGCCTGATATTGATTTTGCCATGGACGACGATTATCCCTGGGTTATAGGCCAGTTTGTATGGACTGGGTTTGACTATCTTGGCGAACCGTCGCCGTACGATACAGATGCATGGCCGAACCATAGTTCGGTATTCGGTATAATAGACCTGGCGTCGCTGCCTAAGGACCGGTTCTATCTGTACCGGTCGAAATGGAACGAAAAAGACAGCACGCTGCATGTTCTGCCACATTGGAACTGGCCGGAACGGAAAGGGCAGACAACGCCGGTGTTTGTATATACGTCGTTTCCAAAGGCAGAATTATTTATAAACGGAGTGAGCCAGGGCATAAGGGAGAAAAATGATTCTACGTACCAGCACCGTTACCGGCTTATGTGGAACGATACTAAATATGAGCCGGGAGAGTTGCGTGTGGTGGCTTATGACGGGTATGGTAACAAAGCTATGGAAAAAACTGTACGTACAGCCGGTAAGCCGCATCATTTGGTGATTACGCCTAGTGTAGGCGAGGTGGCAGCTAATGGTGACGACCTTGTGTATTTTACAATTACTGTTGCCGACCGTTATGGAAATCCTGTTCCGACCGACAGCCGCCTTGTTAAGTTCAGTGTTGAAGGGCAGGGTAGCTTTGAGGCTACGGCCAATGGCGACCCCACATGCCTTATGCCGTTTCAGAATCCGGAAATGAAATTGTTTAGTGGCGCTGCAACCGTAATAGCCCGAAGCGCGAGTGACCCGGGAATGCTTGTATTGCATGCAACTGCCAATGGGGTGAAACCGGCAAAATGCGCTGTAAAAGTGCAGTAACGCTGTTTGTAGATGTTTAGCCCGGCTGCATTTTGCATGCAGCCGGGCTTTCTTTGTCCTGCCAACTATTGTTGTGCGGTAGTTACACTGCACATTTTGTCATAGAAAAAGGAAATCTGTCATGTTTGTGTCAGTTTGTAAATTGCATTTAACCTAATGTAATTTAATAAATTAGCAGATGTAACAACCTTTTTGGCACAAAAATTGTTTCTTACATAGACAAATCCCCGAAACAGGGGAAATTTAGTGGAATCATATAAATAAAAAACAATAAATAAAATTTTAAATTATGGGAAAAATAATCGGTATCGACTTAGGTACTACCAACTCATGTGTTGCAGTTGTTGAAGGTAACGACCCAGTGGTTATACCCAATAGCGAGGGGCGCAACACTACCCCGTCAATTGTGGCATTCATAGCCGGAGGCGAACGCAAAGTAGGCGATCCTGCAAAACGTCAGGCCATAACCAATCCAGAAGGCACAATATATTCAATAAAACGTTTCATGGGCGAACGTTACAATGAAATTAAGCAGGAAATCGGCCGCGTGCCTTATAAAGTAGGCGAGGCTGACAACGGTTCTGTCCGGGTGCTTGTTGACGGTCGTGAATATACGCCGCAGGAAATTTCGGCAATGATACTTCAGAAAATGAAAAAGACAGCAGAAGACTATCTTGGTCAGACTGTTGACGAAGCCGTAATTACGGTTCCTGCATATTTTAACGATTCGCAGCGTCAGGCAACAAAAGAGGCTGGAGAAATTGCAGGCCTTAAAGTGCGCCGAATTGTAAACGAGCCTACAGCTGCCGCATTGGCATATGGCTTGGACAAAAGCGACAAAGATCAGAAAATTGCCGTATTCGACCTTGGCGGCGGTACGTTCGATATCTCAATTCTTGAACTTGGTGGCGGTGTGTTTGAAGTAAAAGCCACTAACGGTGACACTCACCTTGGCGGTGACGACTTCGACCACGTAATTATTGAATGGCTTGCTGACGGATTCCAGCAGGAATACGGCGTAGACCTTCGTAAGGACCCGATGGCTTTGCAGCGTCTTAAAGAAGCTGCAGAAAAGGCAAAGATAGAACTTTCAAGCTCTACAACTACAGAAATCAACCTGCCTTACATCATGCCTGTAGACGGTGTTCCACGTCACTTGGTTAAAACCTTGTCGCGTGCCGAATTTGAACGTCTGGCCGATAAGCTCATTCAGGCAACAATCAAGCCTTGCGAACAGGCTCTTTCCGATGCCGGTTTAAATGCTTCTGATATTGACGAGGTTATTCTTGTGGGTGGTTCTACCCGTATCCCCGCCATACAGAACATAGTTCAGAAATTCTTTGGAAAAGCTCCTTCAAAAGGTGTTAATCCTGACGAGGTTGTTGCCGTAGGTGCAGCAATTCAGGGAGGTATCCTTTCTGGCGACGTTAAAGAAAACGTAGTGTTACTCGACGTAGTGCCCCTGTCGGTAGGTATCGAAACACTAGGTGGCGTAATGACAAAGCTTATCGAAGCAAATACCACTATACCTACCCGTAAAAGCGAGACATTCTCTACGGCTGCCGACAATCAGCCTTCAGTAGAAATTCATGTTCTTCAGGGCGAACGTCCGATGGCTAAAGATGATAAGACACTTGGTAAATTCCATCTTGACGGTATTGCTCCCGCACCACGCGGTATACCTCAGATTGAGGTTACTTTTGAAATCGATGCCAACGGTATACTTAACGTTTCGGCAAAAGACAAAGCTACAGGCAAGGAACAGAGCATACGTATAGAGGCATCTTCTGGTCTTACCGATGCTGAAATCAAGCGTATGAAGGACGAAGCTGCTGCAAATGCCGCTGCAGACGAGGCCGAAAAGAAGCGCATTGACACTCTCAACAAGGCCGACAGCGTTGTATTCCAGACCAAAAAGCAGCTTGAAGAATTCGGAACAGCAATTCCTGCCGACAAAAAGGCTGAAATTGAAGCTGCCGTAGCCGAACTTGAACAAGCCCACAAGGCACAAAATGTAGAGGCAATCGACCCGGCTATAGAAAAGATTCAAAAACTTTTCGGAGCTGTTCAACAGGACATACTTAATGCCCAACAGGCTCAGGCAAACGCCCAGCAAGGCGCTCCTAATCCAGGTGCCGGACCACAGCAGGGTGGTGCCGCTCAGGACGACCACGTTACCGATGTCGATTTTGAGGAAGTTAAGTAATACACCGAATCAACAATAACAAAACGGAGTGTAACACAGTCAGTTACACTCCGTTTTTATTCGAATGGTATCGACTATTCATATTATTACGAACAAGAAGAATGATTGTATAACAAATAGAAAGTTAGTTCCAGCTTTTTTCGTAACTTTGCGATAGGATCAATTGCCATTCGCTATTGAACTATCGCGAGCTAAAGGTTGTCGTTGAATAAGAAAAGATTATACTATGTCGGAAGAGCAGATGAACAGCTATC
>SSTG01000186.1 GCA_004801635.1 Muribaculum caecicola | reverse complement strand
AGATAACACTATGCTCCGACATCCCCTTCCGCCCACCGGAAAAATCCGCTGACCCCGTCTTGATTGTAGGTCGTAGGAAACCTTTTGGACGGATGTAACAATAGTGACCCACGCTATATGCGTGAGAACCACTATGCTAATCTCTGTCCTTGATGAATTTCCTACGTTCACAATCACAAGATTGAGCATAACGCTTCTTCTTATTTCGTATGTCTGGGATAGAGTTGCCTCAATCCAAATGCAAAGATAATACAAATCCCATAAAGAACCCTCGTTAACAGGTAAAAATCAGCATTTCAAGGCTCATTTTTCCCCTTTTTGTACCGCCATTGTTTCTCAAAGCGTACAAAACCCTGTTTTATAATGGCAAAAGATAATTCCTTGACAACTATCTTAGGCACTCAAACCATCAAATTACTTGCCTCCGCACTGCATTGAAAAATCCAATACATCAGTATTCATCGCATCACCGACCGCTCATTCCGAGAGTCGCTAACAAAATGATTTCATAAGAAATTTATGTCAGGCATTTTTCTAAATGACCCTTTTTGCTTAAAATAATTGCGCCGTCGATTAATCATTGAGCACACTTTATTTCTTGCTTGTTCTGCAGTTAACTCATCATCACAAAATTCTGAATAACTATGCTCTGCCCACTCTTTGAAAGGGCTTTCCAATTTTAGGCTGTTAAGTTTCTCTATCAATCTTCTTCCGCAATCCAGTTTTCCTAATAAAAACTTAATCATTGCGGCATTATAATAATCGTAAATCGGACCATTCCATTTTCCAAGCCATTCTTTCAGCCATTTAGAAAATATCAGCCTTGACATACACTGATTTCCATATTTGAGCGATTGAAATCTCATCAACCGTTTAGCATATTTTAGGGCGTTATTCGCCAACTGAAATACTTGGGTCTCAAATATTTCATCATCTCCTGTATACTCAATGAAATCGGTCTTGCCTAATAATATTCGTTTCCAACCGAAGTCAAACGCAAGAGTTTCATTTAAGCCTCCAAAATAGTCAAACAGGAAAGCTATTCCGACATTACAGAATGAGCCACGAGAATATGCAGATGGTTGAAATTCAACTTGAACAAAGCAATAGCCACAATCATACAACCAAGTCCTCGATTTTCCTTTCTGGAAAAATCCCATAGGCGAAAAAACATCATTCGCCACTTGTTGTATAATTTTGTTGTGACTATCCATACCCAATTATTTCAATAGTTTTCTATCATTATCCCCGCTTTCCAGTACGCTCATCTGATGAATGGCTATTTGGTTCAGTTTCACAAGTCGCTCGCCTTGCGTCATTCCCTGCTCGATGAAAACCGCATTGAGGTTTTCCATATTCGACAGACAGATAAGTTCATTGACTGTGGCATAGTCGCGTATGTTCCCTTTGAGGTCGGGATTGGCTTCGCGCCATTGCTTTGCCGTCACACCAAACATCGCCACATTCAGCACATCGGCTTCACTGGCATAGATAATGCTTGCCTGTGCCGGAGTAACCTCTGCGGGGACAAGGTTCTGCTTTATGGCATCTGTATGTATGCGATAGTTGATTTTCGACAGTTCACGTTTCGCCGACCAACCCAACAACCGCTGTTCTTCCGTTTTGAGCCGCTGAAATTCCTCGATAAGATAAAGTTTGAACGGCACACTTATTGCCGAACCAAACTCAAAGGCTATATCCTTATGAGCATAGGTGCCTCCATAGCGACCTTTCTTCACTATTATTCCGATTGCATTTGTGCGCTCTATCCATTCCGAAGCACTCAATACAAAAGACGGCAAACCCGCACTCATTCTAAAGTGGTCAAATTCGACCACTTTGAAATCTGGGTTATGAATCACCTCCCAAGTACCAAGAAATTCAATAGTGTAGCGGTTTCGCAACCAGTTCTTGATTATATCGGCAGAACGGTTATCGCCCTCTTTGGCAGTTGCCATATCTGTGAGGGAGATATAATCCTGTTCCTCTACCGAGAGAACCGTGATTGGTGTATTTTGAACGATGATTTTAGACATTGTTTCAGATATGGCGTATATGCCAATATGCAAAGTTACACATTTTCGCTGACATACAGCGTATTCCCTTGAAATTTCGTGCCTCTTTGCTTTTAATTCTAAATCATAAAAATATTTATCAACTGTTAAGATTTAGTTAACTATTTCATTCAAAATACTCGCCTTTTCTAATCCTTTCACTCCCTCAAAGCAACTTTTTTATTCCCTCTTTTCCCTAACTGATAGTTGTACCGTTATTTTCTTATATAGTTGATTTTCAGGAATAAAAGTCCTCCCACATGAACAGCGTCGTGCGTCAGTTGTTGGAACAGGACACGGACGTGGTGATGGTCGATACGGGCGATTCTTACGAGGGTATATGCGGCTATTTCGGTGGCACATATATAAGCTACTCAAAGGAGAAGCCTATCTCGATGAACCCGTTTAAGGTGACGAGGGAGGAATACGACCTCAATTTCGGCGAGAAGAAAAACTTTCTCAAATCGCTTATATTCCTGATTTTCAAGGGTAGCGAAGCCCCGTCTAAAATTGAGGATATGCTTGTCAACCAGACCATCGTGGAATATTACGAGGCTTACTTCCACCCTTTCGAGGCTTTCACTTCCGACGAGCGCGACGGCCTGAGGCAGAAGCTTCTTGTGGCTGCTAAAATGGAGAACGACTACGACAGGTACGCCGAAAAGATGGACGACATAGAGGAACAGATAAGCAGTCCGGAACCTCCGGCTCAGATAGAGATGTATCTAACATTTGAAAAGGGACCCGGATAGCATTTGAAAAGGGGACCACCCGGGATGGGGATGCAAAGATAATTATATTTGTTGAGTCATCATTTCCTGAGTTTCTTTCATGCGGTATGATTTGCCTGTCATGTTAAGCAGTATAGCCTTGTGGGTCAGGCGGTCTACCATTGCGGCGACCAGTACTTTGTCGTCAATAATCTCGTTCCAGCGGTTGAAGGCGAGATTAGTTGTGACGACGGTCGTCTTCTTGTCGGTGCGGAGGGAGAGATGGTTGAAGAGCATCTCTGCGCCGGCCTTGTCGCAGGAGACGTATCCGAACTCATCACAGATGACCATGTCGTATCTCTCGAACTTGTTTTCCAGCGACCGCAGTGTCAAGGCATTACGGCACTCGCGTATCTGCGTGAGCAGTCTTGGCACGGATGTGAACAGCACCGAGTGTCCGGCATTACATGCGGCGATACCGAGAGCTGTCGCCAGATGAGTCTTGCCTGTTCCGGGATTGCCGTATAGAATGAGGTTGCGTCCGTTTTTGATGAAGTCGAGTGTCTCGAGTGTCGGGAGCGCTTTCCGGGCATCGGCGGGCAGAGCGTCGGTGTCGATTTCGTTAAGATAGCGAAGTTGCGGGAACCCTGCGTTTTTGATGCGGTGACGGCGCTGGTTTTCAGAGCGGTTCTCTTTTTCGCGACGGAGCAGTTCGGCTGTAAACCGCCATAGGTTCCATTGTTCGTCGGCGCTCTGTTGTATAAGCAGGTCGATGTCGCGCCGCACAAGCGGGAGTTTAAGGTCGAAAGCGCATGAGCGAATGAGCTCCCGAAGTCCGTCACGGTCTGTTTCATGTATGTCTGTCATTGTCATTCAGTGTATTGGTTGTTTTTTTT
>SSTG01000185.1 GCA_004801635.1 Muribaculum caecicola | reverse complement strand
CCTTTTCAAATGTTAGATGCACTCGTTTTAGTGGGGTCTGAAATTCTTTACCCGTAGTTTTCAATGATTTACCTATAAATGGAGTGGTGCCCGAACCCATTTATGGAAAATCGGCGAAAATTGGGGTGTATTCGGGGTAGTCGTGTGTCTGTAACTATGCGTCAGTCAGAAGATTGGCAAGTCTTCGGGTGTAAATTTTGAATTTTCAAAATCTATTCCCGATTCTTACACCGCAGAGTGCTCAGATATGCCGATTTTTGCGGTTTGTGCAAAAATAAAAACCGTTGAAAATGCCTGATTTTCAACGGTTTTCCACTTTCTGTGGTCTTTAATAGTGACCCCGGAGAGGCTCGAACTCTCGACCCAATGATTAAGAGTCATTTGCTCTACCAACTGAGCTACGGAGTCATTGTTTAATTTAGACAGGTTGTCACTATCTCTTTAGCGCCACAAAGGTAGTGCTAATTTTTATCTTGACAAAACTTTTCGGCACTATTTTCAAATAAAAATTGAAAATAGTGCCGAAAATGCCTTTATATGCTTAGTTGGTAATATTACCAACAGTGTTTCGAGAACATATCTACCAGATTATTACCCGTTCCTCAGCAGGACGGTACATAGGATCGCCTTCCTTTATTGAGAATGCCTCTAAAAATGGTGCAATATTGCGTAATGTCACATTGACGCGGTTAACTCCCAACGAGTGAACATCGCCGGTGGTAAGCGACCGTATTTCTTCATCGCGTATGTTTCCGGCCCACAAGTTGGCGTAGTTCATATAGAAAACCTGTTCGGGAGTATATCCGTCAATTTTTGCAGAATCCGACTTGACATCCACTCCTTTGGCTTTTTGCGAATCCATAAACGCGGTATATGCCACACGCAAACCACCCTGGTCACCAATGTTTTCGCCAAGCGTATATTGTCCGTTGGCATGGAGTCCGGGCAGCACCTCTACAGCATCAAACTGCGCCACAAGTCCCTTTGTCAACTCGTTGAATGCAGCCGCATCTTCCGGAGTCCACCAGTCTGTCATATTGCCTTCGGCATCGAAGTTACGTCCCTGGTCATCGAATCCATGACTCATTTCATGCCCTATAACAACTCCTATTCCACCATAATTTTCCGCATCGGAAGCTTCAGGATCAAAGAACGGGGCCTGAAGTATGGCAGCCGGGAACACTATCTCGTTTGCCAGCGGGCTATAATAGGCGTTTACTGTCTGCGGAGTCATGCCCCACTCTGTTTTATCGACAGGCTTGCCCCATTTTGAATATATGTCGCGCTGGTGCCACATGCTAACATTGTGCATGTTCTCGTAATATGACAGTTTAGGATCAACCTCCATCGAAGAATAGTCTTTCCATTTGTCGGGATAACCGATTTTAACCTTGAAAGCCATAAGTTTCTTAATAGCGTTCAATTTTGTTTCCGGTGTCATCCACGGCAGTGATATGATGTGCTTGCCCAGCGCCGTACGTAGATTTTCAACAAGGCCTACCATATACTGTTTTGACGATTCCGGGAAATATTTTTCCACATACAGCTGTCCTATGGCTTCGCCAAGCGAACCTTCGGTTGCACCCAATGCGCGCTTCCAACGGGGACGCTGTTGCTGTACGCCGCTGTATACTTTATTGAATTCGAAGCTGGCATTTGAAAACGCATCCGACAGGTATGGAGCCGCCTGCGACACGTATTTCCATATATAATAGTCTTTTATTTCGCGGTCTGTAAGCGAAGCCATAAGGTTCATTGCCTGCGAAACAGCACTTGGCTCTGTAACAATAACGCGGTTGGGGGCATCTATTTCCATTGTTTTTGGGAAGAACGATTTCCAGTCAACCGAAGGATACGTTTTCTGCAAATCAGCAAGCGTGTATGGGTTGTACATTGCCGGTATGTTACGGCTCTGCTCGCGAGTCCACGCAGAATCAGCCAATGCCGTTTCAATTTTCATCACGTTTTTCATAACGCGGTTGGCATCTTTATTTTTGTAGCCTGCATTTTTGAGCTGGCTTACAATTAGCTTCTGATATGCCTCGCGCACTTTTTTGTTGCGCGCATCGTCAAGCAGATAATAATCACGGTCGCCAAGGCCCATGCCGCCACCGCTCACGTACATTGCATATACTTTAGAATCGGCCAGGTCTTCCATAGGGCCGGCACCAAAGAACGGGCTGGCATAATTGCCGTGCATCCAGTAGAAAAGATCGGTCATTTCTTCGTGCTTGGTATTTTCTATACGGCGCAGGTCGGCAACGATAGGGGAATAACCCTCGGCATTGCGGCGCACGGAGTCCATTGCCTGCGAGTATATTGTCCATACTTTCTGCGCAATGGTTCCGGGCTGTGGGTTTGTAGAGCCAAGATTAAGAACTATGTTTTTAACACGCAATTCCGACGAGTCGTTTAGAATGTTGAATTGTCCGTAACGGGCATGTTCGGGTGTAAGAGGGTGGGCTTTTTGCCAGCCGTGATTTACATGTTTGTAAAAATCAACCCCTACCGGCACATCCTTGTCAAAATAATCAGGGTTCAGGCTTTTCATATGTTCCTGCCCCGAGACCAACAACGAGCCTGTCGCCGCCAGTGCAAATGAGACAATGATTTGTTTAAACATTTTTATTATATTTATTAGTTCAACGTTTTTAATTTGGCACAAATTTAGCGCTTTTTTATTATAAAAATGGTAATTTTGTATAATATAACATATCCCGTTTCTTTAATAAACGGGCACATGCAAAATTCAACTTTTAAATATGATATCATCAGCTTCACAGCCGCTTGCCGGCAACATACCCACAGACAAACCGCTAATATTGATAACCAACGACGACGGGGTAGACGCTCCTGGCATACGGCAGCTTGCCCTATGGACAGCCGCGCTCGGCACGGTTATCGTAGTGGCCCCCGAACGGCAGCATTCAGGGCAGTCGTCGGCCATGACAGTGGCACACCCGCTGCGTGTATGCAAACGCGGCATAACAAACGGCGTACAGTTCTGGGCTGTTTCAGGCACCCCGGTCGACTGTGTAAAGCTGGGAATACACGCCATACTAGGCCGGCGGCCCGACATGCTGCTTGCCGGCATAAACCATGGGTCAAATTCCGGTGTAAACGTTATTTATTCCGGCACAATGGGAGCTGTAATGGAAGGCTGCCTGTGCGGAATCCCGTCAATAGGATACTCTTATCACGACCACGACGAATCTGCGTCGCTACAAGCATGTCGCGAAGTTGTTGAAACCATCAGCCCTAAAGTATTGGCATCAGGGCTCCCTTCCGGAATATGCCTAAACGTCAATATTCCAAAATGCGACAAAGTGAAAGGCATTAAAATTGTAAGGGATGCGCGCGGCTACTGGACTGAAGGCTACGAACAATATACCGACCCCATGGGACAGCCTTTTTACTGGCTTACCGGGTCGTTTGTAAACACCGACCCCGATAATCCCGACACAGACATGTACTGGAGCGACCGCGGATATGCGTCAGTTGTTCCCACACGGCCCGACCAGTCGGCCCCTGACCAACAGGAAACCATAGCACGTTTAATCGGCATTTGACTTAGGCCCCCTGTACTGGCCCTTTCTCTTTGTGGCACTACCATATTCAATGGCATGCACAGGGCATGCATGGTAACAGCCCAGGCACAATTCGCAACGTCTTCCCCATTTAGGCCCCGACGCAGTAATAG
>SSTG01000184.1 GCA_004801635.1 Muribaculum caecicola | reverse complement strand
AGGTTTGAAACCTGGATGCGTGAAAATTCGTCGCTTGCCGGGGTGGATTTTCTGCGCAGGGCTTACGAGTACTGCCTGATAGAGCTGTCGGCCGATTCCGATGCTTTAATCGAGGAATGGGCTGGCGGAATAGTGGGCCATAACTACCCCACCCCTCCACGTATTCTTGACTATACGGAGCGGATAACGCGCAAGTATCTTGACTGGGCAATTTGTGCCGGGAATCCGCCGGCCGACAATGTGTTCAATCTGTTTGCCGTTGAAGGCTCTACTGCCGGAATGTGCTATTGTTTCGATGTGCTTAAGCAGAATTTCTTGCTTAACAAGGGCGATTCCATTGCAATAATGGTTCCAGTGTTCACTCCATATATAGAAATTCCGCAGCTCGACGAGTTTGAATACAAAGTGCTTAATGTGCGTGCCGACGGTACAACTGCCGACGGGCTGCATACATGGCAGTATGACCCTGCCGACATTGAACAGCTCAAAGATCCAAAATACAAGATGCTGTTTGTTGTCAACCCATCTAATCCGCCCAGTTATGCCATTGCTCCCGAAACGGTTAAGGCCATACAGGATGTTGTCAAGGCCAATCCAAACCTGATGATACTTACTGACGACGTGTACGGTACGTTTGTTGACGGTTACCGGAGCCTTATTGCCGACCTGCCCTTCAACGCCATGTCGTGCTACTCGTTCTCGAAATATTTCGGTGCTACGGGCTGGCGTCTGGCAGTGACGGCAGTTAGTGAGAACAACGTATTCGACAAGCTTATTGCCGAGCTTCCTGCCGACAAAAAAGAACTTCTGAATGCAAGGTACCAGTCGCTTACAATAGATGTGCCGAACCTGAAGTTTATTGACCGCATGGTGGCAGAAAGCCGCCTGATTGCCCTTAACCATACGGCCGGGCTTTCAACGCCGCAACAGATACAGATGGCTTTGTTCTCGCTCGGCTCGCTGTTAGACAAGGACGGCATATACCATAAGCGCATGATAAGGCTTATACACGACAGATATGACGCATTGTGGAAAAACTTTGGTTTTAAAATGCCGGACGACCCGTTGCGAGCCGACTATTATTCGGAAATTGACATGATGGTATGGGCAAAGAAGCTCTATGGACAGGAATTTGCCGACTATATGGACAAAACTTACAATCCGCTGGCCATAGTTTTCCGTCTGGCTTCAGAAACAGGCAGCGTGGTTCTTAACGGTGATGGTTTCGACGGTCCCCGCTGGAGTATCCGCGTATCGCTTGCCAACCTTAACGAGGAGGACTATGTGCGGCTGGGACAGAACATACGCCAGGTGCTTAACCAGTTTGCCGACGAGTGGAAGGCCTCGAAACAGCAGAAATAAAAACGCGTAGCAACGTTATATATTAAAAGCCGCACCCGGCATACCGTACAGTTACGGCATGCCGGGTGCCGGTATGTAGTTATATAAAAAAGAAAGAGCCATGTCTCACGACAGAGCTCTCAGAACATGTTGTAAAGTGTATACAGGGATGTGATTATGCCTTTATGATTACTTTCATGACACAAATTTATAACTTCATTTTTATTTGTGCAACATTTTCGACAAAAAATTAATAAAATTTTTCAATATAAAACATTTGGCGCATAGAGGACAACATTTGCGAAACTTTTTTCGGGGAATTTTGTTATCAGTAATGTGAACAAATGTATTAAATTTTAAAGTATGAAAAAGCTTATTTTATCCGTGGCTGTTGTAGCTGCAATGTCGTTTGCATCGTGTGGTACGTCAACTAAGCAGGCCGAGGACAATGGTGAAATGTTAAGAACGAAGATTGAGAATTGTAAAAATCCCGATTCGTTGAAACTTTATGTAAAGCAGGCTAAGGAATATGCCGGAAAACTTGTGTCGCAAGGCAATGCTGCCGCTGCAAAGGCATATCTGGACGAGGTGACACCCGTTATAGAGAAAAAAGACCCGTCAGCATCGGCCGAACTGAAAGGTGTGTGCTGCGGTGCCGACTCCAAGGCTAAAACATTAGCCAAACAGGTGGCAGACAGTACGTCGCAAGCTGTTGATTCGGTAAAGGACGTTGTTGCCGATAAGGCCGGCGATGTAAAGTCGGCTGTTGGCAATGCCGTTGAGCAAACCAAGGAAGATGTGTCGTCTGCTGCCGACAAGGCTAAAGAAAAAGTTGGTAATGCTGCCGAAAAAACCGGCGATGCAGTAAAAAAAGCAGCTGAAAAAACCGGCGATGCCGTACAGAATGCTGCCGAAAAAACTAAAAAAGCACTAGGCGTTTAAATTTAAACGAAGCCGGACATTATTTTTCAGACAGGCAAAGCCCCGTGTCTGCAAAATAATGGGCAGCATTTGTTGCCGCGCCATGTAATCGGTTGCCACGGTTCGGTTCTAGTGTAAAGAAGGCATGTTTAAAAGGTTGTCTAAAATTTATTTGAATGAATTTTAGACAACCTTTTGGCTTTTTTGTGAAAATTTTGTGATTTGACGAATTCTGACTAAATTTGGCGTATAATACATTAAAATATAAGAAACAATGAAACATCTTCGTACAGTTTTTCTAGTCGTTGTGGCGCTTGTTGCCGCGGTTTGCACTGTTCAGTCGGACGCCCAGTTCAGGATAGGTCCGAAAGTGGGTATGAATGTAAATTCAATGCATTTTAATTCAGGTGTTTTTGACGATGACAACCGCATGGGCTTCACCGGCGGCTTAATGGCTGAATTTACCGTTCCGGTAATTGGTTTGGGATTCGACATTTCTGCCATGTATGTTCATCGCAACGACCGTTGGGCTACTGAAAACGAAAGTGGTAAAAATAACCGCGATTATATTGAAATTCCACTCAACCTGAAATATAAATTCGGCCTTCCGGTAATAGGCAAGGTTCTGACCCCCTACCTTACCACGGGTCCGAGCGTGTCGTTCCTCACATCGCGCCGCGCAATAAACGACGCTATGCGCAACAAAAGTGTTGACTGGGCCTGGAACTTCGGCTTTGGCGTGCAACTGTTCAGCCATGTGCAGGTTGGTGCCAGCTATGGTTTGGGCCTGACAAACGCCGTGAAGATTTTTGACCCGGACAACGATGCTAAAAAAATAAACGGGAAAAACCGTTACTGGACTATTACAGCCGCATATTTGTTCTAATCCTGAAAGGAGAAAATGCATTTTAACATGCCGCCTGTTTCGATAAATGGGCGGCATGTTGTATCTTTGTGCCCGTAAACCAAGGCTGGCACCTCGTTGCCTGCATATATTCCAGAGCGTGTTTAACCGTTCTCACATAGCAATTTTTATGTCGGTGCTCCTGTGTGCTGTAAGTGCAACGGGGGCACCCGGTTTGGCTTCTGCGCCTGAAATCCAGACACAGGCGGCGCAAAAAGCTGATACTGACACATTGGCATTGTCCGACACTATTCGCTCTATTCTGCGCAGGACGCTTGTTTCTGAGGCTGATTCCGACTCGCTGGCAGCGCTGACTCCGGGTTTGCAGCAAGAGGCCGCTCGGCCGGTTATCCAGCGAAAGAAGGTTGACTTGGACAACACTGTGAATTTTTCGGCAAAAGACTCGCTGGTTATGATTGGCCAGAATTCGGCCTATATGTTTGGCGAGTCGCAGCTTGATTACGGCGATATGTCGCTTACTGCCGCTGAAATAAAAATGGACATGGCAACAAGCAATATAACGGCCATGGGTGTTCCCGACTCGACAGGCACACTGACAAATACC
>SSTG01000183.1 GCA_004801635.1 Muribaculum caecicola | reverse complement strand
CTTCCGTCTGGGTGGTGTTTATCTGGATTATGCCGAAGCTGCCTACCGTTATTTCGGTGACTCGAATAAGAAGAATGCCGAGCTTGACATGACTGCGCTAGAAGCTGTAAACGTGGTTCGCAAACGTGCAAAAGTTGGCAACATGACTGCTACCGGCGACGAGTTCTGGGAAAGATACAAAAAGGAACGTATGGTGGAACTTGCTTTCGAAGGACACCGTTTCTGGGATGTACGCCGCTGGAAAGAAGCAGACAAGTATTTCAAGAGCATTACCCGTATGAACATAACACTTAATGCCGACAATACTTACAGCTACGAGCGTAAAGATGTTAGCCGCCAGTGGGATGACAAGATGTACCTGTTCCCGATTCCTCGCACAGAGATTATCAAGAACCCGAATCTTGAACAGAACACAGGCTGGTAATAACCTCGGTTCAGATATTTTAAAGCCTTCGCGAGTAAATTGCGAAGGCTTTAAAGTATGTATAAAGGCTATGTGGAAAGGCCGGCTTGATGCAGGCAGTTACATACGGCTTCGTGCCATATGCGTGCGAAAGTACTTGTTAAGTTTAATTAATTGTATATGATTATGTTAAGAAATTTTGTAATGGCAATTGTTGTTGCGGCTTCTGTGGGCAGTGTTGCGGCAACAAACTATTATATGTCGCCGTCAGGAAGTGACGATGCCGACGGTTTGACCGAGGCTACGGCAAAAGCCTCGTTAGGTGTTGCGCAGAAACTGCTGCGTCCTGGTGACACGCTTTATATACTTCCTGGCCTGTATTGCCCTACGGATGCCGATATAGCATTACGTGAGGAGCCCGGGCCATATGCGGTTGTTTACAACCTTTCGATGTGCGGCGAGCCGGGGCGGCCTATTACTATTGCAGGCGTTACAGGTGCCGATGGCAGCCGGCCTTTGTTTGATTTGAGCCGCGTTGCTCCTGAAGGCTGTCGCGTTACGGGTTTTCTGATAGGCGGCCGCCGGCTGGTTCTTGCTAATTTTGAGGTTAGGGGAATACGGGTAACACGTACCGACCATACCCAAAGCGAGAATATACGCATTAGCGGCGGTGCATGGAACACGCTCGAGAACATAGCCTGTCACGACGGCATGGGAATCGGTTTTTATATTAATAAGGCCTCGCATCATAACCTGGTGCTGAATTGCGACGGATATAACAATTATGATCCGGTTTCTGACATTGACAGGCGTACAGGTATGGGCTCAGGAGGCAATAACGATGGTTTTGGATGCCATGTGAAAGGCGGCATGCCGGGCAATATGTTTGTAGGTTGCCGTGCCTGGAATAATACCGACGATGGTTTTGACTTGATTAACTGTTATTCGCCGGTAACGTTTGAATATTCGTTGGCATTATCTAACGGTTATGATGCCGAAGGTGTGAGCCGGGCTGACGGTAACGGGTTCAAGGCCGGCGGATTTAGCATGAAGCCGCGAAAAGTTGCCCTTGAAGGAGGAAAGGCTCCGCGTCACACGGTTATACACAACGTGGCTATTGGAAACAAGGCCAATGGTCTTTACGCTAATCATCACTTGGGCGGAATTGACTTTATGCACAACTCGGCTATAGACAATGGAAACTATAATTATTCTATGGTGAACCGGCGTGGGGCATCGGCAACCGACAATGTTGACGTGGACGGCTATGACCACATGGTTACCGGTAATAGTTCTGTGTCGGCCCGTGGACGGCATACCACATGGTTTGGCAGCACCTGCAAGGTGGACGGCAACTCCTGGCAGATGCAAGGCGAGCCGTCAGCTAGTTACAATAGGGAGGCGCTTGTTGCTCCACGCGGTAGCGACGGTATGCTCCCGGCAGCGACGTTGAACGAAATAGCCTCGTTGCGGCACTCAGACAAATGTGGTGCCGATTTTGGCGAATATGTCCGTGCAGTTGCCGAGGCTCGTGCCGAAAGCGGCGCTCATGCCCGTTGAAACAGGATGTTTCTGTCTGGATATAGGCCCCTTGCCTGCGTGTTTTAAAACCTATGCAGGCAAGGGGCCTCTCTTTTTGCAGGTTCTAACCATTTGCCGGTTGTAATTGTTCTTAATGGTAAACATGAATGTATATGAAAATTGATGAACTTTTTGACTTGACCGGCAAGGTGGCCGTTGTTACAGGTGGCGGCGACGGAATAGGCAAGGGTGTGTGCGAGATTCTGGCATCGGCAGGGGCATCGGTTGTGGTAAGCAACCGCACGTTAAGCAGGGCTGAAACTGTGGCAAACGTTATTAACAATGCCGGGGGCAGGGCCGTGCCTTTTGCATGCGACGTGCTTGACGATGCGGCCTTGGTGGCGCTTGTCGATTTTGCCGTGTCTGCTTTCGGCACAGTAAACGTGCTGGTGAATAATGCCGGTATGGGCGGCGGCGGCCGGGAAAACCCGTTTCAGATTGACCGTGCTTATGTGGAGCGTATATATGCAATGAACGTTGTCGCTCCATGGAGGCTGTGCCAGCTGGCGGTTCCGCATATGAATAAGTCGGGCTATGGGAGTATTGTTAATATCACTTCTATGAGCAGTATAAACAACGATCCGGAAATGAGTATTTATGGGTCGTCGAAGGCGGCATTGAACCATATGGCCTCTAATCTTGCATATGATTTCGGGCCTATGGGCATACGTATCAACTGTGTGGGGCCGGGTGCCACGCGTACGCATGCGCTGTCGACGGTGCTTACCCCTGAAATTGAACATAAAATGCTACAGCACACTCCTATAAAGCGTCTTGGCGAGGTATCGGACATTGCCGGTGCCGTGCTCTATTTCGCTGCCCCGGTTTCGGAATGGGTTAGCGGACAGGTGCTGTTTGTTAACGGCGGCGGAGTGCAAGCACTTGATTAATGCGTGTTTTTAATGAGTTGGGAGTAAGATGGATGTAAAAATTTATATGTTTTATAACATAATTAGAAAACATTTTGTAATTTTGTGCTGTTTTTAGATAGAGTAGAAAATTAAAGGTTTTATTAAATTCTTTTAGTTATGGCTAACTTTGTGAAAAAAGCAGCAAATTTGTTTCGTACAGCCAGCTATTGTATGGCCCGTGCCGAAGTTTATCTTCATGAAACCGGTTCACGTTGAAAAACGGTTGTTTTCAATTGTGCATTATGTACGACAGACGCGTTCCTTAAATCAAGGAACGTTTTTTATTTATATATGTCAGTCCGACATAAAATATTTCCACATGGAACCTCTACGAGGTATATACACTCTCACACCGGCATACCCCGACGTGGACAAGCGCAGAAAGCGCAAGGCCTCGTCGGGGTTAAACACATGCATGGCCTCCGGCCAATATCTTAGACACGTTTGTCCGGGTTGCTTAGGTGTTAATGCTTGATGAGTTTTAGGGTGGACGTGCCTTCGGTAGTATGTAGCTGCAGCAGATATAGACCACTGCTCAACGGTGTTACATCGATAACGGCTATATTGTTGGTTATGTCGGCCTCGACATTTGTAAGAGTGCCGTTTACGGAATATACCTTGAGGCTTGTTATTTTGGCTCCGGCTGTTATAGTTGCTGTTGAAGCGGCAGGATTGGGGTATATTCTGGCTGTAATATCGGCTTGCGGCGTGTAAATTGCGCTTGTGCCACCTACGGTAAATGTCATAAAATCGGATAATGGTTCGAATTTTCGTGTAGAGGCATTGTATATTTCCAGCCGGGCTACATAGCTTTTCCCTTGCTCGCCGGCAAAGCCGCCTCCAAAGGTTATTGTTTCGCTGTTGCCCGATTCTATATATGGCACTCCCGATTCAAAACGAGAAATAATGGAGAAGGAGTTGT
>SSTG01000182.1 GCA_004801635.1 Muribaculum caecicola | reverse complement strand
TGCGCACAGCCGCTTATGCAGGCCTTGGGCGTAGAAGGAGTTGTAAGGGCCTCGTTCGCCGTTTATAATACCCGTGCAGAGGCCGACTATTTTGTCGACGCACTTTGCCGCATAGCCCCCATGCTGCAATGAACAGCCTTATCCCCCTTATAGGCATGACCCTCGGACAGCTGCAACAAGTGGCCGCCGAATGCGGTATGCCTCGTTTTGCCGCCAAACAAATGTGCCGCTGGCTGTACGAAAAACGAGCCACTGACATAAGCCAGATGACAGACTTGTCGAAACCGGCACGCGAAAAGCTGGCCAAACGCTATACAATAGGCATCGAGGCTCCGTTATCACAAGCCGTTTCGGCCGACGGAACCATAAAATACCTGTTCCGCGGGTGCGGAGGCCGCGCTGTAGAGGCTGTATATATTCCCGATGGCGAACGCGCAACTCTGTGCGTTTCGTCACAAGCCGGGTGCCGCATGGGCTGCACATTCTGCATGACAGGCCGATACGGGTATCAGGGCGACCTCACTACCCACCAGATTATGAACCAGGTGCTCGCTATTCCGCAAAGCCTGTCGCTTACCAATATAGTATTTATGGGCATGGGCGAACCGCTTGACAACCTCGATGCCGTAATGCAGGCAATAGAAATACTGACAGCCCCGTGGGGTCTGGCCTGGAGCCCGAAACGAATCACCGTGTCGTCAATCGGAAAAATGCCGCAACTGCAAACCCTTCTCAGCCAGACAAAGGTACACATAGCCATAAGCCTGCACTCCCCCTTAACGTCACAGCGCGCCGAAATAATGCCGGTTGAACGCGCTTTCCCGATAAAAAAAGTACTTGAAACACTGCGGCAATACGATTTTTCACACCAGCGCCGCCTGTCGGTTGAATACATAATGTGGAAAGACGTAAACGACTCGCCACGGTTTGCCCAGTCACTGGCCAGACTTCTCGACGGACTTGAATGCCGCGTAAACCTTATACGCTACCACAGTTCCGGCCTAGATACCGGCGAACCACAGTGCTCCGACACAGAAACCATGGAATATTTCCGTGACAGGCTTAACCAGCTAGGCATAACGGCAACAATACGCACATCGCGAGGCGAAGATATAGCCGCAGCCTGCGGAATGCTGGCAGGAAAACCAGACAATACCGATTCAAAAGAACAAAACATATAACAACAACCATGTTTTCAGGAATAGTAGAAGAAGCAGCCAAAGTCGTGGCAGTCAGGACAGACGGCGGAAACATCCACATAACGCTCAAATGCTCCTTTGCCGACGAACTAAAAATTGACCAGTCAATATCGCACAACGGCGTATGCCTTACCGTGGTAGCCCTGCCTGGCGACGGCACATACACTGTAACCGCCATACATGAAACCCTTGAACGAAGTAACCTAGCCGACCTTAAGCCGGGCTCGCTTGTAAACCTTGAACGAAGCATGATACTAAACGGACGGCTCGACGGACACATTGTGCAAGGCCACGTTGACTGCACTGCCGTATGCACCGGCGTGGAAGAAGCCGACGGAAGCCGCTACTTCGCCTTCAGCTATAATGTTCCGCCACAAATGGCAGCACGCGGCTATGTAACGGTGGAAAAAGGCTCGGTAACTGTGAACGGGGTCAGTCTCACCGTGTGCGATTCCGAAACAGGCTCGTTCCGTGTAGCAATAATTCCATACACTTTCGAACATACCAATTTCTGCCAGATAGAAAAAGGCACACGCGTGAACCTGGAATTCGACATTATAGGAAAATACCTGGCCAGGCTGACGGAGGCAGGCCGCAATGCATAACATACAAAACAAAGGCGTTGCCGTTTACTGCGCCTCGTCAAACAACATAGCCCCGGAATTCATACAGCAGGCCCGCACAGTCGGAAAGCTTCTGGCTCATGCCGGTGTGCCCGTTGTGAGCGGTGGAGGAAGCGCCGGACTTATGGCAGCCGTTATCGAAGGCGCTCTCGAATCAGGAGGACAAGCCATAGGCGTACTGCCGCAATTCATGGTAGACAAAGGCTGGGATCACCCAAAACTCACAAAGCGCATAATAACCCAAACAATGCACCAGCGCAAAATGCAGATGGCACAGTTGTCGTGTGCGGCAATAGCGTTACCGGGCGGAGTGGGCACCCTTGACGAACTATTCGAGATAATAACCTGGCGGCAACTGCACCTGTTCGACGGAAACGTGGTAATATGCAATACTGACGGGTTTTACAACCGCCTTCTCGAACACCTTCAGTTCACAGCCGAAAACGGGTTCATGCGCCCAGCAGCCCCACAAAAGTTATGGCAAGTGGCCGAAAATGCCGCCGATGCAGTCACAGCCGCTTTATCACCGGCCCAAGACCCCGGAATACAATATCATATGCCCGACAAGCCTATTGTATAAAATACACGTAATGGCCAGAAAACAACAGACATACTGCTCATACTTCGACTATCAGGCCGCACCGGAAGGGCTAACCACACAAACCGCGCCCTATGCCGGCGGAATGGAAACATACCGTCGTAACGAACTTCCGGGACGCGATTCGGGAATTATGTCTGTAATAATAGTTGTGATGCTTTTGGTAATATTCAATATGCGCCATCACAAACGCTTCTTCGTGCAAATATGGCACGGGTTGACAAACGTACGCCCACGTCTTAACGCATTCGACGACCACACCCTAAACGAAACACGCATGGTACTGGCACTTAACCTGCTGGCATGCATGAGCGAGGCAATGATGTTCATCAGCATATTACCTGTTATCGGAATCAGCACCCAACCGTCCCGGGCATTACATGCAATGCTGGCACTGATGCTCATGTTTTCAATATACATAGTGGCACAATACACTGTTTACTGGATAATCGGATTCGTATTCGCATCGAGAACCCTGCGCAGGCAATGGATATCAGGATTCACGTCGGTACAGTCATTCCTCGGCCTCACAATCACATTGCCGGCATTGGCTGCAATGTTCTATCCGGAGCACGCGGCCATTTTCGCCACAGCAGGGGCAATATGCTATATTTGCTGGCGTATCGTGTTCATTGTTAAGGGATTTAGAATTTTTTTTCATAATTATTTCTCCTTAGTCTATTTTATTTTGTACCTTTGCAGTGTGGAAATAATACCATTGCTCCTCCTATACAGGAGCAGCATTATAATTTGTAATTCTTTGAACTGAATCTCGTTTCACACACGCAGGCAATCAAAATTGTTTTTGAAAACCTGCCAGCCGGTTCACCATTTGATAACAACAACACCCTGAAATAGTGAAAGTTAAGAAAGTACTTGTGTCGCAGCCAAAGCCAGCATCGGAAAAATCGCCCTACTTTGAAATAGCAGAAAAATACGGAGTGGATATTGAATTCCGTCCATTCATAAAGGTTGAAGGCCTAAGTGCTAAAGAATTCCGCCAGGCCAGAATAAACATACCCGACTTTACGGCCATAATATTCACGGCACGCACCGCCGTCGACCACTTCTTCCGCCTGTGCGAAGAAACCCGTTACACCGTGCCCGATACCCTGAAATACTTCTGCACCTCCGAAGCAATTGCAAACTACTTGCAGAAGTACATCATATACCGCAAACGCAAGATATTCTTTGTCAACACCGGTAAACTCGACGACCTCATTCCAACACTGGTAAAGCACGGAAAAGAACGATACCTGTATGCCGTAAGCGACGTAAACAACCCGGCAGACAACATTCTTGATAAAAACAACATAAACTATACACGTGCCGTAATGTACCGCACGGTAAGCAACGACTTCGGCCCGGACGAGAAATTTGACTACGACATGCTCATATTCTTCAGTCCGCAGGGAATAGAGTCGC
>SSTG01000181.1 GCA_004801635.1 Muribaculum caecicola | reverse complement strand
ATATATATTGATTCACCTTTGACAAATACAAACTTCATTTTGTCTGGAGACCGTTTTTTAAAGGCTTGGAATGAAGAATTGCAGTTTGAAACTCCGATATATCATGCTAATTCTGTTAGTGCGTATACTGAGGCGGAACAATTGAGCCGTGACAGTGACAATGAACAGTCGTCAGGATCGACCGGCTCTTTGGGTGGGTCGGCTCCTGTTGAAATTGATTTTACTGCATGGATAACCGATGCGGTTGTTTTCAAGGAATGGCAGATTGCGCGAGATTCTGAGTTTGATTTAATAGAATTTCGTGAAAATAATCTTTCATTTTCCCATATATTCCGCGATGCAGGAAATACCTATGTTCGTTTTGCTGCTGCAAATGCTGACGGTACATGTACGTATTATTCAACAACATACGATATTTCAATTGGAGAATCGGACATAAAATGTCCAAATGCCTTTTCTCCTGGAACAGAAGACGGGGTAAACGATATATGGAAGGTAAGCTATAAATCGATTATTTCATTTGAGTGCCATATTTTTAATCGCTGGGGGCAAAAAATGTGTTCATTTAATAATCCGGCTGACGGATGGGATGGAAAATACAAAGGAAAAGTTGTGCCTTCAGGTGTTTACTATTATGTAATAAAAGCCAAAGGGGCCGACGGCCGTAGTTATAACCTAAAAGGTGATATTAATATAATCAATTACGAGCGTAGTGGCTCACCGGGAACCCCGGGAAGCTAAACTGCTAAAACCAAACTATGACACTTATGAAAATTAATATTTTTACATTTATAGCCGTTCAATTATTATTTGTTTTACCGATTGGGGCATTTTGCCAGAATTCAGGGTTTTCACGTACAGTAAATCCTGAAATCCCATATAAGACTACTTTTGCAGGTACTTCAATTGATTTAGACCGGGTGGATATGTTTGAAAGGCTTGACCGTGAGTTAACTTCAATGACGTATACCCATGGAAATACTTTGTTGGTTATAAAACGGGCTAACAAATATTTCCCGACAATAATCCCTATCTTAAAAAAACAAGGAATACCTGTTGACATGGTTTATCTGGCATGTATTGAAAGTATGCTTAATCCACGGGCATATTCTGCGGCAAAAGCCGCCGGAATATGGCAGTTTATACCGTCTACGGCAAAACGCTATGGACTTGAAGTGAATGAGTATGTTGACGAGCGTTATAATCTGGAAAAAGCAACTAATGCAGCATGCCGCTATTTTAAGGAGGCATTACAGAAATATGGTAACTGGGAATCGGTTGCCGCGTCATATAATGGCGGTATGGGACGTATTAGCAAAGAGCTGGATGCGCAAGGCCAGACAACGGCATATAATCTTTATCTGGTAGACGAGACATCTAGGTATATGTTTCGGTTGCTCGCAATGAAAATGATTATGGAAAATCCGCAAAAGTATGGATTTCATTTGACAACTGACCAAATTTACCAGCCTGTTAAAACAACGCAGGTAAAAGTTTCTTCTCCGGTGTTAAATTGGGCCGAATGGGCTGAAAAGCAGGGAATAAATTACATGCAGTTGCGAGAATATAACCCTTGGATACGTTCAAAATCTTTGCCGAATAAGTTAGGTAAGACATATATTGTAAATATTCCTGATAAATCAGAACTGAAAAGAAGTTCTCAGAAGAAAAAAATCTATAATTCAAACTGGGTTGTGGATAAATAAATTGCTTGGAGGAATCATGGCAGATAAAAATACAAATCAAACATATTTGAGTGTATCCGGTGCAAGAGTACATAATTTAAAAAATATCGATGTGTCCATTCCGCATAATGCCCTTACTGTTATTACGGGTTTGAGCGGATCCGGAAAATCGTCGTTGGCATTCGACACTATATATGCCGAGGGACAGAGAAGGTATATTGAAACCTTTTCAGCCTATGCACGCAACATGTTGGGTTCATTGGAGCGGCCTGATGTAGATCAGATAAACGGGCTTTCGCCAGTTATCGCTATTGAACAGAAAACTATAAACCGCAATCCACGAAGTACTATTGGCACAACTACAGAAATCTATGATTATTTGCGTTTGCTATATTCCCGTATCGGTCAAGCCTTAAGTTATGTTTCCGGTTTGCCGATGGTGAAGTATACGGAAGAAAAAATTATAAACCTGATATTGGACAAATATCTGGGTTCGAAAATATATATACTATCCCCGTTGGTTAAAAACCGAAAAGGTCATTATAAGGAGTTATTTGAACAACTTAGAAAAAAGGGGTACCTTAATGTCCGTGCTGATGGCGAACTTAAAGAAATTGTTCCTGGAATGAAATTGGACCGGTATTCAAATCACTCCGTAGAACTAGTGGTAGACAAACTTTTAGTTCAGGAGAAAGATGTTTCCAGGTTGCGCGATTCTGTTGCAGAAGCACTTCGTTCAGGAGGCAAGGAACTCATTATTTTAAATATGGATACCGAAACTGTAGCCCACTACAGTCAGTTGCTAATGGACCCGGAAAGTGGTATTTCGTATCGAGACCCTGCTCCCCATAATTTTTCATTTAACTCTCCGCAAGGTGCATGCAGTTGCTGCAAAGGACTTGGATATGTAAACATGGTAGACAGGGAAAAGCTTATACCAAACCCGTCGTTGTCGATATACCAGGGTGGTATTACTGCTTTAGGCTCATACAAGAACAATATGATTTTCTGGCAAATATCTGCTATATGCGAGAAGTATGGAAGTAACATTAAAACTCCGATTTCCGATTTGCCAGAGGAAGCTATAAACGATATCCTTAACGGCACGAATGAGCGTTTGGCAATAAAAACCGATTTGCAAACATCGTTTAACTATTTTCAGACATATGAGGGACTGATAAAATATCTGGAGCTTCAGCAATCAGATGATGTTTCGGCCAAGGAACAAAAATGGAGCGGACAGTTTTATTCCAGAGTGACATGTCCGGAATGTCATGGTACAAGATTGAACAAAGAGGCGTTACATTTTTTTATTGCCGACAAGAATATAGCGCAACTATCGGAAATGGATATTTCCGATTTACTAAAATGGATGAAGAATCTACCAGAGAAATTGTCCTCTCAGCAATTACGTATCGGTTCTGAAATTATAAAGGAAATTGTTTCCAGGCTTTCTTTTTTATCTGATGTAGGATTAGATTACCTGTCTTTAAACCGAAACTCAGCAACGCTTTCCGGAGGTGAAAGTCAAAGAATAAGGCTTGCCACACAACTTGGCAGCGAACTTGTGAATGTGCTTTATATTCTCGATGAGCCAAGTATCGGGCTGCATCAGCGCGACAACAAGCGCTTAATAGATTCTTTGAAGAAACTTCGTGATGCCGGAAACACTATTATTGTGGTGGAGCATGACAAGGAAATTATGTTAGAATCGGATTTTATTGTCGATATAGGACCTAAGGCAGGAAGAAAAGGTGGTAACGTTGTGTTTGAAGGTACGCCGTCACAAATGTTAAAGACACATACGTTGACTTCTGACTATTTAAATGGCAGTTTGCAGATTGCCCGGCCTGTTGCAGTCAGAGACGGCAATAAAAAGTACATCAAATTGACAGGATGCACTGGGAATAATTTGAAAAATGTCAGTCTTACTTTGCCTCTTGGGAAATTTATATGTGTGGCCGGCGTTTCAGGAAGCGGTAAGTCCAGTTTGATTAATGGCACATTGCAGCCAATACTCAGCAAGCATTTTTATAGGTCTATTCAGGAACCCCTGCCCTATAAAAAAATAGAAGGTATTGAGAATATTGATAAGGTGATAACCGTAGACCAGTCGCCATTAGGTAAGTCTCCACGTTCAAATCCGGCAACATATACAGGAATTTTTTCTGATATAAGAAATTTGTTTGTAAGTTTGCCAGAGGCTAAAATAAGGGGATATAAGCCCGGTCGT
>SSTG01000180.1 GCA_004801635.1 Muribaculum caecicola | reverse complement strand
AAGGAACTCACCGGCAATGCCGACGATTTTCGCGGAGTAGACATAGCCTTCACCTCGGCAGGCGCAGGCACATCCCGTCAATACGCCGATACAATAACCGCGCATGGTGCAATAATGATTGACAACTCAAGCGCATTCCGCATGGACTCAGACGTGCCGCTGGTAGTACCGGAAGTGAATGGCGACGACGCATTCAACACCCCCAGACGCATAATAGCCAATCCAAACTGCACCACAATACAGATGGTTGTAGCCCTCAAGCCAATAAACGACCTTTCTCCTATAAAAAAAGTACACGTAGCCACCTATCAGGCCGCCAGCGGTGCTGGAGCCGCCGCTATGGACGAACTCCTCCAACAACACGCCCAACTGGTTAAAGGAGAAAAACCAACCGTTGAAAAATTTGCCTACCAGCTTGCTTACAATGTCATTCCCCAAGTAGACGTTTTCACCGAAAACGGTTACACAAAAGAGGAAATGAAAATGTACAACGAAACAAAAAAAATAATGCATGCACCAAACATAAGTGTAAGCGCCACCTGTGTTCGCGTGCCTGTTATGCGAGCCCACTCCGAAGCAATCTGGCTTGAAACCGAACAACCGCTGGAACTCGACACCGTACGCAAGGCTCTTTCCGAAGCCGAAGGTGTTGTCTTGCTCGACAATCCCGAACAAAAACAATACCCCATGCCACTCGACATAGCCGACAAAGACCCCGTATACGTAGGCCGCCTGCGCAAGGACCTGACCTGCGAATGCGGAATTTCATTTTGGATTGTAGGCGACCAGATAAAAAAAGGCGCAGCCCTAAACGCCGTACAGATAGCCCAATACATGCTTACACACGGAGCATTCAAAAAATAGCCCCGGCCACAATATCACTAAAAAGCTCACAGAAATATTTCTGTGAGCTTTTTATATCCGGTTAATAAAATAAAGCGCAAAAACATTGCAAAAAATTTGGCAAATAACAAAAATAGCGCTACCTTTGCACCGTTGAAAAGTTAATTCAGCAACCAAATGGTGAGATTAGCTCAGTTGGTTAGAGCGTCGGATTGTGGTTCCGAAGGTCGTGGGTTCGACCCCCACACCTCACCCTAGAAAAAGTCCTTGGAATTTCCAAGGACTTTTTATTTATTCATATCAAACAAAAATGGAGGCAGATTGGGGACTAATTGCATCCCACACACTCCAGAAAAATAGAAAGGGACCTCAGAAACGAGGTCCCTTATATGTAGTGAATCCGGGACTCGAACCCGGGTCTCCACCGTGAGAGGGTGGCGTGCTAACCGCTACACTAAATCACCGATTAACTTTTGAGTTGACTTTTCAACAGCACAAAGGTAAACACTAATTTCGAGTTTTGCAACATCTAAAAATTATTTTTCAACCCAAATAACAATTATTTGAGTTGGCAAGGCACTTATTTAACGAAATTTTTCCGTAATTAATTATTTTCTTAGTAACTTTGCAACGTCAAAGCCTGTATACGCCTTAAATACATAATATTGGTGCATTAAAGGCTCTGCAGTGGTAAGAACAGATTTTATTCACTTAAATACTAAAATTCAAAAATGGTAAGTTACAAGGAACTGGGTCTTGTCAATACCCGTGAAATGTTTGCAAAAGCAATAAAAGGAGGCTATGCTGTACCTGCATTTAATTTCAACAACATGGAACAACTCCAGGCCATAGTAAAGGCTGCCGCCGAAGAAAAATCGCCGGTAATACTGCAAGTTTCCAAAGGCGCACGCAACTATGCCAACGCAACACTCCTTCGCTACATGGCCCAGGGCGCTGTAGAATACGCAAAAGAACTCGGATGGGAAAATCCGCAAATAGTTCTTCACCTTGACCATGGCGACAGCTTCGAATTGTGCAAAAACTGCATTGACAACGGATTCTCGTCGGTCATGATAGACGGATCGCACCTGCCATATGAAGAAAACGTGGCCCTGACCAAAAAGGTTGTTGAATATGCACACCAATTCGACGTTACAGTTGAAGGCGAGCTGGGCATACTTGCAGGTGTAGAAGACGAAGTTTCAGCCGAACACCACACATACACCGACCCCGAAGAAGTTATAGACTTTGCACAACGCACAGGCTGCGACTCATTGGCCATATCCATAGGCACATCGCACGGGGCATACAAATTCAAGCCAGAACAATGCACACGCGATGCCAGCGGCAAACTCGTTCCACCGCCATTGGCATTCGATGTTCTCGATGCCGTTATGGAAAAACTTCCAGGATTCCCCATCGTACTCCACGGCTCGTCGTCAGTTCCGCAAGAATATGTCGACATCATCAACACTCACGGAGGCAAGCTTCCCGATGCAATCGGCATTCCTGAAGACCAGCTCCGCAAAGCAGCCAAGAGCGCCGTTTGCAAAATCAACATCGATTCCGACAGCCGTCTGGCAATGACTGCCGCCGTACGCAAAGTATTCGTTGAAAAACCTGCCGAATTCGACCCACGCAAATATCTCGGTCCGGCTCGCGACGAAATGGAAAAACTCTACAAGCACAAAATCGAAGCCGTACTCGGTTCAAACGGAAAAGCCTGATAAGCATAGCTACAATAAATATCACAGCCCAAAACAGCGTCCCGGTTCGTCAAACCCGAATCGGGACGCTTCATAATATAGGCGTTATCACCAATTTTTGCTAACTTTGCAACCACAACAATCAAACACAGAACAAACAAATTCCAAATATGGCACTTCAATGCGGCATAGTAGGGCTTCCCAACGTAGGAAAATCAACCCTTTTCAACTGTCTGTCGAATGCTAAAGCGCAATCGGCAAACTTCCCATTCTGCACAATAGAACCAAACGTAGGCGTAATCACCGTTCCCGACAACCGTTTGAACAAACTGGTAGAAATGTGCAACCCTAAATCAGTGGTACCTGCCACGGTAGAAATTGTCGACATTGCCGGACTGGTTAAAGGAGCCAGCAAAGGCGAAGGCCTTGGAAACAAGTTCCTGGCCAATATCCGTGAAACAGATGCCATTATACACGTGCTGCGTTGTTTCGACAATGACAACATAACCCACGTGGACGGTTCTGTAAACCCCGTACGCGACAAAGAAATAATCGATTACGAACTGCAACTCAAAGATTTGGAAACAATAGAGTCGCGAATTGCCAAGGTGCAGAAACAGGCACAAACCGGAGGCGACAAACAGGCAAAACTGCTTTACGACGTTCTATTACGCTATAAAGAAGCCCTCGACCAAGGCAAACCGGCCCGTACAGTAACATTCGACAGCCCCGACGAACAGCATGCAGCCCGCGACCTGTTCCTGCTCACCAACAAACCCGTATTATATGTATGCAACGTTGACGACGCTTCTGCAGCCACAGGAAACCATTACGTAGAAGAAGTACGCAACGCAGTAGCCGGCGAAAACGCACAGATACTGATTGTAGCAGCACAAACCGAAGCAGACATTGCCGAACTTGACACCTGGGAAGAACGTCATGAATTCCTACAGGAAATAGGCCTGGACGAATCCGGAGTAAGCCGGTTGATACGTGCCGCCTATACCCTGCTAAACCTGCAAACCTATTTTACAGCCGGAGCCGACGAAGTACGCGCATGGACATTTATGCGAGGTACAAAGGCCCCACAGGCAGCTGGAATAATCCATACAGATTTCGAAAAAGGATTTATACGCGCCGAAGTAATCAAGTACGACGACTATGTGTCGCTCGGCGGAGAAACCGGCGTACGCGAAGCCGGCAAACTAGGCATAGAGGGTAAAGAATACATTGTTCAGGACGGCGACATAATGCACTTCCGCTTCAACGTATAAACCCTTACAAACATAAAAGAAAACAGGTGGCATAAAAACGAAAATCACTCATTTTTAAACCACCTGTTTTTCTATATACCATATAAAGGCCGGCAACAAACTAATTACACATTCCCATTTCCGTCGGCCGGTGCATCGTCAACGCCTTTAAAAAGCTTCGACAGGTACTTTTCCTGAATGTTGCGCATAA
>SSTG01000017.1 GCA_004801635.1 Muribaculum caecicola | reverse complement strand
TGGAGGCAAAGGTCTTGGCAGTACGACCGCCATAGCGCGACAGCCGGGTAAAATTGACTTTGCCCGGAATCAACGCTACAGTGCGTATTGTTAAAATCAGCCAGTTGAGGAACCTTTTGCTCATTTTGGTTGTAGTATTTTCAAATACCGACTTACACCGAAAGGTGAAGTCTTTGAGAATCGCCAATACGTTCATACGCTAAGTTTTTTATAATGAACGCTTTGGCGATTCATTTGTATTTGATAATTCGTTATATTAACTTAAGTTTCAACTACTTCTGTAATTTTTACCGAATCATTGTGTAAAATTTGAGTATTAAATCGACCAATAAAGACCGATTAAAATTATAAAAACAAAAATGAATATTTTATACCCCAAAATATATTTACGTAAAGGAAAAGAACAATCGCTGGACCGGTTTCACCCGTGGGTATTTTCCGGAGCGGTGGCTAATATGCCACAAAATATTGACGAAGGCGACCTGGTAAGCGTATTGTCGGCCGACGGGCGTACATTAGGTGTAGGACATTACCAAGTCGGCTCCATTGCCGTACGTATTCTGGCTTGGGGCGAAAAAGTTATTGACAAAAACTTTTTCAGTACACGCTTAAACGAAGCATTCAGAATGCGCAAGGCTCTGAATCTGATACGCGAGGATAACAATGCATACCGTCTTGTGCACGGTGAAGGCGATTTCCTGCCAGGGCTTATAGTAGATATTTACGCCGATACGGCCGTTATACAGGCTCATTCGCCAGGAATGCATTTCTGCCGAATGACAATAGCAGAATGTCTGACCAGCATAAACGGGCTAAATATAAAGAATGTATATTACAAATCAGAAACCACCCTGCCCTATAAAGCCAATCTCGACCAACAAAACGACTATATCATAGGCTCATATACCACAAACATTGCCATTGAAAACGGAATGAAATTTCATGTTGACTGGCTACGTGGGCAAAAAACCGGATTTTTTGTCGACCAGCGCGACAACAGAAGCCTGCTTGAGCATTATTCGTCGGGGCGAAAAGTTCTAAACATGTTCTGCTACACCGGAGGCTTCTCCGTGGCAGCTCTCCGTGGCGGTGCCGAACTTGTACATTCGGTCGATTCGTCGGCAAAAGCAGTGGCCCTGACCGACGACAACGTGGCAATAAACTTCCCCGATACCGACAGGCACAAAGCATTTGCCGAAGATGCATTCAAATTCATTTCAAATATTGAAAAAGACTCATACAACCTTATTATACTTGACCCGCCGGCATTCGCCAAACATCGCGACGCGCTTAAAAACGCATTAATAGGATATAGGAAACTTAATGCCAGGGCTATGGAAAAAATTGCTCCAGGCGGACTCCTGTTCACTTTTTCATGTTCGCAAGCTGTAAGCAGGGAACAATTCCGCCTAGCAGTGTTTTCAGCAGCCACTATGGCCCGTCGCCGTGTAAGGATACTGCACCAGTTAACACAGCCGGCCGATCATCCTGTAAATATATGCCATCCCGAAGGCGAGTATCTGAAAGGACTAATACTTTATATAGAGTAATACCAAATAAATACAATCATAATGCAAAAATCATTAACCTGCGCTGGCCTGACAGCGCTATTAGCCATGAGCATTTCATCCTGCACAACGAAAGAGCCCGGACAATTCGACTATATAGTCGATAATTTTGCCGACATTCAAGTGCTTCGTTACAAAGTTCCAGAGTTTGACTCTCTTTCATTACAACAGAAGCAGCTTGTTTACCATCTAACAGAAGCAGCCCTTAGCGGGCGCGACATTCTATGGGACCAAAACGGCAAATACAACCTAGCCATACGCGACCTGTTAGAACAGGTATATAAAAACTACGACGGCGCTAAAGACAATGCCGATTATTTGGCATTTGAAACGTATCTGAAACAGATTTGGTTTGCCAACGGCATACACCACCATTATTCAATGGATAAGTTCCAGCCCAAATTCAGCCGCGAGTTTCTAGAGACAGAAGTAGCCAAACTACCCAAGGAAAATCTACCTAAAACAGATTTGCTGGTGCTTTACGACGTAATATTTAATCCGGAAACAATGCCCAAGAAAGTTAATCAGTCTGAAGGACAGGATTTGATACTTACATCGGCATCAAATATATACGAAGGCGTAACACAGCCAGAAGTTGAAGCATATTATGCCTCAATGAAAGATACAACCGTTACAAACCCGGTAAGCTACGGGCTGAATACAAAAAAAATAAAAGTTGACGGCAAAGTCGTTGAACAGCCTTACAAAATCGGAGGCCTGTACACGGAAGCTATAGAACGCATAGTTTCACACCTCAAAGCCGCATCGGAATTTGCCGAAAATTCCGAACAGAAAGCCCATATTGAAAAACTTATTGAATATTATACAACAGGCTCACTGAAAAATTTCGACGAATATTCCATATTGTGGGTAAAGGACACTGATTCGCAAGTTGATTTTATCAACGGGTTTATTGAATCTTACGACGACCCACTAGGAATGACCGGTTCGTGGGAGTCGATAGTGAATTTTAAAAACCGTCCTGCCTCACGCAGAACCGAAACCATATCGGCAGAAGCACAATGGTTTGAGAATAACAGCCCTGTTGATTCAAGATTCAAAAAAGAAACAGTAAAAGGCGTAACGGCAAAAGTAATAACAGCCGCCATACTTGCAGGCGACGCATACCCGGCCACACCTATAGGTATAAACCTGCCTAACGCAAACTGGATTCGCGCCACACATGGCTCAAAATCTGTTACGCTTGAAAATATAACACAAGCCTACGACGAAGCTTCGCACGGCTCCGGTTTCAACGAGGAATTCGTTATAGACAAAGAAACCTCGGATTTACTTGACAAATACCTGTTTATTACCGATAACCTGCACACCGACCTTCACGAATGCCTTGGTCACGGTTCAGGCAAACTGCTTCCGGGGGTAGACCCTGACGCTCTTAAAGCATACGGTTCCACTTTGGAAGAAGCTCGCGCCGACCTTTTTGCCCTGTACTACCTTGCCGACCCCAAACTGATAGAATTAGGACTACTCGACTCACCCGACGCATACAAAGCCGAATACTATAAATACATTTTGAACGGCCTTATGACACAGTTGATGCGCATAGAACCAGGCAAAGATGTTGAAGAAGCGCATATGCGCAACAGAAAACTTATTGCCGAATGGTGTTTCCAGAAAGGCGGTGATGAAAAAGTAATAGAGCTTGTAAAACGTGACGGCAAAACATATGTACGCATAAACGACTATCCTCGCCTGAGGGAGCTTTTCGGCGAACTTCTAGCCGAAGTACAGCGTATAAAGAGCGAAGGCGACTATGAAGCCGGACGCAAACTTGTTGAAACTTATGGTGTACGCGTTGATCCGGAAGTACATGCCGAAGTATTAAAACGCTACGAACATTTAAACATAGCCCCGTACAAAGGATTTGTAAACCCCGTTTACGAACTTGTTAAAGATTCTGATGGTAATGTAACAGACGTAACAGTGCGTTATGACGAGGACTATGTGCCCCAGATGCTACGTTATTCAAAAGATTATTCATCGCTTCCCCGATAAGCAACCAAAAGCTAGAACATACACAAATAATAAGACATGCAAATCAATCGATCTGCATGTCTTATTATTTGTAATTTATGTAAATCAGCATTCAACTGCCGATTTTGCCATTTTCAATCCGAATTGTTTTCAGATGGTATAAATAACCCCAAGTCCAAGTGAAATTATATCCTTAAACGGGATTGCCCTGTTTAGCACTTTCTGCCTAACATACAGGTCGCAGGTGGAAATCTCGTAATAAAATGAAACTGCCCGGCTAAAAATACGCTTATTACGTGGAATATGTACAGTAAATCGCTGGCCTATTCCCAGGTGAAAACGCATTCGGCTAGAAAAGCCATAGTATCCGTGGGGATACCTGTCAGGCTCTGTCATCCAGAAATCGTTATGAAGAATAGAATTAACTGACAAATCTACAAAAAACGGCCTTATTTGCCATACGTGGCCAAACCGCAACTTCCATGGAATATATATCTGCCTTAAAGTTAACGTGGTATAGTGATGGTATTTGTAACGTTTGGGCAGATAGCCTACCAACAGATGCGTTTCCCATTGATTTGACTTACCGTAATCCCAGCCTACTCCAAGCGACAACATCCCTATGCCTCCGGCAAACTGCAAGGTAAACTGATCGGGACATAGTTTCTGCCAGAATTTATCGAACTGAATTATACGTTGTTCATACTTATTATTGAATCCGACAGAATCTATGCCTTGTGCCACAATTTTTCCAGAAGAGAAAAAAGCACTTATAGCAAAGAAAGTAATGGCTAATTCAGAATGAAACCACCTCATATTCATAGCTTTCTTCTGTAATGGTAAATATAAAATAGGCCCGTTTTGCAATGTTTGGTGCCTGATAATATAAAATCCCGTTTTGGAAAATGTCTTCAACAGCCATACTATGATTGTGTCCGTTTATACAGAAAGACGGAATCTTGCCATCTCCTTTCATTCCCGGAAAATGTGAAATATATTCATTAAAAGGTTTTGCTACGTTATTGTTAAACTGTTCGTCATAAGGACGCGAATGCATTATCACCACTGTATGTGTTATACTGCCTGGCTGTTTCCGGTTTAATTCGTTCGTAGCCTTGCAGTCGCGTTCAATAAAGTCCAAATCAGGAACAGGCCGTGAATAGTCGTATTCAAGCGCGATAGTGTTAAGGCACAGAAAGTGTGTATGTGCCACATTAAATGAAAAATTTTCAGGACCAAAAATATCATTGAACGTATCGTTTCCATTACCAAGGCAGTCGTGATTACCAATTACAGAAATATAAGGCAATCCTGACAGTTCCAAAATATCACGGCTCCATACATACTCCTTAGGAAGTCCGAAGTCAGTTTGGTCGCCACCGTGGACAATGAAGTCAATATCGCCACGCCCTATTATATCGTAAACGGCACGGCGCATTTCGTCTAAAGAACCTTGAGTATCTGTTATGAATGCAAATTTTATAGGCAACTCCAAACCTGATTCTTCAAGAATGCCGGCATATTTGGTGTTTGTATCTGTCTTTCCTGCAATTTTCACTGAATAAGGGTGAAACTCAAAAAGACTACACCCTGACAGCATCAGCATAAATAATATTGAAATTATGCACCATTTATAAACTTTCATAATGCAAATATACGGATAAGTCGAGCGCAAAGCCAAATTTATTTGAGCATTGCCGAGCTTGAGTATATTGTATTCATACAAATATACGCAATATCCAATAATTGTCATGCCCTGTAATAAAAACAAAGAATCCGCCGATTGGCGGATTCTTTGTTTTTATTACTATTTGCTTATTATCTTTACCGGGCCGAGTAATCCTGACGGCATTAACGGAGAATCTGCACTATAATGTTTATATGTTGTAAACGTATATCTGCTGCTTGGACGTTTTTCACCATTTATCAGCCATTGCGGCCATTGCTCGCCGACAATACCGTCGTCAGGCAGTTGCTCGTCACCAATAAGCCTGTTTACCCACAGATTAGCAACTTCTATACGGAGCTTATTCTCGCCCGAAGTAAGTGCATCAGTTATTTCTATCTCCCAAGGAGCAGACCACACTGTGCCCAAATCATGACCGTTAAGCGTAACCTTGGCAATATTCTTCACATTTCCAAGATTCAGATATACACGTCCGTTAACCGGTTCGGACAAGTCAAACAACTTATTGTAAACAGCCGTACCGGAATAATAGCGTATTCCTTCAACTTCCGACAGGCTCCAATCAGACAATTCCTTGAATTCAACAGAATCCGGTCCGCCCCACAACGGGTTGAACGAAACGTTCCATGAGCCACCGAGAGTCATCAGATCTGCTTTATCCGAAAAATTAGGTTCGCCAGTTCTATGGTCGGGCTTTCCTGCAAATACAATGAAATAGCTTTGTGTTGTGTCAAATAATAATTTGAGTGTGGTTACAGTACCATTGTCTGTAAACGATGTCAAATAACGGGTTTCACCTGTAACCGGGTTCCACAATTGCGGCTGCTTACCCGATACACGGAAAGAACATTCAGCCTCAACATCTTTTTCTGTCCTATTGGAAACAAAATAGATGTCGATATCTTTAACTTTCTCATGTATATAGCGGATTACATCAGGAGAAGAAGTGAAATCGGGACAAATGCCCAAACTGTCGGCAAGTATTCCAGATGTCAAATCATAGCATGGATACAGGTTATCTTCATTTCGGGCAATCTCATTACCCGTAAATACGGTTCCTTTGCCAAACTTATGCTTAACCAGTCCGTTTTCAACGTCATCCCTTCCCCACAATTCATTAATCATTGCTTTTAATTTATTTTCTGATTCGGGATAGCCGGTCAAGCCTGGAGTGTTTTCCGGCGGTAGGCCTACCAATACGGCCCCTGCGTCGACAAGCGATTTTATTTTTTCCAGATAGGCTATAGTCATTGTTTTAAAATGCGGCAACACCATAATACGGTAGCTTGCTCCTGACGGAAATACAATTTTTCCATCTTTTACACTTGCTGCATAAAACAGGCTTGGCGGACATGCATCAAAACTATATCCACGCTTGTCAATAAGCGTGTCGCCATAAAGAGCAGATTTGGGGGCACGAAAAACAAACGGGGCTTCTTCTGGTGTAAGGTAAAGCACATCGGCAACAGGTTTGCCTTGTTGAAGCAGATACTGGCACCGGCTTACATATGTATGATAGCCTCCAACGTATGGCCACCATGTCTGGTTTCTGTCCCAATGTACACCGTACGGGCCCATTGTCATACCGGGACGCAGGCTGTCGGGCAATGACTGATGCTGGAACGTATGGTACACCATACGGTTAATTCCGGCGGCAAAAGCCCAGTCTGTCTGGTTTTTCATTGAAGCCGGGTGTTGACGCCATCCGTCTAGATGGGCAGTAAATGCTTCGGCCGGCACAATATTCTGTCCCTTTATGTGAGCCAGCGAAGACCCTTCTACAGCACTGAACGTTGTGTTAAACCCTCCCAGACTCCAGAATTCAGCCATAGGCACATCGGCAGTAGCACCAAGCTCTAAATCCTGCATCGGGTTCATGTCGTAAGGCTCTATTGACAATTGCAATCCTTTTTTATTGGCATATCTGCGTACATATGAAGAATGATTTTCTAACATAAGCTCCTGCATTGTCTGACGCAAATCCCACAGAAAACGTTCACTTATAGCTTTATCGCCAACTATATATCCGGCATATGCCGGATAAAACGGCTGTGGGTCGTATCCACGGCGTTTCTTAAATTCTTCACGCAGCTTAGGTGTCCAGTTCTGCGCACCAACTTCCCAACTGTCAATATGCAGGTATTTTAAACCACCCTGCAATGTTGTGTCATGGTCGCCTAACAATGACAATAATTCGTCTGTAAACGTACCCAAGTGGGCCATAAGTGCTGTCGAATCGGCCTTGTCGCTTTCAAATCCTACGCCTGGCAATGGAGCCGGACGTGTAACAGCACCATTGTTACGTGCGCCCAGACGCATAATTGTCCACTCGCCCTGAGGCACATTCCATGTAATTTCGTTATCCTTAAGCAACGATGTAAGGTCCACCACTTTTTCTGTCTGGACTATATCAGACAAATATGCTTCGCGGCCTTCTTCATCACGGTCTATGAATTGCTTGACTCCAGGCATCGAACTGTACGGCGCCCTATAATATAGCACCTTGTTATCGGCATCAGTAATAAATTTATTCCCGGCTGTTTTCGGAAAAGCTATTACTGCTACATCTTTATAATAATTTTTCCATCGCTCTTTCAGTTCAGGGGTAAACGCCCCTTCACCAAAAAACGGTGGTTTGGGAGAAGGTACATCCAGCTTTATGGTCTGTTCACATCCACCTTTAACATGCTTTATTGAAGAAACAAGGTGCTGCATTGACTGTCCGCCCTGTACCCACGGACCACCACTTCCGTTCCAACCCGGACCGATGCCAAGCGTCATACCTATACCGAGACGCTCGCATTCATTAACAGCATGAACAAAACAGTCTTTCCATTCGTCACTGAAAAAATCAATTTTGCCGCGTGGCACACCTACATTCACCTCTAAAAAAGTAACATACCCGATACCGGCTTTTTTCATTGACTCCAGGTCCTTTGTAATACTTTCTTTTGACAGGTTTCCATCCATAAAGTACCAGTACACACCAGGATTCGCCGTCTGTGGCGGATTAACAAAGTTTTCACGCAACACATCCAGTTCGTTATTGGTGCTGCACGAACCTAGAGTGAACGCAAGTCCCAACCCTGCAATTAATTTAATTAACTTCATAATCAATATATTTATTGTTTTATTTTAATCAGCATACCCTTACAACCGGAATATCAAGCAACGAGGCAAATTTGCATATTTTGTCTGCCACATGCCCTACCCCTATGGCACAATGATGCGACGGGCCGGCCTTACTCCATTTATCCATAAATTCTCTGGCCCCGCATGCAAAACGGTAACGGCTGTTTGTATTTCCAATCTGCAATACAGGTCCGGCTACGGCTTCGCCTTCAGCAACCAGCAGAAACACACCCTCAGCGCCTTCACAAACCGACAGGAATGTAACATTGCCCAAGCGCACAGACATCTGTATTGAAAGGCCTTTTCCCGGCTTTCCGTGATATACCGGTAGGGGAACAAGCTTTACACGTCCTTGCGCTATTGCAAAATGTGCCGGACCGTCATGTCCCCACAAGACCACATCGTCATTAAAATCCATGGCATAAGGTTCAGAAAACGATCCACCGGCTCCGAGAAGCGACATTATCTTCATGGCCTGTACATTTTTAACTTCACACTCTCCGGCTATAGGTATGTCGCGGCCGGTAAGTAACGTATTACCGGCAATAACAGATGTAACAATGTTCTCATAGTCATTGCCGCTAACACCTTCATAATAATATGCCAACGAACCAAGATTATGAATTTCAACCAGTTTGTCGAGAGCAACAGACGTACGTGCCGCCCGTTCTAGTTCATATGGTTCGCAATCTGGAGCAATGTCGAACTTTTCGCCAAATTCAACAAGTTTCTGTTGAAGTTCTGTCTCGGAAATACTGTCACGCAGCTGTTTCAACTCGCACATTTCCAATAATTCCACATGCGAGCCAAATGTCACCGCCTGCAGCGTGGTATCGGTGTAGACATCAAGCATACCACAATAATAATGGCCGAGAATACCCATCCTATTATCGCGCATGCCTTTTACTGCACGTGCCGCGCAAATCCACGATTCAATATCGTGCCATGCAACGGGGTCGTCCATGTAGCCGGTAATAATGTCGTAGCGTATATTTGCCCTGTTGAATACACAGGCAAATTCAGGAGCCGAGCAGGCCTGACAGTGCGCAAGCCATTCGCCAGTCATTTTTCCCCGGTCATTAAGAGAATTTATATAATTATAGTCAATTGCCGGAACCGGTTGCATATTTAGCAGTATAACCGGGACTTTGACACGCTGTGCAATGGGCAATACTGTTGAAGATAAAGCATATGTGGATATATAGACAAATAATATTTCTATTTCTCCACAATTCAGTACCCTTACAGCAGCATCAGCTTTTTCAGGCGAATCAACTAATCCGGCATCAACGACTTCTGCCCCTGTTTCCGACATTTTTTCACTTATCCGGGCTTGATAACTTTTCAGCCGTTCAAGCAGTCCGTCAAACTGATCCCAATATGTATTCAGGCCCACACCTATCAGCCCTACTTTCACTTTAGCAAAATGTTCCATTACAAAAAATTTAAGGTTATATGCAAATTTAACAATTCACGACTATTGTTGCAACTATTACACATTATTCACATTACAAATTTAAAAATTGCCCACAATTACCTATTGTCAGGGCATATGCTCCTGTTGCCTGTGAAGATGCAATTAATTATCTTTGTAGTCATAACTCAAAACAGACATGAACTCTACCAGAATCAATACGGACGTATTTGATCCCGACAATATCGACGGCAGCTATACCAACCAAATAAAAGAAAACGAAACGCTGCAGCAAGACGATTCTTTAAAAACTCAGAAAAGACAGGGCAACTCAAAAAAGAAGCCGGCAACAAAAACATCAGCAACCAAAGAGAAAAAACAAGGACGGATATCCAGTTTTTTCCACGATAGGCGCACCCGTTTATTTGTAGGCATAACATTAATATTCCTAGGGTGTTACCTAACTCTTGCAACCATATCGTATTTCAGCCATGGCGCTAACGACCAAAGTTCGGCAACATCGCTAAGCATTTCTGAAATGGCTGCATCGGGAGTTGCCGTAGAGAATGCCGGAGGCCCGTTGGGAGCCAGCATTGGCCACAATATGTTTTCATATGGGTTCGGTGTAGGCTCGTTTGTAATTATATATTACTTTTTTGCTTTAGGATGGAAACTGCTTCACAGACGCAGATTTAACTTTTTAGGCATGACCTTGCGCTGCCTTATTATAATGATTTCCGCATCTATAGTTGTTGGCTACGCAACTTACGGATTTCGCTCATGGATATATTGGGGAGGGGTTCACGGCTACGAAGTTTGCCACTACCTGTTTGCCGTTGCTGGTGTGGCAGGCCCCCTTGTTGTAAGCTGTATACTGATTGGCTTAATTGTATCAATATATTTAAATTACATACGTCTGGCTATTGTAAAATACAGACGCATACGCATAGCACACAGGCTTAAGGTTCAAGCCCAAAAAGAAGCACGACTTGCAGAGCAAAAGCTTATGGAAGAAACATTCCGAAGTTCTGACAAAGAAATAGAACCGGCAATAGAAGAACCAAAAGAAGACAATATTGACGAATCAGACAATATGAGCTTTATGGCCGGTGAATTCGACGACCTGACAGATATGCCATCGGATACTGACTATACGACCGATGAGAAATATAACATAACTGATAGCGATACATTATCAGAGACTGATAACGGAGAAGTGAACATGACCATAAATGTGGGCGAAATAGAAGAAGCCGAAAACATAAAAACCGATGTCTACGACCCTACCGCAGAATTGTCGCGTTACCACTTTCCTTCTGTCAACCTCTTGACCGACATCCCCATAAAGGCTAACAGCGTAGACCAGTCTGAAATGGAAGAAAACAAAGAACGGATTACTGAAACACTTAAAAACTACAGTATTCCAATATCTCATATAGAGGCAACCGTAGGCCCCACGGTGACATTATACGAAATAATTCCAGCAGAAGGTGTACGTATTGCAAAAATAAAACGCCTTGAAGACGATATAGCCTTGTCATTATCGGCTTTGGGTATACGAATAATAGCCCCTATTCCTGGAAAAGGGACAATTGGTATAGAAGTTCCGAACAAAGAGCCGCAAATGGTACCCGTCCGCTCGGTTCTTGCTTCAAAAAAATTTCAGGAATGCAAAATGGACCTGCCTATAGCAATGGGTGCAACCATTTCTCGCGATATATTTATTGCCGACCTGGCAAAAATGCCCCACGTGCTTGTTGCCGGAGCCACCGGCCAAGGAAAATCGGTTGGACTGAACGTTATAATAGCATCACTCCTTTACAAGAAACACCCGTCAGAGCTAAAATTTGTGCTAATTGACCCCAAAATGGTGGAATTCAGCCCCTATGCAAAACTGGAAAGGCATTATCTGGCAAAACTTCCCGACGAGGAGGAAGCCATAATAACCGACCCTATGAAGGTTGTTGCCACTCTGAACTCCCTGTGTATAGAAATGGACAACCGCTACAACCTGCTAAAGGATGCCAATGTCAGAACTATAAAGGAATATAACGCCAAGTTTATTCAACGCAGGCTGAACCCTGAAAAAGGACACCGCTATCTGCCTTACATAGTTATTGTGGTTGACGAATTCGGCGACCTTATAATGATGGCCGGCAAAGAAGTTGAAACCCCTATAGCGCGTATTGCACAGAAAGCACGTGCCGTGGGCATGCACATGATATTGGCCACTCAACGACCGTCTACAAACGTAATTACCGGTATTATAAAAGCCAACTTCCCCGGCCGAATAGCATTCAGAGTAGCACAGATGGTTGACAGCCGCACCATTCTAGACCGCCCCGGAGCCAACCAGCTTATTGGTAAAGGAGACATGCTGTTTTCTTATAACGGAGAAGTTGACCGCGTTCAGTGCGCGTTTATCAGTACCGACGAGGTAGAATCGATTGTCAATGCCATTGACGAACAAATGGGCTATGACGAAGCATACCCCCTGCCCGACTATCAGCCGGAGTCTGACGGAAACAATGCCGGATTTGGAGCCGTTAACGACCGTGACCCCCTGTTTGAGGAAGCAGCCAGATTTGTAGTCCAATCAAACACGGCATCAACTTCATCATTACAAAGACGTTATTCTATAGGATACAACCGCGCCGGAAAAATTATGGACCAGATGGAGGCTGCAGGCATTGTAGGTCCGGCACTAGGAGCCAAACCCAGAGCCGTACTGATTGACAGCCTGCAACTTGAACGACTACTTGAAAACACAATATAATTTTGAGCTTTAATGACAGCAAGAGTATATACATTTTTTACCGCCGTATTTTTTTGCATATCGGCAGCTTTTCCGGCAACAAACGCCCGGTTGGCTGTGGAAAACATTGCCAAGTTCCTTACAGACAGTAAATCTGTTACAATCCGTTATGTGCCTATTTCTGACAGCCAAGCCCTACAGCCACAGATTATATGCATTATGGGCGACAAATTCAAGTTGAACTCAAATGAAATGGCAGTTTGGTATGATGGCAAAACACAGTGGACCTATCTGACCGACACCAAAGAAGTGAGTATCACCGAACCTACTCCCGAAGAACTAGCAGGAATAAACCCTCTGCTTATACTGGGCACATTGCTCCAACACTACTCAGCTAAAAACGTGCCGGCTTCCGACAATGACACAGGTGCCGTAGAACTGGTTCCAAACACGAATGTAGAAGGACAGCTGCCTATAAGCAAAATGCGGATTTCTTATAAAAAAACAGACTATTCCCCTAAAAAAATAACGGTAGAGTTCAATGCCGGAAACTCGCTTGAATTACAAGTAAAATCAATAACCAAAGGAATAAACTATCCGCATTCCACATTTGTTTTTAACAAAAAACAGCTACCACAAGCCGATATTATAGATTTGCGCTAGCTGTTATCAGACAGCAACCGCTAATAAAACCAATAAACTCAAGGATAATGTTCACAAGCAAAACTAAATGTTTGATAATCGGCTCAGGTCCTGCCGGATATACAGCCGCCATATACGCATCGCGAGCCAATATGGAACCAATTCTATATGAAGGGACCCAGCCGGGCGGACAATTGACAACAACCTCCGAGGTGGAAAACTTTCCAGGATACCCCGAAGGAGTCATGGGATCGCAGTTAATGGACGACCTGCGCCGTCAGGCAGAACGGTTTGGAACACAGCTGCGCCAAGGCACCGTAACCGCTGTAAATTTTGACGAACGTCCTTTTAAAATAACCAATGATTCAGGCGACACCGTCACGGCCGATACCGTGATAATTGCAACCGGCGCATCAGCCAAATATCTTGGACTGCCCGACGAAAGCCGGTTTGCCGGCCTTGGAGTATCGGCATGCGCCACATGCGATGGCTTTTTCTACCGTGGCCGCACAGTTGCCGTCGTAGGCGGAGGCGATACAGCCTGCGAAGAAGCCCTGTACCTGTCTAATCTTGCAAAAAAAGTATACCTTATTGTGCGCAAAGATTACCTGCGCGCATCGAAAGTTATGCAAAAACGTGTTTTCGACAAAGATAACATAGAGGTTTGTTTTGAAACGGTAACAAAAGGCCTGTTCGGCACCGAGTTTCTGGAAGGGGCACATTTATTGCAGTTCGCAAATACTGAGCAACAACGGGAGTTTGACATTGCTATCGACGGGTTCTTTCTTGCCATCGGCCATAAGCCAAACACTGAACTTTTTTCAGGAAAGCTCGATATGGACAGCAACGGATATATAGTACTTCCCGGCACAAACCAGCAGACAAGCATAGCCGGAGTATTTGCTGCCGGCGACGTGGCCGACCCTCATTACCAGCAGGCAATATGTGCTGCAGCATCAGGATGTAAAGCAGCTCTTGATGCCGAACGGTTTATAATGGAAAACTCATAGACATCAACTAAAAAAACAACAGACAGGCGGCCTGAAAGTAATTTTCAGGCCGCCTGTCTGTTGTTTTTTTAGTTACGCAAGAGTAAGTATCAGTACCTGAGCTGCAACAACACGTAAAAACATTGTAAGCGGGTATACGGTTGAATATGCCACAGCCGGAGCATCGTTGCCCGTTGAATTATTAGCATAAGCCAATGCAGGTGGATCGGTCATACCGCCACTGAACAGACCCATAATTGTAAGCATGTTAATCTTATACAAACCACGCGCAATGCAACCTACAACTAACAACGGCAATACGGTGATTATAAATCCCCATATAACCCACCACATACCGGTGTGATTAAACACAGTTTCAGCAAAATTTGCACCAGAAGCCACCCCTACAGAAGCAAGGAACAAGCATATGCCTATTTCACGCATAAGTAGCGACGCAGCCGACGAAGTATATGTAACCAATTTTATTTTATAGCCAAAACGGCTTATAAGAATTGCAACAACCAACGGCCCTCCAGCAAGTCCAAGCTTCATTGGCACGCTCATTCCCGGGAACATGATTGGAATAGAGCCAACCAGTATACCAAGGAAAATGCCTACAAAAAGTGTTATCATGTTGGGTTCATTAAGTCGCTTCACCGAATTACCCAAGCGGTCAGCCAAACGGGCAATATCGGCCTCCTGTCCTACAACAGTGATACGGTCGCCCATCTGAAGCCGCAAACCGGGAGAAGCCAACAAGTCGACACCGGCGCGGTTTACTCGGGTAGCATTTAACTTATAACCCATCCTCAAACGCAACTGGCCCAACGGTATGCCGTTATATTCACTTTTGGTAATCAATATCCTCCTTGACAAGACAGGGCTTGGCTCAGCCTCCCAGTCCATTTCAACTTCTGGCCCGATAACGCTTTTAAAACGCTCCTCGTCTTGAGCCGACATAACCGCATAAAGGAAATCGCCAGTGTGTATTATAGTCTGTGAATTAGGAATTATAATATTTCCTTCTCTGTCTTTTAAGCGCGATACCACAAAATTTGCAGCAAGGATATCGTGTAGCTCATACATATTTTTACCGTCAATCAGAGTATTTGTTACATGAAAAGTAACTATATGCGGTTTCAACTGCGAGTTGTCGGTATCTTCTTCAATCTGTTTTATTTCCTTATCGGTTTTTACACGGAATATCCACCGTATTATAAACATGGAAAGAATTATGCCTATTACACCTAAAGGATAAGCTGCCGCATATCCCATTGCCATTTGTTCAGAAGCGCTATAAGCACCCGGATTAACCTGCAATATAGCCTGCTGCGCAGCTCCTAAACCCGGCGTATTTGTAACAGCCCCCGACATTACCCCTACCAAAGCCGTTATAGGTGTATTGCCATCGATATAGAATATGGACAAAACTATGGCAACATCCAATAATATCATAAGGACTGCCAGCCCGTTTAAAACCATCCCACCGCGTTTAAACGATGAAAAAAATCCAGGACCGACTTGCAAACCTATAGAAAAGATAAACAAAATCAGACCAAACTCTCGAATAAAATGAAGCACGTTTGAGTTAACAACATAACCAAAGTGCCCCATGATAATTCCAACAAAAAGCACAAAAGTCACGCCAAGCGAAACTCCACCAATTTTAATTTTCCCCAGATAAACACCGGCAGCTATTATAAATGAATATAAAGCTATTGTACTTGCCAGTGCCTCATTTCCCGGAGCCAACAATTTAAGGAACCAATCCATATCTTTAAATTTAATACAATCAAAAACGGCTCATTTATAACCAATTCTAACCACCTAAATAGCAATATATTACAACAACAGTTCATTTTTGCCTTTAGAAAATCAGACCTTTAGTTTTTTGAGAGTGCAAAGTTACTAAATTTCGATACCTCTGCATAATAATATTTAGAAAATATGAATATGCACATATTAATATTCATATTCCCGCTCTCAACTGGCAAAATAGCTGCCAACGTCTACATTTTAATATTAATTAATCATTTCTATTCTGCATCTATATAGATTTTGCTATATTTGTATATTGATATAAACATAGCGATACCGCATAATACCAATATTATCAATCATATAGATAAAATTTATAATGATGAAAATAGCAATGATAGGAGCAAGCGGATTTATCGGAACTAGGATTCTTGAACTTCTATGCAAGGAATCTGCAAAATATGACTGCAAGAATATAGACCTAGCGCCAAGCCTATCTTTCAATAATATAACAACAATAGGAGACGTACGCAACCAACACCAAATGGACAGCGAGCTACATGGTTTCGATTTGGTTGTGCTCCTTGCCGCACAACATCGCGACGATGTCACCCCGACACAATTATACTACGACACAAACATCGGTGGTATGGAAGTAACGCTAAATGCGATGGAAAAGAACGGAATCAAACGAATAATATTTTTTTCTTCTGTAGCAATATATGGACTTAATAAAGACTGCCCTAACGAGAATTCACCGGCAGACCCGTTTAACCACTACGGAAAATCCAAATGGCAGGCAGAACAATTACTGGCAAAATGGCACAAATCACACCCCGATTGGAATATAAACATCATACGCCCCACGGTAGTATTCGGCGAATACAACCGTGGTAACGTATATAACCTATTGAAACAGATTTCATCCGGGAGATTCCTCATGATTGGAAAAGGAAACAACAAAAAGTCAATGGCCTATGTTGGAAATATCGCCGCTTTTGTAAAATATATTATTGAAAATATTACTACAGGCTATAATGTTTTCAACTATGTAGACAAACCTGATATAAACATGAACCAACTTGTTTCCATTATAAGCCAAACCTTGGACAAACATATACCTGCCATACACGCACCATACCGGCTAGCAATGCTTATGGGTTACTGCATCGACGCATTTGCCAAACTAACAAACAGAAAAACAACAATCAGTTCTGCCCGCATAAAGAAATTCTGTGCCACAACCGAATTTAATTCTGACAAAGCCCATAGCTCAGGTTTCAATGCTCCATACAACTTAAATGAAGGTTTGATGCGAACTATTAAACACGAGTTTAAGACCCAATCATCGAACTAGCCACAACAAACAAAATGGCCTACTTAAAACCAACGGTTTCAATTATAGTAGCCTGTTATAATTCGCAGTCTACAATTGCCAGAACAATAGATTCCATATTAGCTCAAAGCTTTAAAAACTGGGAGCTGATAATAATTGACGATTGCTCTACTGACAATTCAGCATCCATAATAAAAAACTATGCTGATAATGATTCAAGAATTATTTATTTAAAGACATCAAGAAATACAGGAGCGCCGTCTTCACCAAGAAACATTGGCATAAAGAATGCATCAGGCCTATACATTGCATTTGTTGACAGCGACGACATGTGGCTGCCCGATAAATTACAGCAACAAATACAGTTGATTGAGCAAAATAATTATGATTTAGTGTATTCACATTACGAAAAAGTAAACAATAAATACAAAAGAAACGGGCGTATCATAAAGACAAGGCACAAAACTACATATAACGACTTATTAAAATCGAACCACATACCATTTCTGACATCCGTTGTCAAAAGGTCGGCAATAGGCGAAACCTTATTCAAAAATATACCTCAGGAAGATTATTGTTTCTGGCTTGACATTTTAAAGAAAGGCATAACAGCACATAATCTTTGTAAGGTTACGGCCTTATACCGTGACTCAAAAAGCTCCCGGTCAGCCAATAAATGGCAAATGGCACAAGGATTTTGGAATGTTATCAGAAAACATCAGAATATCGGCCTTCTGCGCTGCTGGTATTATATGATTAATTACACCATAGCCGGATTTTTGAAATACATACGATAATAAACATGAAATTCAATATAAAGTACTACATAATACTGCTAGCCAGCATTATCCTTAGAATTGGTTATATATTCCCGGTAAAAAAGAACCGTATACTGTTATCTTCAGACGAAGGATTACGCTACTCATGCAATCCAAAATATATTTTCGAAAAATTGCAACATAAATATGGCAACAGATTTGAGTATATATGGGTCTTAAACAAACCAAATCAAATTCCCAACCGTTTTCGCAAGAACATAAAAACAACTAAATTTCTATCGCCCAAGCATATTTATTATCTGCTTACATCAGAATTTATTATAAGCAACCTGGGTGTTGAGCCATTTCTACCAAAACGGAAATCACAAAAAGTTATCAGTACCGGACACGGAGGGGGTTCTTACAAACACATGTACATGAAGGAACATATGCTTTCTGCTGCAGAATGGAAATATATAACCCGAATACGGGACATCAGGGGCCGTATGACCGATTTTGTATTGTCAAGTTGCGCAAAACAGACACAAGAACTTTCCGTTGACTTCGGTGTTGATTCAAAAAAATTTCTGCAATCTGGATTTCCAAGAAACGACCGTTTTTTCTCAACCACTGACAAAAGCAAAGAGCAGGCATTAAAAAACTTTTGTTCACAATATAACATTCCTGCCGAAAATTTATTAGTTCTTTATGCCCCTACATTCAGGGGCACGCACCGCTATCAACAGCCTATCGACAACGACATTTGTATTAAGCCCGTAGCTTCCGCTATATATAACAGGTTCGGGAAAGAAGTCACATTTCTATATCGCAGGCACAGACATTCCATACCTGGCAACGACAACAGCAAACTTCATATTGTGGATGTAACCGATTATCCTGACATGCAAGATTTATTGGAATTTGCAGATATTATGATAACAGACTATTCTTCGTCAATATGGGATTTTTGCATTACCCGGAAACCGGCTTTTCTTTATGTTCCAGATTTGCAAAAATTTATGGAGGAACGAGGATTCTACACCCCGATAGACCTTTGGCCATATCCTTATTCCACTACCATAGACGGATTGTGCCGGCTAATAAATAACTACTCAGAAGAAAACAGTATTAACCGGATTATCGCCCACCAAAAAGAGGTAGGATCACATGAAAAAGGCAATGCTGCTGAAAAAGTGTCAGATTTAATCAATAATATCTTCGCAGGCATATGAGTAAAATAAAAGGGCTATATTTCTATGGGTACGAAAATGCCGATATCCGGTTCAGAAATGCCGGTATTGAAAAGAAGGTCGCAGCACAAATAAAGGCACTAAATCAAAGCGGTCTCTCATGCCGTCAAGTAAAGTATCCCAAACGGTTTTCACTATCGATATGGCGCAAAATAATTATGCGCCTACCTTTCCAAGGGCCGATTGGCGATTGCCTGTCACGACACAAGCCTGAGTTTGACGGCTTTGATTTCTATTACATAAGGCGCCCTATATTCCTGTCACTGCCGCACCTCCTTGCCATACGCAAAATACGCAGGCACAATCCTCATGCCGTTATTCTTTACGAGCTTTGGACATATCCAATAAAAAAAGAACTTATACGCCGATGGTTTAACCATCCATTCTGGTGGAAAGAAGTCTGCTATATGCCGTTTCTCAAACGATATATCAACCGTTACGTAGCAGTCAGCAACCTGGACAAAATCGAAGGTGTCGCCACTATAAAAATGAAAAACGGCATAGATTTTGATTTAATACCCCCACCCATCAATCTATCACCCGAAGACAGATCTATCCACATAGTTGCAGTTGCAAAAATAACCATATGGCACGGATATGACCGTTTCTTACAAGGAATGTACAGGTATTATAAATCCGGTGGTAATCGAAAAATAGTTCTACACATTGTCGGCACAGGATCCGGACAACAAAAATTAAATGAAATGATTAAGGAAATGAATCTTAACGAAAATGTAGTTATGCATGGATTCAAAACCGGGACCGAACTGGACGCAATATACAACAAATGCCACCTCGGACTAATTTCACTTGCCACACAGGACAAAGACATCTACATTCACTCCACACTCAAAAGTCGCGAATACCTTGCCAAGGGGCTGCCAACCATAGCCACTGGCATAACAGACGTATTTGTAAACACCGACTACAAATACAACCTAGAACTGCCAATGAATGAAAAAATTGTCGACATGAACCGCATAATAGCATTTTACGACCAAATATACACGCACGCCACCCGGCAACAGGTAATGACCGAAATCCGCGAATTTGCAGAACGCACCATAGCGATACAAACAACCATGAAACCCATAATACAATATATAAAAGACACTGTAAACTTATATAAATAACAATAGCTTTTTCGACAAAGCGGTTTGCTGTCATTACACAGTGTGCCATTTTTTATATTGACAATATACCGTATAACAAAACCGCAATTAGCGCACATACATGCCGTTTAGGGCATATGCGTACGCTAACTGCGGTTAATTAATTGTATTAGATTAATTCATCGGAACCAGTTTTAGTACAGCTTCTGTAGTATTTTTATAGCTGTTTTTCAAAAGTTCCTCAGCTTTTTGTGTATCTTTTTCAAGATTTCCGTATCCGTTTTCATAACATGCAGCCAAATGTTTAGCGGCATCAGGTGTAAGCTGTCCTTCTGACATCATGTAATACCTGACTGCTTCATCATAACTTTTGTCTACACCGCGACCTTCATAGTACATGTTGCCAAGATAGCACATTGCCTCAGGATTTCCAGCCTTTGCCGCTTGTTCCAGATATGATTTAGCCTGCACCAAATCTGCTTCGACTCCTTTTCCGGCTTCATACATTGCACCTAGGAGATACATGGCCATAGGATCGGTTTTAGCTGCCTCTTTCAGCAATTTTACTCCTTTTTTTAAATTGTATTTGGAATAATCCTTATTTGCCATAATAACAGCCGTCATTGTTTTCCCTTCGACAATTCCTGCTTTCTCTACAATTTTAAACTGTTTGAGCGCCTGTTCGAAATCTTTCTGGGAATAATATTTCAACCCTTTCAGATAGGCCTGATATGGTGTGCCATAGAGAGTTCCTTCCGCTTTGTCAAATTCCTTTTTAAAAGCTACGGCATGGCCGGCCGGTATCGAGCGTCCGAACCAGTATGTAGCGCGGTCGTAGTTAACAGGACACCCGTCGCCTATTACCATTTTTTGTGCCAACTGATACTGTGCATTAGAGACTCCCGACAGAGCTGCTTTTAAAAGCCAGTTATAGCCCTGCGTATTGCTTTTGGTTACACCGTTACCCTGATAATAGGCCTGTGAAGCTATATATTCGGCATTGGCAAAACCTGCATCGGCAGCCTTAAGTATATAAATCATACCTTGTTGTGCGTCTTTTTTTACTCCAAGACCATCAATTAGCATCTTTCCACAATAAAATATGGATGGTACCGAACCCTTGTCGGCTGCTTTTTTAAACCATGCATATGCTTTTACCGGCTGCTTTGAGTTCAAAAGATATAAAGCCAGTTCCCTTTGTGCGTCGACTGAGCCTTTGCTTGCAGCCGTCTCCAGATAAGTGGCAGCCTTTGCCGGGTCTTTCTTAACACCCAAGCCGTGCTGCAAGCAATAAGCGGTATATACTTGGGCAAATACATTACCCTTTCCTGCAAGTGCCATGTTCTGTTTAAACAAAGCCACGTTGCCCCTTTTAATTGAACTGGTGTACAGCTTCATTGCTTTCAGTGAATCGGCTTCTACCCCATTGCCGGTCTGGTAGCAAAGCCCCAGGTTGCCTATAGCTCTGGCGTTTCCTTGAGCAGCAGCTTTTGCCCACCATTGTGCCGCTTCTTTATAGTTTTGTTTAACATGCCGTCCGCGATAATACCATGCGCCCACTTCGTTCTGTGCCTCGGGCTTACCGGCACGTGCGTCAACCAGTATCTGTTTTATTGAATCAGTAGCCTGTTCCAATGTCTGCTGTGCAAACGCCATTTGCGGCACCACGACTAGTGAGCCTATAATGATATTAAAGAATAGTTTTTTCATTACGTTTATATTTATTGGGTATTTGTCTGTACTATTATGCCATTATATCATTCAAAAAATCAGTAGAATCATCAGTTGTATCGCTATCTGCCAAATAAACATCAGGCTCTATACCATATTCCAGAACGTCATCCAACTGTATGTCATCAGGATTAAAATCTTCTACACAATAAATGTCTGACGGCTCAACATGGACAACAATAAGTTCTTCTTCATTAACATCGAACGTGATAGGTTCCGGATCGACATTCTCTACAACAACCACATCGTCCGACTCTACAACTACATCATATTCAGTGTCAAACTCGGCTGAATCGTCAATTATTATATCGTCCGGGTTAAACACTTCTTCCTGAACCTGTTCTGCTGTTTCTTCAGGCTTGGCATCTTGCGACTGTTTCACGTCCTGTTCCTGATGTTCGTCCTCCTCGCTCCAGTCTGCGTTTGCAGCCATGGTTGAAGCCGAACCAACAGCGGCAGCTCCTAAAATTTCAGCAGCTTTGGCCGCACCCTTTTTTGTTGATACTGATTTAGTGTCCTTCAATTTGCTGGATGAAGTTGTTTTTTCTGTTTCCATATTAAGTTGGTATTATTTTGTTTCTGAAGCAAAGTTAAGGTTAACGGTGCCCCCTATGCAAGTTTTTCAATATATCTTGGTTGAAGTCCATGTGTTTTTTGACGAAATACAATTTTGAAAGACTGAACCCATTTTTACAAATATCGAGATAAGTCGGGTGCAAAAGCAAATTTATTTGTTTTTGCCGAGCATGAGTATGAAGTCATCTTGACTTATTTTAAACATACAAAATACAATAAGGAGTGTTAAGTGTAATGAGAAAAAACACACCTAAACACTCCTTGAATTGATAGAACTCATAGATAAAGAAACCATTAGAATGGAAATCCTGCCGTATCTGACGACCGCTAAACGAGGCTATACATGCAAGGGAGATCTTTGTGAGGTCATCCAGTGCATATTGTATAAGCTCAAGACGGGTTGTCAGTGGCATCTGATACCCACCATGGCAATCTTTACCGAAGTTGTCCTCCATTATAAAACAATCTTCGGGAAGTTTCGGCAGTGGTGCAAGGATGGGTCGTGGCAAAAAAGTTGGGAATCGTTGCTTGAACGCAACCGCGACAAGATAGACCTCTCCAGTGCCGACCTTGACGGCAGCCATACGGTAGCACGGCGTGGAGGTGAGGAAGTCGGAGGAGCGGCACATAAGGCAGCACAGACAACCAATTCCATATTTATTACTGACCGTCAAGGCATTCCAATCGCAATGTCGGACCCAAAGTCCGGTAGACATCATGACGTGCATGAGATCGAAAACTCGCTTGACCAAATTTTTGGCTTGATGCGGAACGCAGGCATTCCCACCGATGGACTTTTCCTTAATGCCGATGCCGGATTTGACTGCCACGATTTCAGAAGAAAGTGCGAGAGTGTGGGAATCATTGCCAATGTGGACTTCAACAACCATACCAAAAATGATGAGAAATACCTTTTGGACACCGAACTTCTCTCCCTCAGATATAGTATCGAACGAACGAATGCATGGATGGATTCCTTTCGATCCGTTCTCAACCGTTTCGACAAAACTGCTTCCAGTTGGAAAGGGTGGAATCTGTTGGCATTCCATGTGATATTTCTTAAACATATTAACAAATTCAAAAAGTCAAGATGACTTCTATATTGTATTCATACAAATATACAAAAAGTAAGATTATTTTTATGACAAATTTGTAAAAATATCGGAATACGACACTGAAGTCATCTTGACTTATTTTAAACATACAAAATACAATAAGGAGTGTTAAGTGTAATGAGAAAAAACACACCTAAACACTCCTTGAATTGATAGAACTCATAGATAAAGAAACCATTAGAATGGAAATCCTGCCGTATCTGACGACCGCTAAACGAGGCTATACATGCAAGGGAGATCTTTGTGAG
>SSTG01000179.1 GCA_004801635.1 Muribaculum caecicola | reverse complement strand
TATTGTAGCAGCAGCCATACTTGCCGCCGCAATGAATAATACACATATACAACAAATAGAAACCGTACTTGTAGCAGGCGTTATTTCCGACAGCACATCCACATCAAATTCACACGAAGTAACATTCTTCATAACCGACAGTTTCGACCTTGTTATAAAACGAAGCTTACTCCCTTCCCAAACATCACATGCCTCCCTGGCGCTTACAATAAAAGGCCAGGATATATGCATTGAAGAACGCATAGTTACAAGTAATGAGGCCGACAACGGCATACAACAGGAAGCCACTTTCATCATTTCCAGCCTTAAACCCCGTACACGCTACCACATTCACTACAATTCACAGCTGCAGAACATCCACGGCACATTCGGCATAATAACCGATGCCGGCTACCGAGGATTATGCATACTGAAATTTTAACAAATATCATTACACTACAGCACACCTCCGCTACTTGCCTGATAATGGCGGATTCGCTAACTTTGCCAGTACAACAAACAGTCCGGAATATTTAAATAAACCACCCTGATTATTTATGAAACAACAACTAAATAGTTTTGTCACATGGTGCCGTCGCTACATATCGGTGACATTCGTAATTGTGCTGGCATTTGTGTTCTTTGTACTGTTCTTCAACGACAACTCTGTAATGCACTCCTTCGAACTCAACCAGCGCATCAACGAACTGGAACTGGAGATAAGCGAAAACGAAGACACCCTGCAACACTACCGCAGGTTAAACCGCGCATTAAACACCGATGCAGAAACTATGGAAAGGATTGTCCGTGAAAACTACCACATGCAACGTCCGTCAGAAGACGTATATATTGTCGAATAATAAATAATACACCAAAACATATATGACACCCGAAAACAGCACTAAAAAATCAATATTACGGGCCATTGCCATAAATGGCGGAATGATACTGATAGCCATAGGAATACTGCTGCCTCTGATTGGCACCGACATAAAAACCGCACGCTGGATTTATGCCGCCGGAGCCCTGATAACACTGCTCGGGCGCATATTCAGCCCCTATAAAGGCAATTCGCTCCGCGTACGCCGGCATCACCACATACAGGCCTGGAGTGCCATATTTTTCTGTGTTGGCGCATTCTTTATGTTCTACCCCGGAGCAGGAACAACCGACTGGCTTGCATTCACGCTAGCCGGGGGTGCCATAGTCATATACTCGTCCATAATGATACCGCTAACGCAGTCAAAAGAAGCCAAGAACCACAAAAAACAAAAATAGTTAAACAAGCAGTATTTCCCCTGACAAACTGCCAATACGCATTTTTTTGAGCAATAACATAAGCACTAATTCGCAAGGAATTGCTAATTTTGCATACAAATGGCTTATAATCTGATTATCGATCAAGGAAACTCGCGTGCCAAAGTAGCTATATTCGACAAGTGGCAAATTGTAAAACAATGGCAATTTTACCAGCTCACAACCTCAGATATAGATACAATCACCCGCAGTTACCCCATTGAAGCCGCCATATACTGCTCTGTAGCAACTTATGGCGAAGAAATAATTGTGAGCCTGCGCAAAACGGCAAAACGTGTTTATGAACTTACATCTATGTTGCCTTTGCCGATAACTGTCGATTACGCTACTCCGGCAACCTTGGGCCGCGACCGTATAGCCGCAGCAGCCGGTGCGGCCGCCTTATTCCCGGGTCAGAAAGTACTGGTTGTCGATGCCGGCACGGCGGTAACATACGATTTAGTTACACAAAATGCCCATTTTGCTGGCGGAAGCATTGCACCCGGGCTGTGGATGCGTTCACACTCCCTCCACACAATGACAAAGCGCCTGCCTGAAGTAGATGCCGAAAACAACCCGGAAAACCTTCCGCTGTGGGCCACCAGCACCACCGATGCCATCCGTAACGGGGTAATGCGCGGAATTGCGGCAGAAATAATATATCACGCCGAAATGGCCGGAAGCGACACCTTTGTCATAATTACCGGAGGCGACGCAGACACTATAAGCAAAATAATAGACACAACTTCGGAATCACCCTCCGGACCACGGCTTAAAACCGGATTCGAAGTCGACCCCGACCTCGTAACAAAAGGATTAAACAGCATATTATTATATAATGAACCTGATTAAAAAAATAACTGCATTTACGGCTTTAGCAGCAATTATATCGATACAGGCAATAGCCCAGTCGCCAATGTCGCCATACTCGCGCTACGGATACGGCATTCTGCGCGACAAAGTCACCTCAACACAAAGAGCAATGGGCGGAGTAGGCTACGCAATGAACTCAGGCCGTCAGATAAATGCCATGAACCCGGCAAGCTACGCTATGTGCGACTCGCTAACTTTCCTTTTCGACATGGGGGTAACATATACAAAACTATGGAGCCAGGAACCATCCGAATCAGGAACACTCCGCGAATCGTCAAACGGAGGAGGACTAGACTATTTAACACTGCAATTCCCTGTAAGCCGCAACATAGGTATGAGCGTAGGCCTTGTGCCGGTTTCTTCAGTAGGCTACTCGTTCGGTTCGAAAATTAAGAACGGAAGCGCCGCAAGATCAGGAAACGGCGGACTAAACGAACTGTACCTTGGTATCGGATACTCCCCTTTCAAGGGATTCTCTGTCGGTGCAAACATAGGCTACCTGTTCGGCACGACCACAAACGACACATACGTTTATCCTAATTCCGGACAGACTTCCCTATTCCAAACAGTTGTGGAAGTTCGCGATTACAGCCTGCAGTTCGGTGTTCAGTACGGATTTAACGTAGGGCAAAAGAACCGTATCACCATAGGAGCATCGTTCACACCCGGAAAAGACCTTGCCGGACACGCATGGGGTGTTAACTACGACGTAGACTCCGATTCCAAACCCGACACCGTTGGCTATACATCGCTTCGCAACAAATATTCAATGCCCTCAACATGGGGATTCGGTATAAACTACATGTGGAACAACAGCCTCATGACAGAATTCGACGTTACATACGCCCCCTGGAGCGATGCCAAATACAACCGCATAGATGTAGAAGGTTCCGACCGTCAGAAATTCAACAACCGTATAAAATACGCATTCGGCGTACAGTATATACCCAAACCACGCGGACGCTATTTGCAAAGAATTAACTACCGTGCCGGTACGTTTTATGAAAAAAGCTATATAAACGTACTTGGAAACGATGTTAAGGAGTACGGTGCATCGTTAGGTTTCGGACTTCCAACCCCATTGTCAAAAACAGTGGTAAACCTGGGTGTGGAATGGCGCCGCCGCCAGGCATCGCCGGTAAACCTGATAAAAGAAGACTATATCTGTGTCACGCTCGGAATAAACTTTAACGAACGCTGGTTCTACCAGAGCAAGATTTACTAACGCCTAAACGCTTGCTATGCCCGTAAAAAATAATGCCAGTACCGTTATGAGGATTCTGCCGGTACTGTACATATCGGTGCTGCTGGCCATAACGGCCGGATGCAACAGCAAGGGTAAAACAGAAACCATACACCGCGATACAAATGCCGATTCCGTGCCGACAATGCTTACACGCGACGTGTCTACGCTGATTTCCGACTCAGGAATAACACGGTACAGAATAACGGCATCGCTATGGCTGGTGTTCGACCAGGCACGCGTTCCAGTATGGAAGTTTCCTAAAGGACTTCTTCTTGAAAAATTCAATTCCGACTACCAGACAGAGGCAACCGTAGTTTGCGATTCTGCCACATATTTCAAGAATAGCCAGATATGGCGTCTCGACGGAAATGTAAACATACTCAATACGGCTGGAGAAAAATTCCTGACACAGCAACTGTTCTGGAACCAGAAAATGAATAAAATATATTCCGACTCATTCATTCACATTGAACGGGCCGACCGCACCATAGAAGGCCTCGGATTTGAATCTAACGACCGTATGACACGTTATGCCATACACAATCCCACTGGTATTTTCCCTGCTTCCGACTTTCAGAACAGAAACAGAACCGACTCTACAAAAACCATACCTTCCGACTCTGTTTCAGCATCTGAACCACAACT
>SSTG01000178.1 GCA_004801635.1 Muribaculum caecicola | reverse complement strand
AAATGCTATCCGGGTCCCTTTTCAAATGTTAGATACAGATTTGGGGCGCATACCGTCGCCGCTGGCTCAAGACAAGCCTATCGGTATCATTCCAGTTCCATCACACCCAAATGGATGATGCCCATGCCGCCTGTTTGCTCAACCTGCTTCAAAAGGAAATCTCTACCGTTTAGCTATTGCATCGAAATTGTCGAGTGCCCATTCAATAAGATTGCCAAGTAACGGCATGAGGCTTTTGCCAAGATCTGTCAGTGAATACTCCACTTTGGGAGGAATCTCGGCATACAGCTTTCTTGAAATCAGACCATCGGCTTCAAGGCTTTTTAGAGTTTCTGTAAGGACTTTTGGTGATATATCGGGAATTGCCCTCCCGATTTCATTAAAGCGGGTTGCCTCGTTCTCTGCAAGGACACAGAGAACGAGCATAGTCCATTTGCCGGAAAACCGGCTTATAACGTTTCTGACAGGACACGATGCTATGCCTGTATATTTTTTCAAATTTTCTTTTAGTGGCAATGCGTTCATAATCAAAAATAGTTACCTAAAAGTTAGCGCCTTACATTGGAGTAACGTCTTGCATGACTCAAAAACATGACTTAACTTTGCACTATCCAAATGAAAGCGGCTTACTGTCGCAAAGTTAATAATTTAATTTCAAACCAAGAAATATGAGCGAAATCAAGACTCTCAATTCCGGCGATAAATTCGCCCACGCATCCATCGGCCCACTGTGTGGCTTCGAAGGAAAACAGTTCGTGAAGGAAGCCACCGGCGCCACTTCATGCGAGATTTCATTCGGCACTCTGTCTTCGGGCGCTGCTGTGCCATTCTTCCACAGCCACAAGGCTAACGAAGAAAACTACATAATCCTGTCCGGAGCAGGGAAATTTCAGGTTGACGACAACGTCTTTGATGTGGCGGAGGGTTCCGTAATCCGAGTGTCGACCAACTGCGACCGCAATCTCAAATGTACCTCAACAGAGGCGATGACCTACATCTGCATACAGGCAAAAGAAGACAGTCTCGGTGATTATACAATGACCGATGCTGAGATAACCGAACGGAAAAGTCTGCTCTGAGGAGCATAGTGCCACAGGAAATCTGTTCCTTAAAGATTGAAAAGAACGAAGAAATATACTATGAGGAGTCGGTATCCGATGGCTGCCGACTCCTTTCCAGTTCCATCACATCTGGATTGGTGGTGGCCATGCTGCCCTCTTTCTCGACGTGCTTCAAAAAGAAATTACTACTTTTACTCATGGTTATTCATGAATTGTTTGGCGACACCAAAATAATCATTTAGGGCTGACTCCTGCAAATGGAATCAGCCCTAATTTTTCAATCGCTCAAAAGAAGTTTAACGGACAGTAATAATAGTTTAACTAATTTGTCCCCACATACCTCCCCCCGACGCAAAGCCCCGGACCACGCGGCAGACGGCAAGCGGCACTCTGGCCGTGGCGCTACATAACATGTGAGTAGGCCTTTCTCGAAAGGGAACAGATCTGTACAACTGGGATCGGGCAACTTTTCCGGGTGTTACCACTCTTTGATAAAGAACATTGACATTTTAATTTATACAGCCGTTTAGCGTGTGAGCGACAGGTTAAATGTAAGGCCGTACGACGAATTGGTGGTGGGGAATGCCGACGACGATATAAGCGGCGTGTTTACCTGGTGGTCGAAGAATGCGGCTATGCTTACACGGCGGCTCATTACATAGTTTGCTGAGAAGTTTATGCCAAGTGTGCGTGTTCCGGAAGTAGCCTGTGTATATGCCGATTCAATACGCCTTATAAGGGCCTGGTTTTCCTGTAGCGAGAAGTCGGCCTGCAGGGTGAGGTCGTTCGATATGCCGTGTCCCGACCCACGCATCTTAAGAATGGTATTGAACCCTACTATTTTGTAGCCTACGCCTATAATAAGGCCCTTGTTCTGTGCCTCTACAAGTTGTCCTGCATCGGAGTTCAGTGTGAGGGTACGCCCGTTACGGTATTCGGCATTGAACTTCAAGTCGTTTTTCAGGGTGAACTGGAAACCGATTAACGGCGCAAAACGTTCTGTAATGGCTACCGACGATATGTTGTAGGGCGACGACGGAACGGGCTGCTGGGTAAGCTCGTCCTGATTGAACCCTAACGTGCCGTTTACGCCTATCCAGTTCAGGTATGATGAATACGAACCAACAGTATATGTGCACTGGTAGGCATGGTTTAGGGTAATGTTCTTGAACCAGCGGTCCAGTCCGGCCACGCGTAGAAGGCCGTCGTATGTCACGCGCCAGTTTGGCAATATGTGACGCAGCGACGGGAATGGCGTAAGGTATATCTTTTTCGCATCCGTACCAGTGTATGCGGCAAGGAATGCAGGAATAAGCACGTCGGAGCTAGCCTGGTTTACAGGTCCTACTTCCGGGTCGAAAGGCCGGCCGGCATTAGGGTTGTTTGCCATGAAGCCTTCGCGCGGATACAGCAACCCTTCATAACGGTTCTGTATGCGTTGTGCAATTACCGGTATGTTCGACAGGAATTTGTCAAATGCCTCGCTCTGGTAGCCGTTGTCGGCCTTTGATGTGCGCAGGGACGTTGCTATGGCGCAGTGGGTCTTTGTGTACGAACCTGAGTACATGGTGGGCATGTTGTCATACATGAACTGTATCTGGTTTGTATGATTGTCTGTGCGGTTGTTAGTCAGTTTTATCTTAAGTCCGCGTATAGGCTCAAGGTCAATGTCAAGGTTGAATTCCTCTGTCCGCGACCATATTGCCGGCGAGGTCTGGTCCTGGTCTATAACAAGCCAGCCGCGTTCTTTAGCCTTGGTTATATAGTCCTCGTCGGTAAATCCGAATGCGAAGTCAAGGCCTGGAGCCATTGGGCCGCGTGAGTTTGTCTGTCCGAACACGTTGCCAATATCCGGCCCGAACAGCGGAAGGTTTAGCGAGTGGCTTGTACGGTAGCGCAGGTTAACACTTCTGATGCCCATGGCAAAGCGTGTGGCATGCTGGCCTATCTCGCTCCACAGGTTCTTTTCTTCCTTTATAATTTCTGTTATGGTGAACTTAAGTGTCTTGTCGCCGCGAGTGGTTACTTCAACTGAATTGGCATCGCGAGGCTGCGTGCGCACGGCAAACGGTTTGCCGTCTATTGTGGTTGCAACCACTTTTACTTTTTTATTGCGTAAGTTGTGGGTTATTACAATCGACGTGTCCTGTTTAAGCTGGAAGTTACGTTCGAATTTTTTTGCTTTCTTCACAACGGCGGGGCGTTTGCGGTTAGAGAAACGCTGGTTCACCTTTTTAAGATAGCTGAATTTGTTGTAGAGCGATTCCAGGTTTAAGCGTCCGTCGTAGTTCCATGAAGCCTGGTTGCGAATGTTGTTTCCTATTGATATACCCTCTATTTCGGCTCCGCGGTCCCAGTTGTATGTGGCATTGTAGCTCACCGATGCAGTGAGGAAGTCAAGCACCGGTATGCGGTTGAACGGGGCTTTGTATGTTCCCACAAAATTCTGGTTGTAGGCCCATGGAGTACCCATTCTTAGCAGTGAGTGTATAACGGTGTCGCGCCATTGCTTGTATTCGTCGGGAAACAGGCGTTTGTTTACGGCACCCGGTGTTTCGTCGATACGTGCCGATGTGTTGGACGTGAACGACAGGTTTAGTGATTTTATCGGATTCCACGACAGGTTCAGCTGTCTGTCCCAAAGGAAGTTTTTCGATACGGATACCGGCAGTTGGAACATCTGGTCTACTTCCGAGCGTGTTTGCTGCTCATAATAATACCGCGACATTGTTGTCAGGAATGATATGTTCGACGGCAGATAGTTGAATTCCCATTCTTTTATATATTTGAGGTTTTTCGACTTTGATTTTATCCAGCCGAAAGGTTTTAGCCCTTTTATATACGGAGTCCATGTGTATTGGAAAGAGCCGCGGTAGTCGTTGGTATATTCATACTCGGTTGTGGGGTCCTGGTCTTTTCGCTTGTTGAATGAGTAGTTTAATGTGAAGTTGGCCGGATCCCATGGCTTCGGGTTGGTGCTTTGAATATCGAATTTCAGATTTGATATTGAAAAGCTTTCAACTGTC
>SSTG01000177.1 GCA_004801635.1 Muribaculum caecicola | reverse complement strand
TGGGGTTGCGACAGTGTGCGCTTAGACGGCCTTACTTTTTGTAATTCGCCATTTTGGACATGCCATTTTTATCAGTGTCGCAATCTTGACATACGCAATTGCAGCATGACCACTCCGGCCAGGCCTTTGCGTGCTCCCAGTAGCGACTGTATTGACCTTGACGTGTGTTCGAACGTAAAAATAAAAAATTGTTTTTTTAATACCGACGACGACGGCGTGTGCCTGAAAGGCGGAAAGGGCGTTTATGCCCATGAGACAACCGGCAACGGCAGCGTGGATTCTGTATATGTTACTAATTGTGTTTTCGGCCCTAACCTGCACGGCACGGTAACGCTGGGCAGCGAGTGTCTCAGGGGTACGCATGTGCGTATTGATAGTTGCCGTGTGGACAACACTTGTGCCATATTGCGGTTGAAAATGCGCCCCGATACAGACCAGTTTTATTCAGACATACGTGTGTCGAACATAACCGGCCGTTGTGGCGAAATTATTGCTATGCGCCCATGGACGCAGTTCTTCACTCTGGAAGGGAGTGGCCGCAAGCCAAAAGGCCGTGTAAGCGACATTGTGTTTGAGAACATTGATGTTGATTGTGCACAGGCTGTAGGCCATATGCATGGCAACCCGTCTGATTATGTCAGCGGAATAGTGTTCCGCAATGTAAAGGCGCGAGCAAAGAAACCGTTTCATTGTGTTTATCCGGATGTAAGTATGCACGATGTGCAAATAGAACTGCAGGCCGGGGAGTCTGCACCAAACCCCGACGAGCAGTTCGAAAAATAAATCTGGATATAATACTAAGTTTTTATTCGCAAAGGCACATGTCTAGGTCGTGGGTTATTTTCTCACGATCCATGTGCTGTCCGATGAAAACAAGCTTTATCATGCGGTCGCCGTAAACAGGGTCCCAGTCGCGTAGAAAGTCGGGATCCTGTTCCATAAGTATCCTGCGTTCTTCATCTGAAGCCGTAGCATACCACAAACCGGCTTGTGTTATCTTTTTCTGTATTCCAGCCTGTTCGAAAAGTATTGACATGTCGCGGTTGTTCGAAAAGTAGCATACTCCTTTGCAGCGTATTACACTGTCGGGCCACTGTCGGGCTGCAAAAAAGTCGAACTTGTTGAAGTCGAACGGCTTGCGACGGAAATATACAAATGTTTCTATGCCGTACTCTTCCGTTTCGCCGCCATTGTCGTGGTGGTGATGGTGGTGGTGTGCGGAATTATCTTCCTCACCTTCGTGATGGTGGTGATGGTGGTGGTGTTCAGTTTCCAACCGGTTTTCAATACCGCGTATCCAGCCTGCTGATGTGGCTACACGTTCAAAATCGAACATGTTGGTGTTTACCAGTTTGCTAACAGGTACGTCGGCATAATCACATTCTATAATTTCGGCATCAGGCTGCAGTGCGCGTATAATTTCGCGTATCCGGCCAAGTTCCTTTGGCGATACTTCCGAGGCCTTGTTCAGGAGTATGATATTGCAGAACTCTATCTGCTGTATTATAAGGTTTTCTATATCTTCTTCACCCACATGTGCTTTCTGCAGCTTTTCGCCGCAGGCAAACTCGCTTTGCAGGCGCAGCGCATCGACAACGGTTACTATGGCATCGAGCTTTGGCATGGCCGTATTGACAAATTCGCCGCCCATGGCCGATATTGAGCATATGGTCTGGGCAATCGGTTCGGGCTCGCATATTCCGCTGGCTTCAATGACAATGTAGTCGAAACGGCGCATAGCAACCAGTTGTTCAATCTGCCTTACAAGGTCCATTTTCAGTGTGCAGCATATGCATCCGTTTTGCAAGGCTACAAGTGATTCGTCCTGTTGGTCTACAATGCCTCCTTTTTCAATAAGGCCGGCATCGATGTTGATTTCGCCGATATCGTTCACTATTACGGCAAATTTAATACCGTTGCGGTTTGCCAGAATATGGTTTACCAGTGTTGTTTTGCCGCTGCCCAGATAGCCGGTCAGCAGAAGTACAGGCAAAGTTTTCATATGACAAATAATTTTAGTCGTTGTTGATAGGGGGCAGTATTGCCGCCACTTCTTTAAATGCATAAGTTAGTTGCCGGCCGTTTGTGTCGGTGAGGGTCATGTGCCCCATGGGTCCTATATCGGTAATTTCAGCCTCGAATTCACGGCCTGTTGAAACATCGCGGTAGCGTGAATTGTTTTTGCGCCACAGCGAGTTCATATATTGGTTGTGCAATGTTTCCGCGTCGTGTGTAAGATAGAGCAGGATTTGGCTTGCTAGTTTTTCCAGAAGCGGTTCCAATGCCGTTTCTTGTTTTGTCAGTTGGATTATTGAAACCGGGTTTGGTGCGTCGGATAGGAATACTGCCTGATTTACATTTATGCCTATTCCGGCAATGCAGTGGGCTATTTCCGCTCCTATCAGGGTGTTTTCAATCAATATGCCGCATATTTTCTTGTTGTCGGCGTATATGTCGTTAGGCCATTTAATTGATATCTTGCTCCCCGGAAGCATAGGGCGCAGTACCGACACTATGGCCAGGGTAACAGCCTGCGATATGCGGAACTGGCAACGGGCCGGTATGCCGTTTGGTTTTATAAGCATGCTGAACGACAGGTTTTTGCCTGGTTCTGCTTCCCATGTGTTGCCGCGTTGCCCACGGCCGGCATTCTGACAGCGTGCTGCGATAACTGTGCCCGAGGGGGTATTGTCGGTTAAAACCTGTGCCAGATAAGTGCTTGTGGAGCCTACCTCGTCAAGCCATGTAATTATTGGCTTGTCGGCTGTATATGTTGTATTCATTGAATTTTATATAGGTATATATAATGAACAGATGTTGCAAAATTAGTAAATTTTGCAACATCTGTCAGCTATGCGCCCGGTGAATTATTCCAGGGTGATTATTTTGTATTTTTGAGTTCCGAGGCCCAGTTTTTCGGCTGCGTCTATGGTATGGGTGCCGTGCATCTGGTTAATGCGCTCAATAAGGTGTTGCTTTCCGGGGTCGTTGGAATTGAACACCATGTCTACCGATGCTTTGTCGAGAGCCACGGGGTCAAGCGAGGCAAGAATACCCAGGTCGGCCATTTCCGGTGCTGCCGGGTTGCCGTTGCAATCGCAGTCAATTGACAGGTTGTTTGCCACGTTTATATATAGAATTTTATCGCCCATGTGGTTTATGACGGCTTTGTTTGCATCGGCCATGGCCTCGAGGAAATGGTCTTGTTCGGCAATGTTGCCCCATATGCTGTCAACATTGGCAGTTTTGCCGGCTGTATGAATCCATGTTTTTCCAGCCGAGGAAGCAATACCGATGGCCACATTTTTCAGTGCGCCGCCAAATCCGCCCATTTGGTGTCCTTTGAAGTGCGATAGCACAATTAGGAAGTCGTAATCAAAGAAGTGTTTGCCTACAATATCGTGGTCAATCTGAAGGTATTCCCCGTTGATTGGAAGCACGCTGTCGCCATCGGCATCCATGATGTCGACTTTGGCAATTTTTGTGTATCCGTGTTCTTCGGCGGCTTTAAGGTGTGCCTCGGTTGAGTTGCGGTTGCCGGCATATGCAGTGTTGCATTCTACAATAGTGCCGTTTACGGCTTTCATCAGCGGTTCTATCAGTTCGGGGCGTAGGTGGTTTGTCTTGTTTGATTCGCCTGTTGATATTTTTACTGCAACATTGTTGCCTTTGGCTTCGCGTCCAAGAGCTTTGTAAATCTTTACAAGGTTGTCGGGAGTAATATCTTTAATGTAGTATACGGTTGCTATTGAATCAGCCGTAACGGTCTCTGCTGTTTCTTGAGCTGCTGCCGTGGATTTGGCAGAGCATCCGCTAATCATGGCGGCCATTGCTGCAACGGCCATTAATAATACTTTTTTCATGTCTGATATTGATTGGTTTATCTGTTTGTTGATAATGAGAGGCGGAAACCGCCTATAGCTGTGAATCCGGGCATACGGTAGCCGCGGTTAATTTCGTAACGGGCATCTGTAATGTTTTCAAGACGCAGCATGAGTGTGAGCTGCTTGAACAGTTTATATTCTGCTTTTATATTTGCGATGGCAAAACTTTCAAGCGGCTGGCTGTCGGCTACGAACAGGCGCGATATGCCTTTAATGTCGGCACCAATGTCGAGTTTTTTTATTGGAAGCCAGTTTATACC
>SSTG01000176.1 GCA_004801635.1 Muribaculum caecicola | reverse complement strand
TGCTCTGAGGTCAGCCCCTCTTTCTCCAATTTTGAAAGGATGTCGTACCAATACCAATCAGCAAGCATATTGAATGCGTCTTGATAGTTCGGGTGTCTGTCGGACGGATTATAGACTTCGGGCATAAAATCCTTAACCCTCAATCTAAGGTTGTCCCTCATAAAGACCATTACCCCTTCTGCCAACTGCGGGTATCTTTGAAGAATTTTTGCGAAGTATTCATTGACCCTTGTAATATGACCTGCATTAAGGCTTAGGATAATAACTTTTGCCGTTAAAGGATTACCTTGGAACGGATAGGGAATGGTGTTTAGGATGAAGCGAGTGTCATCATTCGCTGATGAATTGAATTTATGTATGAATTTTTCATCGCCAGGATAGATATATTCTTGATTGTCGCTGAACAAGGCTTCGTTTCCGCAGCATTGGTCGGCAACAATATTCCATTGATTGGCTTTCAATATATCCAAATCCGTAAATCTTGTATTCTTGTCAATGATATAATGTTCTGAACCGTCATGCGGAAGCACATATTGATAGGCGAGAAGGTCTATCAAATCATTGACCATTTCTTTCAGAGGAACATTTTCGTATCGGTCGGAGATAGCGTCTGATGACCGTCCCGAAAGTTCCGACATAAGTGCCCCTATGGAATACTTAATCTCAAATTCCTGTATATAATGATGACTTTCAAGTAGTTCTTCAATGTTTTGATAAATATCATAACCCATATAGGTTACATATCCTAAGTCAAGCAGTTTTTGTCTTACTCCTATTGCGTTCCATTCATGCGCACCAGAGTCAAAATAGGTGCGGATTGGACGCGGCAATATTAGTTTTCCTCCAAGATAGTAATACGATGGAAAGTTTGTCATTGGCGATTGGGTTTCCCGCGTCAGCAACCGAAACACAGCGGATTATACATAGAAAATGGGCTGCTCCTATGCTTCATTGAAGGCATCGCCAAACGCCTATACCAACGCACAGAGAGCAGCCCATGTATATGAGCTGTTCAACTGCGCCTCGTTGGTAATGATATATTGGCGATTTATCAATGAAGAGGCACTTCCTTTAATTTGTCACTCTCGACATCGCAAAATTAAGCAATTTTTCCGAAAGCGACAAATGTATAATCCTATGTGCCAATGATTTTTCTACAAATTTTATCCTCTAACTGAAAGTATCTATCTCTTCCATATTGACTTGTGCCATTTTCAAATCATATTTCAAATATCTTTCGGTCATGTTTACGGACTTATGTCCCAAGAATTTCTGTATCTTGTAGATTGAAACTCCGTCCATTACAAGCAAAGTCGCAAAGGTATGGCGGCTTGTATGGAATGTCAGATGTTTGTCTATTCCCGCCATTCTTGCCAATTCTTTCAGTTGCTTGTTGACGTAAGGATAGCATGCATCTCCGAATACCACATCTTCACTACCGATTTTCTTCTTGCTTGGAAGAACACTTAAAAGCAAATCTCTTGCTCGTTCAAATAGTGGTGCTTTTACCTCGGCTCTTGTCTTGATTTGTTTCTTTATGATTAAACCTTTCTCAAAGTCGATATTATTCCATTTCAATGTAACTACATCGGATAATCTTAGACCGCAATAGCAAGCGAAGAGATACATTTCCAGACATCTGAATAAAAGACTCCCTTTCGGTAGCTTTACATAAAGTTTTCTCAACAATTCAATTTCAGATTTTTCCAAATAAGTTTCTTTGACACTGCATTTAGGCATTTTGAACAGAGGATATGGATTTTTCACGGGCAAATCGTGCTTAATCATATCCAAAATCACGGTCTTGATATTTTTATGTTTGTTCGCTCTGCCTCCGTCATTATTGCCCTTGACATCACGCAGGAACACATCAAATCCCTCAATTAGGGTTAAGTTTATATCGGTTATGTCGATAGCCTTTCGGAATGCTTTAAGGGCATTGTAAGTAATCATATAAGCCATAATGGTAGGCTGACTTAGGGTCGCTTTCATCCGCTCAACGAAAGCAAGATAATAGTCATAGAACGTGCCGTTACTAGACTTCCTTGTCCGAGGATTTGATGATGACAGATGGTTCTTCACAATCTCCAATGACAGCGGCATATTGTTTGCAATACAGCCATTAAGGAATGTTTCTACTGCCAGCACTTTAGAATTAAGAGCCAATCGGAGAGTTCGCTCCTTTGGCTCTTTCTTCTTATCATTCCAATCGGCAGGTGCCACGTCAAGATGTGTTGGCACTTTGGTTTCTCGGTCATATATTCTGACACGAAGGTATATTGGATATTTATGGTTCCGCTTTAGCGGTTTGTCATTTCTTATGAACGGATAAACTGAATAATCAGCCATTTGCGATTTTGTTTTACAATTTTCTATGAGCGAAGTTATTGGCTTGTCAGCAAACGGCAAAATTCTCGCCAAAGAAATTTCGGACAAAACGCTAAATCAATGACAATTACGCAAACTTTTTAAATGTTTTCATATCAAGAAATGATAACCGTTTGGCCGCTTTGTCAGCTTCATAAACATTCCACTGACGGTATCTGTCAGTCACATTTTTAGGTTTATGCCCAAGTGATGACTCAATGATTTTCTCTGGAACATCATTCATATAGCACAAAGTTGTAAATGTTCTTCGTCCAGCATGGAAAGTAATATTTTTCGATATGCCGACCATTTTTGCAAGTTTCTTGACAGTCAGATTGATTTTGGTAGGGGAATACACTCTGACTGACACGTTCAATTCTTTTTCGACATTGTTAATGTCGCCTTCGGGCAGATAGCATAACAAATCAAGAGCCATAGGGCTTAATGGCACATAATTCATTCTGCGACACTTGATGCAATAAAATTCCATTACGCCATTCTTGCAGTCAAAATTTATGTTTCTCCAACAGAGGGCACGCGTATCACTTATCCGTAAGCCACTTGAACAAGCCAATAAGAAAAGCATTAATATCCTGCGGTCAGAAACGGCTAAATTGTCTTCAATAAACAAATTGACCATTTTTGACAGTTCAACCTCATTGAGATAGGTTTCATTCCTATTGCATGGCGCAATATAAATATCGTGGCTGTCAAATGGATTTTTGACCGCTATGCCTTTGGCGGCTATATATCTCAAAATTGCGCGAATTTGAATTAGGCGATTACCGAATGTCAATTTGCTTGCGTCCTGTCCTTTTTTAATCTTTCGATTTCTAAGGAAAGCTATGAACTCTCTAATCTTGGTTTCATCAATATCCTTTAACCTCAAATTCTTATCAAATTCGTTCAATGCTGTCATTGTTGTAATATGGCTACGCATTGTGCTTGGGCCGATAAGGCCATTTTTCTCTTTCTTTGACAGATATTCCATATAATGGTCAAGGAATAAAGAGTCTAGAGGGTCGGATGGTTTCTTGTCTTTGACAACATCTTTAAGTATACTGTAGGTTATTTCCTTTTTGTCATATTCAATTAGATGATACAAGTCACGCTTTATTCGTAACAACTCATCTTCCACTCTCAATCTCAAAGACGGCTCTTTGGGAAGTCTGGACACCTCGTCCCATTCGTCCAATGATAATCGGACTCTATTTATTGCAAACTTGGGTTCTTTTCCGTGCATTTTAGGGAAACGCATGAACAAGGGCATTCGCCCCTCGCTATCCATTTTATCCGTTCTTAGGTATAATTTCGGAGATAATGATTTTGGTGTCATATCATAAAATTTAATTGGTTATTGTGAAGTAACGCATAAAGGGCGGTGAAGGTTGTATTTTTTAACAGGGGCGAAAGAGGGGCTGTCAGAATTGGGTATTGAGAATATCACTATTTTATATTGGAAATATCATGGTTTTTAAAAGGTTGAAAATGTTCTGCCTTCGAAAATGGATGCCTTTTTCCTGCGACTGTGGAGTCTTATTTAGTCTTATGCAGAGTCTTATTTAGTCTTATTTTCCACTATTCCATAAGTATTTTATAATTGGAACTGAGTATATTTGTATTATGAACCGCTTCAAGACAGTGTCAACAATTTTCGTTGCCGTTATTGGTGTGATATTTCTTTGCAATGTCTATTTCCTTGTAAAACTTTATAAGAGTATCAGGAGCGATGTTGGCGCATGGTAATAAACCTGTGTTAGGACAATTAAAAGTTATACCTTTGCAGAAA
>SSTG01000175.1 GCA_004801635.1 Muribaculum caecicola | reverse complement strand
GTTTATGGTTATGCGCATTGTTTTAGGCCGTGGCTGCAGCACGCATTGTGAAGCCAGCACCATTTCAACCTCTGATGTACCTATGCCGAAAGCTACTGCGCCGAAAGCACCGTGGGTAGATGTGTGACTGTCGCCACATACAATTGTATAGCCTGGCAGGGTTAGCCCGTATTCCGGCCCTACAACATGTATTATGCCGTTTTTGGGGTGTCCGAGGTGGTAATGCGTAAGTCCGAATTCCTCAGTGTTGGTTGCCAGCTGAGCCACTTGTTTTGCTGAAACGGGGTCGGATATGGGCAGGTGCTGGTTGATGGTGGGTATATTGTGGTCAGGCATGCACACTACGCGTTCGGGCCGGAACACTTTGAGTGCGCGCCTGCGAAGTCCGTCAAAAGCTTGCGGACTGGTTACCTCGTGGCAGTAAAGCCTGTCAATGTAGAGCTGGGTAGGCCCGTCTGGAATGGCCTGTACGGTGTGGGCATCCCATATTTTATCGAAAAGGGTTTTCGGCATAATCTGTGTTGGTTTAGTGATTGATTTAACGGACAAATTTGTTAATGGCATCTATAAATGCTTCAGCACTGGCTGCTATTATGTCGGTGTTTGCAGAGAACCCGTAATAGTTTGTGCCATCGTGTTCTACGGTCATGTGCACTTTCCCTACGTCGTTGCTGCCCTTGTTGATGGCCTGTATAAGGAACTCCTTGACAAGCATTTTGCGCCGAATAATGATTTTTATTGCGGAGATGGCCGCATCGACAGGGCCGTTGCCTGAGGCGCAGGCTTCGAACTTTTCACCGGCAATGTCCAGCCCTACGGATGCTACCGACTTGACTCCTACGCCGGAAGTTACTTGCAGATAGTCGAGCTTTAGGCGGCGTGTCGATTTACGGTGTTCGCCGGCAAGCATAAGGACATCGTCGTCGTTTATCTCTTTTTTCTTGTCGGCCAGTGCCAGAAATGCTTCATAGGCTTTGTCAAGGGCTTCCTTATCGAGCTCTATGCCTAATATGTGCAGCCGGTGTTTAAGTGCCGCGCGGCCAGAGCGAGCGGTAAGCACTATGGAGTTTTCGTCTACGCCTACGTCCTTGGGGTTGATAATCTCGTAGCTTTCGCGGTTTTTAAGCACGCCGTCCTGATGTATGCCAGAGCTGTGGGCAAAGGCGTTGCGCCCCACTATGGCTTTGTTTGGCTGTACGGGCATGTTCATAAGAGAGGAAACCAGACGGCTTATTCCGCAAATTTTGGTGGTGTTTATGTTTGTTTCTATTCCAAGTTCGGGATGTGACTTGAATATCATGGCGACCTCCTCTAGCGAAGTGTTGCCGGCACGTTCGCCTATGCCGTTTATTGTTACTTCGGCCTGTCGTGCACCGTCTATGATACCGGCCACGGTGTTTGCTGTTGCCATGCCCAGGTCGTTATGGCAGTGGGTGGCTATTGTTGCGCGGTGTATGCCGTCGACATGTTCCATGAGGTAGCGTATTTTGTCGCCGAACTGCCGGGGCAGGCAGTAGCCTGTAGTGTCGGGTATGTTTACAACGGTTGCACCGGCTTTTATTACAGCCTCTACAACGCGTGCCAGATACTCGTTGTCGGTGCGGCCTGCATCTTCGGCGTAAAACTGTACGTCCTCGACAAAGCGCTTTGCATATTTTACGCAGGCTACGGCGCGTTCAAGTATCTCCTCGCGAGTTGAGTTGAACTTATACCGGATATGATAGTCGGATGTGCCGATACCGGTGTGTATACGTTTGTGTTTGGCATATTGTAGCGAGTCGGCGGCCACACGGATGTCGTTTTCTACGGCTCGTGTCAGGGCGCAGATGGTTGGCCATGTAACGGCTTTTGAAATTTCCATGACGGAGTTATAATCGCCGGGCGACGAAACCGGGAATCCGGCTTCAATCACATCCACACCGAGTTCTTCGAGGTGTTTTGCAACCTCTATTTTTTCAACGGTGTTAAGCTGGCATCCCGGCACCTGTTCGCCGTCGCGGAGTGTGGTGTCGAATATGAAAAGTCTGTTGCTCATAGGTAAAAGTAAATTGTATTCAACTTGGAACTGCAAATTTACAGCAAAAAAGTGTAATTATAAAAATAATTGTCGGTTTTTGTGTGTATAATATTTTAGTTTTAAACATAAATTGTCTTTAATTGTTTATTTGTTTAACACCAGTTTGACATAAGATATTATCATATGGAACATTTGTTTGAACTATTGATATTTAGAGCTATCGGTGCGTATGATGGCTCTATACACGTCAGGCCGCCTCTATAGAAAGGCGGCCTGACGTGTTATATAGTGTAGAAAACGGTTTAGCGACGGCGGCGTACTGAACGTGTGGCCGACGAAGAACTGTTGCTTTTTACTTTTGCTTGTTTTACCTTTGATTGTTTAACTTTGGGCTCTTTGGTGCGAGTGGCCCGTTTGGCCCGTGAAGAACGTTTTGGTGTTGATTCTTTTATCTGGCGTTCGGCAATAGTGTCGCCAAGTTCTGCTTTTTCTTTAGCTTCGCGTGCGGCAGCCAGCTCTTCGCGCGAGGGTACCCACATTTTCTTTTCATAATTCACAAGGTAGTTCTGTATCGAGTCCTGCGCTTTTTTCATGTCGTCAGGGTCGGGGTAGAGCTGCATCATGGAGCGGTTGCGAAGGTTGCGGGTTTTGTATATGTCGCCTTCGTAAAGTGCCAGTTGAAAATAGTCGTCGTAGTTGTACTGTGCCAGGTTGTTGTCGTCGTCGATAAATATGGACTGTTGCGTAAGGTAAGGGCGCAATGCATCCATTTTTATCCAGAACATGGGGTATTTTACGGCTTCGCCGCCGAAATCGCCGGAACGGTGAAGCACCGGGCATATTGCGTCAACTGTTGTACGCATGCGGTTGGCCCGTTTGTCTAGTTCCCAGCGTTCGAGCAGGTAGTATGACAGCACTTCGTTTGTAGGCACGTCCGATTCCTCGATGGTGAATTTGGGATTCTTTTCTGTCGAACCTTTGGCCGGGGTGTAGAGTATGTGGAAGCGGTCGAGCATGTCGGCTACTTTCACTTGATATTGGTCGGTGAATATTTCTCGGCCGTCAAGGTATTCGTAAGCTTTTACATTGCCGTTGGCGAGCAGCTTCATTATTATACGGAACAGGTTTTCCTGTCCTTCAATGGCCTCTTCCGGATAATATAGAGGTGCGTTTTTTACGTTTTCCAGGTCGAGTTGCCTGTAAACTATTTTCATCCACTGGGCATCGGCATCAGACCGGGCCGGTTCCTCGAAAAATTTCTGCATACGGTCAGTTACAGTGGCCCCGGCCGTTTTATTTGCGTTTCTGTCGGCTTTTGACCCTTTGCGAACCACCGACGACGAGGACGACCTGGATTCTGTACGGTCGGTCTGGGCTGTGGCGGTGACGGTGAGCAATGTTGCTGCAGCCAGCACGGTTATGTATCGGAATGCGTTCATATTCTATTTAAGGGAGTTGTTTAGTTTACTATTACTTCCAATGGGGCAAGGTCGCGTTCTATGCCGTCTGGTCCTACCGCTTTTACGCGCGATATGTAGAAGCGCTTGCCTCGCTGCAACCGTCGGAATGAGTCTTTTTGGCGTTGTGAAAACTGGCTTCCTGAGGAAACTTCCGGAATGGCATTGCCCATGGAGTCGAAAAATACAGTTTCGAAACTTAGCACGCGGTATGACACGTTTAGCAGGTCGTCGTCGATTGCGGCTTCTATGCCCGGAGCCTGCATTAGCAGGGTTTTTGACAAAGGCCGGCCGCCTTTATATCGCTCAGGGTTGCCTTTTGAATCGGTAAACGGTATATATGGTGCCGGGTCGGGCAGCTTGCGCACCCGGAATTCGGTGGTGGCAACGGTTTGCTGACGGCCGTCGATATTTGCCGTTACGGTTACTACCGCGTTGGCTCCTACTTTTGATGGTCGTGCCACCCAGTTGTTTCCCTGACGTGAGAGTGTGCCGTTTGTCATTGTGGCCGATATGGCTGAAGGTGCGACACCGGGCACGGATATACTCATTGGGTTGTCTATGCCGGCATACAGCACGTTCATCATTGTGGCCGATATGGTGGCTGTAGGTTCAATGACGGTGTATGAGGACTGGAAGTCGTGGCGTGTAACGGTTCCGTCGCCGTGCGGTACCTCCAGAT
>SSTG01000174.1 GCA_004801635.1 Muribaculum caecicola | reverse complement strand
GCCACACTATACTCTTGACATCCCCTCCCCGCCCACCGGAAAAATCCGCTGACCCGTTAAAGTGCCAACCTGCTCAGAATCCATGTAAACGGAGATGCGTAGACAATAAAAAAAGTAGTCAGCTAATAGCTGACTACTTTTTTGTGGTCCCACTAGGGCTTGAACCTAGGACTCCCTGATTATGAGTCAGGTGCTCTAACCAACTGAGCTATGGGACCTGCAAGGGTTTTGCGACTACAAAGGTAGATATTATTTTTTTATTTTGCAACCTTTTTGTGAAAACAACCTCGATTTTTTTTCGTTTTGTGAATTTATGGCCGTGTCTGACCGTTACCGGTTATTACGTATTTGTAGGTTGTGAGTTCGGGCAGTGCCATGGGGCCGCGTGCGTGCAGTTTCTGTGTGCTGATGCCTATTTCGGCTCCGAAACCGAATTGTGCACCGTCGGTAAATGCTGTTGGTGCGTTGGCATATACACATGCGGCATCTATTTCGCGCTGGAAGCGTGCTGCTGTATCGCTGTCGGATGCTACTATACATTCGCTGTGATGCGATGTGTGTGTCTGTATGAAGTCGATTGCCTGGTCTGGGCCGCTTACTGTTTTTATCGACATTTTGTAGTCGAGCCATTCATGTCCGAAGTCGTTTTCTGAGGCATGCCTAAGCAGTGGATATTTTCCGTCAAGAGCGGCGTATGATTCGGAATCGGCGTAAATTAGGACGTTCGATGTGGCCATGGGCTGGCATATATCGGGCAGCATTGACAGGGCATTACGGTCTATTACCAGTGTGTCGAGTGCGTTGCACACGCTGACGCGGCGTGTTTTTGCGTTGCACACAATGTTTCGCGCCATGTCAATATGGGCGCTTTCGTGTATGTATGTGTGGCAAACGCCTGCGCCTGTCTCGATAACTGGTACGCGTGAGTTTTCGCGAACAAAGTCAATGAGCCGTCTCGAACCGCGCGGAATAACAAGGTCTACGTAGCCGGAGGCATGTAGCATTTGGTTTGTTGCGTCGTGACCGGGAGGCAGGAGTGTTATCAGGTTGTTGTCCCATCCGTGTTGTTGCAGCACGTTACGGATTATTTCTACTGAGCACCGGTTGGTGTTGTCTGCTTCGTGTCCGCCTTTGAGCACGCAGGCGCTTCCGGCCTTTATGCATAGTGCAAATACGTCGAATGTTACGTTTGGGCGTGCTTCGTATATTACGCCTATTACTCCGAATGGTACGGTGACTTTTTCTATAACCAGCCCGTTTGGCCTTGTTGCTGTTTCGAGAACCCGGTATAGTGGCGACGGCAGGGAGGCCACGTTTCGCATGTCGGTGGCAATGCCGTGTAACCTGGAGGGGTCTAGCATAAGCCGGTCGCGCCGTGGATCGTTGCTGTCCATCGCGTTTAGGTCGAGTGCGTTGGCGTTAAGAATCGGCTCGATGTTGTCTTCTATGGCCTGTGCTACGGCAAGCAGCATGAGGTCGATGTCATTTGGCGTGTGACGGCTTTGCAGGTCTAATGCCGCACGGCGAGCGTTTTCTAACAGTTTTATTACTGATACGGGCATATTGGCTGTTATTTTTCGTTTACAAGTTCCTGTAGGAATGATTCCGCCATTTTTGCCTTCTTCATAACCAGTTTGTTGTCTATGAACATTAGGTAGGTGGTGAATTTGGCTTTTCCGGTTTTGGGGTCTTTTTCCCGTACGTATTGTAGCAGTGCCATGTTTCCTTTATCGGCGGCCCATAGCAGGTTGTTGTCGGTTTGCTGTACTTCTACCGGCTGGCCGAAAAGGTCTGTGAGGTGCGACTTTGCCGCGTTAAATGTTGTGCGGTTGTCGGTCTGGGCTGATTTGTAGAAGCCTATCTGTGACAGTTTGTTGCGGCTGAAGTCGAGTACACAGCCGTCCCAGTCGGTTCCGCCCCAGCGCACGGGGGCATATGAAAACTGACGCTGAGGGTCACCGGGGGTGCCGGTGGTCATTTTTCTGGGAACGTCGCCAACTGTTTCGACGCATTTTTCGAGCGTCCATCCGAATTTTAGGCCGTTTGCTCCAGTTAGCTTGGGCAGTTTTGCCGCACTGACGGCTGTTGCCGATAATAACAGAATCAGGCACATGGCCAGGCGGGATGTGTGTAGTAGCTTAGTCATAAAATTGTTAGGTGTTAAGTTCTGTGTATAGGTAGTCGGCATGAATGAGCGGCCGGCGGTCGCGGCATCCTATGGCCTCTCGAGCCGTGGCGGCATCGCAACCGGCCCGTCCCCAGGCTATGGTTGTTCCGGCCGGGTCTTTTACTTGTACAATGTCGTCTTTTTCGAAGTTTCCTTCAACGTATGTTACGCCTACAGGCAGCAGGCTTGTGCCTACGCGGTCGAGCATGGCTTGTGCTGCCCCGTCGTTTACGTGCAGTATGCCTTTTGCAAAGTCTTCGCTGTGTGCCAGCCATTTTTTCATTTGCGATGTTGCCGTATTGCCGGGCATGAAAAGGGTGTGGGGCACTGATTCGGATGGTTCCGGGCCGATTCCGAGCAACGATGTCACTATTCCGGGGCGTTTTCCGCTGGCAATCATTACGGCTATTCCTTCTGCTGCTATTTTAGTGGCTGTACGGTATTTTGTATCCATTCCGCCGCGTCCCATAGAACTGCGGCTGCGCGAAATGCAGCCCGATATGTCGGCTCCTGGCTGTACGGTTCTGATAAGCCTGCTTTCCGGTTCGGACGGGTTTCCCGTGAACACGCCGTCGACATTGCTCAGTATTACCAGGGCCTGCATGCCCAGCATAGATGCTACAAGCCCGGACAATTCGTCGTTGTCGGTGAACATAAGGTCGGTTACAGAAACTGTGTCGTTTTCGTTTACAACGGGTATTATGCCGGCCGAGAGCATGACTTCCATGCAGTTTTTTTGGTTGAGATAGTGCCGTCTTGTGGCAAAGCTTTCTTTAAGGGTGAGCACCTGTCCGCAAGTGAGGCCGTGTTCGCGAAACAATTCGTAATAGCGGTTTATGAGTTTTGCCTGTCCTACCGACGAGTACAGCTGCCGTGCTGAAACGCTGTCAAGCTGTATGTGCATGTTCCGCAGTTCGCTTCGTCCGGCGGCTACGGCTCCCGACGAAATCATTGCTATTTCGACTCCTGCTTTGCGCAGAAGTGCCACCTGGTCGACTAGTGCCGACATTGTAGTTATGTCGAGGGTGCCGTCGGGCCGGGTCAGTACGTTTGAGCCTATTTTAAGGGCTATGCGCCTGTACAGTGGGGTTTGCATGTCAAGGTTGTACGGGTTCTTTTTTCTTGTTGTCGCGTATGGCCACACGGCGTATTTTGCCTGATATGGTTTTGGGCAGTTCGTCGACAAATTCAATTATGCGAGGATATTTATACGGTGCGGTTACGCGCTTTACATGGTCCTGAATTTCTTTTATCAGGTTGTCGCCGGCTTGTTTGCGATAAGCCTGTGCAAGTACTATTGTGGCTTTTACTACCTGGCCGCGTACTTCGTCGGGCACTCCGGTTATTGCACACTCTACAACGGCCGGATGGGTCATAAGGGCGCTTTCAACTTCGAACGGGCCGATTCGGTAGCCCGACGATTTGATTACGTCGTCTTTGCGGCCTACAAACCAATAGTACCCGTCTTGGTCGCGCCAGGCAACGTCGCCGGTGTGGTACATGCCGTCGTGTATCGCTTCTGCCGTAAGAACCGGGTCGTTAAGGTATTCCTTGAACAGGCCAAGCGGTTTTTGTCCGGGTTTGAGGCGTACCACTATTTCGCCGTGCACGCCGTCTTCAACCGGGTCGCCGTTTTCGTCAACCAGGTCAATGTCATAAACCGGGCCTTTTTTACCCATTGATCCTGGTTTTGGTTCTATCCATGGATATGTGGCTACGGTTAATGTTGTTTCTGTTTGGCCGAAACCCTCCATGAGCTTTATTCCGGTGAGTTTGTACCATTGCTCAAATACGCTTGGGTTCAGAGCCTCGCCGGCAATGGTGCAGTATTTAAGCGATGACAGGTCGAATTTGCTTATGTCTTCCCTGATAAGGAACCGGAACACGGTTGGTGGGGCGCAGAACGAAGTTATGCCGTATTTTTGAATCATGTGCAGGACATCGACCGGCGCAAATTTCTCGTAGTCGTATACAAATACGTTGGCTCCGGCAATCCATTGTCCGTAGAGCTTTCCCCAGACGGCTTTCCCCCAACCGGTGTCGGCCAGC
>SSTG01000173.1 GCA_004801635.1 Muribaculum caecicola | reverse complement strand
ATAAACGACTCTCCTGCCATAAAATCAGAGGAATTATCGTGATCCGTCACATATATATTTATATCATATTTACGCAACGAGTCAGGAGGCATCACAGTAACACTGCCGGCATTGTCTGATGGCGACAATTTTATTATAGCAGAATCCCTGTCGGCAGTTTCCAGCTGCCTGATAGCACTGACCACCTCGTTAGCAATAGACCTGCCCCTGTCAGCCGGTTCATTATTACAAGAGAATGTCATGACACCCAATATGCATGCAAACACCAGAAGGAGAAAATGTATCGATTTACGTTTCATTATAATTTGTTTTATTCGTTAATACAGTGTTTTTCTCGTTTGATGCGCCGCAAATGCATATGGTTGCATTGGAAAACTATTTTTTTTCAAATAAACGCGCCATTGCCCGTTTGTCCTCACGTTCTTTTATCGACTGGCGTTTGTCATACTCCTTCTTACCTCGTCCTATGCCTATAACCAGCTTGGCTAAACCACGGTCATTTATAAACAGCTTCAACGGTACAATAGTGTATCCGGCTTCTTTGGCGGCCTTTTCCAATTTGGAAATTTCCTTCTTGTTCAGCAAAAGCTTTCTGTCGCGACGTTCCGTATGGTTATTATATGTCCCGTAAAAATATTCGGCTATATACATATTCTTCACCCACACTTCGCCATTGTCAATATAACAGAACGTGTCAACAAGTCCGCCTTTGCCCTGGCGCAGCGACTTTATTTCCGTTCCGGTCAAAACAATACCGGCAGTAAACGTGTCAGAAATTTCATAATCAAACTTTGCACGCCTGTTCTTTATATTAATATCTTTCGAATTCATTATTGAAGAAAAGTCATAAAAATGTAAAAAATAGCATAAGGAGGCACCAATATTGTAAGCACGGCAAAAACCATGAACATCAGCATCGATTGCGGACGCACGCAAACATATGTATGCCCGGCCCAGATAACCACCAATATAAACAACGGCAGAAACTGAACCAACGAAAGCGATATAGGCAGTACATTTTCTATTATCTGTATTATTGCCAGCAACGACAGGTTGTATATTATAAACGTATCCTGTTTTTTTTCTGTCGCCTCTGTCTTTGCCGAAAACCGGCCGGCAAACACCGACCAGCAGAACGATGCAAAAAAATAGCCGGCAAAAAACATAACGAATGTAACAACAGCCTCCTCAATCAGCAACGAAAGGGGGTTCAGCCGTATGCCGCCGTAAAAAAGCTTTGCAAACACACTGCACGCCGTCAGTCCAAGCAACGGATAAAAGCCGTTTATAGCTATTTCGGCAGGTTTCTCTGACCGGGCGGCAATGTCTTCCCATCCGTGCGAGGGCGACATTACAAGTTGCGATATGTAGCGTAAAAAATGTACCATACACAATTATATCAATGACAAATTTAGCAATATATCGGCAAAAATGCGTAATTTTGCATTCATTAAAAAATATAAAACAAATAGTTATGCTTAAAACAATATTAGCAATAGCAGGCAAGCCGGGCCTGTTCCGTCTTGTCAGCCAGGGAAAGAATATGCTTATAGTCGAATCTCTGCTAAATGGCAAACGTCAACCGGCATATAGCCACGACAAAGTAATCTCGCTCGGAGATATTGCAATGTATACTGTTGAAGAAGACGTTCCTCTGGGAAACGTGCTTGACGCACTAAAAGCCAAGGCCGAAAGCAAGCCAGTCGACATAAAATCCTTTGAAGACGATCATGCCATACGCGAGTTCTTCCGCGAAGTTCTTCCCGATTTCGATGACGAACGCGTTTACACCAACGACATCAAAAAGCTTATAAGCTGGTATAACATCCTTCTTTCAGCCGGCATAACCGACTTCAAAGAAGCTGAAAACGCCGAAGAAAAACAGCCTACAGAAGCAGAATAATAACCAATATCTATAAAAAACCGGGCAGTTCTTTACGGAACTGCCCGGTTTTATGCATTAACCAATTTAATCATCGGCACGTTTGGCATTCCAGACAAGCAATGTCAGCACAACAGACAGCAACGCCGAACCTATCCAGAACCAGTTCACATAAGTAAAGTCATAAACCGTATTTCCTGAAGCGTCTATTGTCTTATAACCCTCTATCAACACACCATTCATAACATCTTGCAAACCGGCTCCTATATAACTTGCAATACCGACAACACCCAATGCGGCACCGGCAGCGGCTTTAGGCGCTATATCAACAGCCATCAGGCCGCCCAAAAAGCAAATCAAGACCCCTATACCCAGTCCGAAAAGAACCATAGCCGTAGCATCAACCCATATATTATTGCCCGGTACAAGCAAAAACAGGCACAAAGACGTTACATTCATTAATCCGAACACAAGGGCAGGCACATTGCGGCTACCGCCAAACAATTTATCTGAAATAATGCCAGATGCCACCGTACCTACAATTCCGCATATCGAACTGATTGATATTATAAACGAAGCGTCCAAAGTGGAATAACCTTTCTGCGCTTCCAAATAAAATACACCCCATGAGTTTACGGCATACCTGCTTATATACATAAAAGCACTTGCCAAAGCAAGAATCCATATAGCCTTATTGCGCAGAACGGCTTTCTGGGCACTGTTAAAATCCGATTTCTGCAACTTTTCCGACATTTGCGAAACTGCATCATTTCCACCAAGCAGGTAACCCTGGCTCTGAGGCGTGTCGCGCATAAACAACAGCAGCATAAAAAAGCCCAGTACACCTATAACACCGGCACCAATCATTCCCGAACGCCAACCGGCCAATCCTACCAATATTGCTATTGTTATAAAAGTTATAGCCTCGCCCAAATTGTGGCTTGCCGACCAAAATCCATAAAAAGTACCCCGGTCCTTATTGTCATACCACCTGTTAAGCGACACCACACCGGCAGGAGCCCCCATCGATTGAAACCACCCGTTAAGCCCCCAAAGCAAGGCAAACACCCAGAACATTTCCGTCATTCCAAGCACCAGGTTCACTATTGCAGTGAGCAACAGCCCTGTTGCCATAAACCGCCTGACATTGCATCGGTCGGCTAAAAAACCGTTTGCAAGTTTGCCTACGGCATAAACAAAAAACAAGCACGACCCGATTATACCAAGTTGTGTTTCTGAAAAAACACCGTCATCAACAATAGGCTTCCGCACAATATTCATAGACAACCGACAAACATAATACAGCGCATAGCCGCATGTAGCAGATATAAACGTTGTCAGGCGTATTCTATTAAACTTTGCCTTATCGGCATTGGCATTGTAATTTGGTGCTGAGATTTTAAAAAAATCAATAAATGCACCGAAAAATCCATTTGTCCTCGCTGTCGGACTTTGATTAGTGGTATCCATAAATTTATTAGCAGGGGTAATATATTCCTGTATACAAAGTTAAACTCTTTTTTTGTTAACGGACATATAATCTTATTATTGTAAAAATAAGTATAATAAATCCAATATCAAAAAAACATACAATCAACTCTTAATACATAAAAAGGCCCGGTAATATCCGGGCCTGCAAACAAATATCTAATTATTTTAAATTGAAGCTTTCTCATCCAGCAACGCCAAGCCTATAACTTCGGCTATCGTATCTACATAATGAAAAACAAGCCCCGATATATATTTCTGATCTATATCGGAAATGTCTTTCTTATTCTCCGACGACAATATTATATCAGTAATCCCGGCTCTTTTGGCTGCAAGAATCTTCTCTTTTATTCCTCCTACAGGCAAAACTTTTCCACGCAGGGTTATTTCCCCGGTCATAGCCAGACGGCCTTTTACTTTACGGCCGGTAAAGGCCGACACAATAGATGTAGCCATCGTAATACCGGCCGACGGTCCGTCCTTTGGTATTGCACCCTCCGGTACATGTATGTGCATTTGAGCATTCTCAAAATCATCCGCAGCAAGGCCATACTGCCCACCATGACTCTTAACCCACTGATAGGCAATTGTTGCCGACTCCTTCATAACATTGCCCAAATTACCAGTAAGTGTAAGCTTTTCACCCTTGCCTTGCGATATTGACGTTTCTATATACAGGATTTCTCCGCCTACCGCGGTCCAAGCCAAACCGGTAACCACTCCTGCAAAATCATTACCCTCATAATGCCCCTTAGTGTAGCGAGGAATTCCCAATAGTTCTTCAACACGCTCTTTATTAAGACGTTTAGGGTAGGGGGTGCCCTGAACTTTTGCCATAACAGTTTTTCGTATTATGGCCGACAAGGCCTTTTCCAGTTGCCTTACACC
>SSTG01000172.1 GCA_004801635.1 Muribaculum caecicola | reverse complement strand
ATATAGAACATTGCCACGAACATAATGGCCGGCAGCATGCTGCCAAGCAACTCGCCTGCTTCAGAAGCATTTGTAGTAACCAGGTTAAGCCACATGTCAACGGCTATCACCGAACATCCGAACAAATCCAGCAGCACCATCTGGAAAGCGCTGAAAAAAACAAGCGGGAACACTGTCCACACCGTTTTGCCTACGTTACGCGAAATAGTCATCAACGCAACATAAGCGGCAGCAGGAACCAGCAGAAACCCAAACGATGCAGAAATACGCGCCCACGGTTCGCCGGCAGGAACACGCTCTGTAAACAACAAGCATATATTAGGCAGGAGCAGCAACACAAAAGTCCATAACCAGAGTATTCGTGCCGCAACACTGCCTGAAAATTTTTTATTAGAAAGCTTCATTTATACTAAAAATAAACGACGAACACCCACGGCCAATACCATAGTCGACACGGATGTTGGTCAAACGCTTAAACTCCCAGCGGTAGCCTATACCGCAGTTTGGCAACAGACGGCTTAGCCGCATGCTACCCGGCGACGGGGCGACAGTGGCCACGCCTCCCCAAACCACCATACCGATACGGTGCCACAAATGCTGGCGAAACTCCACCGTAAGGTCAGCTTCGGCCTTGTCGCGATACCGGCCTTTATAATAGCCGCGCATAGTTGAATTACCGCCGAATGTCGACATCATGCTCCACGGCACATTTCCATAGTTGTAAACGGCTCGCGCCTGCAAGGCCAGCGTACATCCGCGCCACACAGGCACATATGTCGAAGCCGTAAGCCTGGTAAACGAAAACGCATTATTTCCGTTACCCAGAAACCGTGGACAGAAACGCTGCTCGGCCTGCAACATCCACCCACGTGTAGTGGCAGTAAGGTTGTCGCGAGTGTCGTAACGCAACACACTGCCCAGGCCTATGGTTGTTGTACGCAACGGGCCGCCTTGCCACATAAGCGGGTTTTCCACATTACGCGCGTCAACATACGACACCTGGGCGGAAGGCCCCACATAAAGATTCGGAAGCACCTGCCAGGTGAAATTTGCCGTAAAATCAACAGTCAGTTCCTTGTAGTCAGTCTCATTCGAGCCTTTCACCCCGTTATCATAGCCTATTCCCCAGAATTTGGTGGGGAACGACGAAAAATAAAGGTCATAGTCGATACGCCGCCTGTCGTTGCGGAAAATATGGTTTCCCCGTATCCCTACCATTGCGAATCCGGAAGTAGCAACATCACCATAAAGCGATACGTTCGACACCGGCGTTACAGTGTCGCCCGGTGCAGTCCTGTACAATCCGGCAGCCACAAGGCCAAGCCCAAGTTTCACGTCCGACGAATAATGGGGCCCTCCCAGTATAGAAAAGTCAAAACGTTTGTGAGGTTTCTCCTCGTTCGACCGTGCAAAATAGTCCAAAACCCGTTGTATTACCGACGGCTTCTTTACATTTTTCACGGAATCACCCGTCAATGCCAAATCATTGACGGAAGTAGAACATGTGTCAGCCAGTAACGCCCCACCATAAGAAGTAACGGTTTCCTGACCAAAAGCAGGAGGGGCGGCCGCAAACAACATTACAATGGCCAAAATATGTGATACTGCCTTAATTAATCTCATTGCAAAAAAGGTAATGCAAAGCAAAACCTCCGCAAATATACTACAAAACTATCTCAAATTCAAAAACATGCCATACTACCGACACTTAAATAGCTTGCAAGAAGCAATAACAGGAGTATCCACGACAGATACCGCTGTTGTAAAAAACATCGATAGGCACAGTAAACCGAAAGCACCGTGTAAACAGGAAAAACCAGCACCAGCAAGTGCAATATGCCGCCGCCAGGCTCCATATTCCCGGATATGGCAGAAACCATGGCAGGCCATGCTGCCAACGGAAACACAAACAGGGCCAGAATACAGATAAACCACCATGGTGGCCGTTGCCCGGAAACTCTCATAACTTCTGGCTGCTTTTTTTCACCGACGCACGGTAGTCGGCAACCGTTCTGCGCATACCCTCCTCCAGCGACACTTGCGGATTAAACCCGAACCCTTTACGCGAGGATTCTATATCCACATTCCAGTTGCGCTGGGCCATAATACGGTATTTGTCGGTGTTTAGTGTTGCCGGCTTCATGCGCATAATACCCCATTTTTCCGAAACAAAGCATACAGCCCTGGCCATCCATAACGGCAGCCTTACCGGAAGCACAAACTTGCGGCCCAGCGCCTTTGATATAATCCGTGTAACCTGCCTAGCCGTGTAAGCCCTGTCCTCGCTTATCAAAAACTTGGAACGCGGCGATGCATTGGCAAGAGCGTCGAATATTGCCCTGGCAAGGTCCTCGACATATATAAACGTAAGCATCTGGCGACGGAACCCTATGCCAAAATCCAGGTGCCGGTCAATGCACTGTATCATCATGCGGTAATCACCGTCATTAGGCCCGTATACGCCCGTAGGACGCAGCACAATCCAATCCAGACCGGCAGTAGACTCAAGAATTGTTTCAGCCTTCACTTTCGATACCCCATAGCGTGTATTCGGAAAAGGAATCATACCTGCTGTATACGGCGAATAATCTTTTTCATCGCACGGCCCCAGGGCACTAAGCGAACTCATATAAATGAACCGGTCGGGCATAAGTCCTGACATTTGCAACGCTTGCAGGAAGTTACGCAGATAATCGCAGTTTATTACATTGAAGTCCATATAATTCGACACCTTTGTCGCTCCCAGGTTATAGACAATCCAGTCCCAACGCACACCAGCCTGGAGCAGGACATCTGCCATTGCCTGCGGCGAGGCATAGTCGAGAACCACAAACTCAAGACTTGTGTCGGTTAGAAAGCGACGCGATGTTGACTGGCGCAAACCGCACCAGGTTTTATAGCCGCGCCGGAGCGACTCATTGGCAATAAATCCGCCAATAAACCCTCCGGCACCCACTATTAATACATTTTTTATTTCTGCCGTAGGCATTTGCTATTATTTATATGTTCGAAAACCTATAGGTTGTCTGGGTAAGATAATGCTGGCCAGGTTCAAGGCGCACCGAAGGCCACTCCGGCTTGTTGGGGGTGTCGGGATAATGCTGTGTTTCCAGACACACGGCCGAACGTAACGGATAGGCTATGCCCTGCTTGCCTTTGACCTTGCCGTCGAGGAAGTTGCCTATATACAGCTGTATTCCGGGCTGGTCAGTTAAAACCTCCATCTGTATGCCGGTAGAAGGGTCAGAGAGCGTTGCGGCCGGAGTATCGGTATGCAGAGGCCCGTTAAGGACAAAATTATGGTCATATCCCTTGCCGTTCTGCAACTGTACGTCGGGCAGCGACAGGTCGGCCCCTATGGTCTTTGTACTACGGAAGTCAAACGGGGTATTGTCCACCGGGGCAATTTCGCCGGTAGTCATAAACGACGAATCGATAGGCGTATACGCATCGGCATCAATCCATAGGTTTTCACCAAGAATGTCGCCGCCCATATTGCCCGACAGGTTAAAATAGGCGTGATTAGTAAGGTTTACTATAGTCGGCTTGTCGGTATATGCCTCATAGTTAATGTTGAGCGACCTGTCGGCACCAAGAGTGTATGTAACCGTAACATCCAGGTTGCCTGGATATCCGGCCTCGCCATCGGGCGATAAAAGTTTCAGCACCAGCACCGAGTCAGAAGGCTGTTGTGCGTCCCAGACACAGTTATGGAAACCAACGGGGCCGCCGTGCAGGCTATGCCCGTTGTCGTTTATAGGCAGTTGGTACTCTACAGAGTCAATGGTTATCCTGCCATGGTTTATCCTGTTGCCGTAACGGCCTATTATAGCACCGAAATTACCGTCAATATTTATATAGTCGGCCAACGAGTCATGTCCAAGCACCACGTCTGTAAGCTTGTTGTCGCGGTCGGGGACCATAAGCGACACAATGCGGCCGCCGAAATTTGTAATACAGGCTTCAAGGCCTTCCGAATTGGTAAGGGTGTATAGCGCAACAGGCTTTCCGGCTATAGTGTCGGTGAATTTATCCGGGTCTAACCCTGATTTTGTCAGTTGTGCCTTGTTCTGCGAACAAGACATAGTAGCCGCCAGGGCCAAAACGGCCGTTGACGCAAATAACGAAGCAAGATGTTTCATATTCATGATATTGTTAAGAGTAAATTTTATCATTTATCAGGGCATTGGAAAAACTATTCGGTTTCTTCCGTCCATTTTATAAGCGAGAACACAAATTCCAGGCCGCCTTCCTCGCGGTTGCGCACCGTTATATCGCCGCCAAGTGCCGTTATAGTGTTTTTCACAATAGGCAGCCCCAGCCCGGTACCGCCTGCCTTGCGGCTTCGCCCTTTGTCAACACGGTAAAAACGTTCAAACA
>SSTG01000171.1 GCA_004801635.1 Muribaculum caecicola | reverse complement strand
CTCACAAAGATCTCCCTTGCATGTATAGCCTCGTTTAGCGGTCGTCAGATACGGCAGGATTTCCATTCTAATGGTTTCTTTATCTATGAGTTCTATCAATTCAAGGAGTGTTTAGGTGTGTTTTTTCTCATTACACTTAACACTCCTTATTGTATTTTGTATGTTTAAAATAAGTCAAGATGACTTCGCGTTGTCTTATTCAAGAACCAATGCAAAATTAGTTGTTTTTTCTAATAAAAACAAATCAATTATATAAAAGTTGACTGCGAAATTAAAATACAGCCATAATTTACAGCATATGTTTAGTAAGCCCCCAATTATAACCTAAGCAATAATCTGTTTCAAATATCCATAATATTTAGTAAATTTGCACATTAATGATGCAATATAAATGCATTTAAACATAGTAACATAAGTGCATGATGTTTTAATTTCTACATTTAGCATTATGCAGATAACCAAACACATACAATGGCAAAAGAACTAAAAGATCTCACAAAACGCAGTGACGATTACTCAAAATGGTACAACGAACTGGTTGTAAAAGCAGACCTGGCCGAGCAAAGCGCCGTACGAGGCTGTATGGTTATAAAGCCATATGGTTACGCCATATGGGAAAAAATGCAGCGTTATCTTGACGACATGTTCAAATCTACAGGAGTGCAAAATGCATACTTCCCGTTACTAATACCAAAATCGTTCCTTAGCAAAGAGGCCGACCATGTTGAAGGTTTTGCTAAAGAATGCGCCGTTGTTACACATTACAGACTAAAAAACTCTCCCGACGGAAACGGTGTTGTTGTTGACCCTGATGCCCGGCTCGAAGAAGAACTCATTATTCGTCCTACATCCGAAACAATAATATGGAATACATTTAAGAACTGGATAAATTCATATAGAGACCTCCCCGTTCTTGTAAACCAATGGTGCAATGTGTTTCGCTGGGAAATGCGTACACGAATGTTTCTGCGTACAGCAGAATTCCTTTGGCAAGAGGGGCATACCGCACATGCCACATCTGAAGAAGCTCAGGAACGAGCCATACAAATGCTTAACGTATATGGTGAATTTGCCGAAAAATATCTTGCCGTTCCTGTTATAAAAGGTGTAAAAAGTGCAAACGAGCGATTTGCCGGAGCTATAGAAACATATACCATCGAGGCTATGATGCAAGACGGAAAAGCCCTGCAATCAGGAACATCTCATTTCTTAGGTCAGAATTTCGCAAAAGCATTCGATGTAAATTTTGTCAACAAAGACAATAAGCCGGAATCTGTATGGGCCACATCGTGGGGTGTGTCAACACGCCTTATGGGAGCACTGATAATGACGCATTCCGATGACAACGGCCTTGTTCTTCCCCCTCATATAGCGCCACTGCAGGTTGTTATAATTCCTATTTATAAAAACAACGACCAGGCTGCCGAAATAAGCAAAACAGTTAACCCGATTGTGAATGAACTAAGGCAGGCCGGTATCAGTGTCAAATATGACGATGCCGACAACCGCCGTCCGGGATTTAAATTTGCAGATTACGAGCTAAAGGGAGTTCCGGTTCGTCTTGCTATTGGTTTAAGAGACATTGAAAACGGGCAAGTAGAGGTTATGCGCCGCGACACGCTGGAAAAGCACAATGCGCCGCTTGACGGAATTGCCACATACATTAAAGACCTTTTAGAAGATATTCAAAACAACATTTACCAAAAAGCCCTTAAACACAGGGAGGAAATGACACGTACCGTAGATACTTACGATGAGTTCAAGAAAGAAATAGAAAAAGGCGGCTTCATATTGGCACATTGGGACGGGACTACAGAAACAGAAGAACTTATAAAAGCAGAAACAAAAGCGACCATACGCTGTATTCCGCTTGACGGCGATAAAACTCCCGGCACATGTATGGTAACCGGACGGCCTTCGGCCCAACGTGTAATTTTTGCACGCAATTATTAATACATCAAAAATATTAATGACAATTCCAAAACTGGCAATAGTAATACCGTGCTATAATGAATCAGAAGCGCTACCAATCACGGTGGCGCGGCTGATTCAATTGCTTGACGACATGTTCAACAACGGACTTGTCACTAACGACAGCTATATATTGTGCTGTGATGATGGCAGCAAGGACTCAACTTGGAAGGTAATAGAGCGCCTGCACATGTCCGACAAAAGAATTAAAGGCATATCGCTTGCTCACAACCGAGGACATCAGTATGCATTATTGGCCGGATTGATGTGCGTAAAAGAAAACTGCGATGCCGCCGTATCAATTGATGCGGATTTACAAGACGATCCACAGGCAATATGTAAGATGGTAAAAGAATTCATATACAATGACAAAGAAATTGTATATGGTGTACGATCAAGCCGAAAAACCGACAGTTGGTTTAAACGAAACAGCGCCCATGCATTCTACAACCTACAACGCCGCCTAGGGCTAGACACTGTTTTTGATCATGCCGATTATAGGTTAATGAGTAGACGGTCTTTAGAACTGTTAGCCGATTATGGCGAATGTAATTTGTTCCTACGCGGAATAATTCCGCAAATAGGCCTAGATACGGCTATTATTGAATACGAACGTAAAGAGCGAATAGCCGGTCATACAAAATATCCCATAGGGGAAATGGTAAGCCTTTCAATTGACGGCATAACCTCTTTCTCTGCAAAGCCAATCCGCCTTATTTTTCTACTCGGACTTATATTCCTCATTTTAGACATTTCAATTGCAATATATGTACTGAGCGCATATTTTAACGACGATACAATTTCCGGATGGACATCGCTGATGCTATCGGTGTGGTTTATTGGAAGTATAATATTAATGGGTATAGGTATTGTAGGCGAATATATCGGAAAGATATTTATGGAAGTAAAACATAGGCCTCGCTATGCCGTAAAGGACAAGCTTATTGACTAGTTTTGTCTGCGTCGATAAACTCTATTTCATTTAACAGCTGCATGGCTGAGAAACGCGTAACATCATTATTCCGTTCTAGCTCGGACAAAGCATAACGCTTTGCGAAATCCATCTTATTAGGAATAAGACCGAATAACAATCGCAACACAGCATATCTGTCTAAATCCGAATCAGAATATTGTATTTCAGAAATAATATTTTCAGCAAGCGAATTTTCCCTTAACTGTTTAAGACAGAAAACATCAATAGCTTCTGTACTTTTTGCTTTGCGGAGCCACTCTATAGCAATTGCCTCAGTCATTTCAATATTTGGAAACACCAAAGGGGCAATCAACTGACTTTCGCGAGTATTGTCATTATCTATAAGAGCCATGGCCATATCGGCAGAGTGGGGGATTGTTTTTGCAATTTCCGACAACTGCGGCAAGTTCAGACCGAATATATATCGATATGGCGAACCTTGCTGACGGAGTGTATCAGCAATAAGTCCGTTACGAAAAACAAAAAAGCGCCGCTTTATTTCTGTTAGCAACATTCTATTAACTTCCTCCATTAAAGAGATTATTCCTTTATCGAATTAGTGGCATCCAATATATTTTGTATTTCCAACCCAACATTGTCAGATTTAGAAGAATACAATAATCCATTAGCGCCACTATGTAGTATTTCATGTATTAAACCGTTTGTAACGCATGTATCAGACTCTATACGTAAAACTACCGGAATTGTTACAGAACCGGCTCTTAATTCGGCAATAAATTTAGCCGCATCTTCCAACGACTTTAACTGCAATAGGGCATAGTCTGCATCTGCTTTTAATTTAAGTTCTTTGATTTCACAAACAGAACTGCTTGTTATTCCAATTATTGCATGTGGTCCCAACTGTTGCCTTATAACTGGCGCATTAGGTGTTGATTCAGCATCAAGGTGTACGCCGTGTACACGTGTTTCCATTACCAGGTCTGTATCATTTCCAATAGTAAGTATTATATCGCTACCCTTACAGAAACGCATCACTTCGTCAACATAGTTTTTTCTCTGTACGGTATCTGAACCATGAGGCATATTAAGCTGAATCCACTTACATCCGCTCTCAAATGCCATATGAGCCTGACTACCAATAGTTAGTTTTGACTCTGGATCTGTTGAATATATGAGCATTATTATGAAATTTATATCTGCTTTATTTCAATGATTCGGTAAAATTTGAGGTTGTTCAGCCTTGGCTAAGCCGCTAACTGAGCCAACCGATGATTTATTTTCTGAATTATTTTGAGATGCGGAGATTTTCCGCAAGTCGAAATAATTGTTGAGGCGAGATAAGATTCAAACATAAGCCGTTTGAACTGCGCTACCGAAAGATCCGGATAATCCTTCCTTATGACCTCTTTGCAGACATTGAGGGCAGTGAAGGAAAGATTGAACGCAAAGTCAAGCCGGGCTTTGTCGCGGGTCTGCTGTGACTGAAGTCCGGTGAACTGCTTGGCATCGCGTATGCCGAACTCAATCTGAAAGCGGGTGCGGTAGAAACCGATGATCTTTTCAGGTCTCATATTGGTGTCGGTGGAGAAGTAAAGAAGAGGGTCTGCGTTTTCAACCGGACAGACCACGATACGGATGTCGCGTT
>SSTG01000170.1 GCA_004801635.1 Muribaculum caecicola | reverse complement strand
GATGGTGTCAGTGACCCACCGGATCACCGTCACCATCTGACGGCACGACCGACGCAGACACCGTGAGCCGTCACGCCTCTATCCGTTTCCGCAGTGCAATCCTAAAAATCTCGTACCAAATAGCCTATAATCCAAATTAAAGTGTTATATTTGCAAAATAATTCCAAATACGGCGTTTGAAATGATATTGGAAATAACTCTCACCAACTTTTTCTCGATAAACGAGAAGATAACTCTGGATTTGCAGGCTGCCAACATCCAGACAAAGGAGGCCCGCGCCCTTGCCGACAACACATTTGCGGTCGGTAACGAAAGATTGCTGAAAACGGTTGCCATATATGGTGCAAACGCCTCCGGCAAGAGCAACATAATCAAGGCCATTAAAGCAGCGGTTGATATGATACTCGACTCCCATAACTATAATGAGGGTGACAGTTTCGGTTTCAAGCCGTTCAAGTTCGGAGAAAATAACGCTCCCAGTGAGTTTTATATACGCTTCATCATTGACGGCATAGAACATGAGTATTCATTCAGTTGCACCCGTGATGAAATAATAATCGAAAGCCTGTATTATTACCCGAAGGGCAGACGTGCGCTGATTTTTTCGCGTGACGAGCGTATATCCGGCGGCAAGAAAGAAAAATATGAGTTTACCAATGTTATCCGTCGCCCGATGGATGTGGCGTCCAACACCTCGCGCAAGACTCTGTTTATATCACGCGCAAGCCAGATGGACAGGGAAAAGGCGAAGGAGATATATAGGTGGTTCAATGAGCAACTGGTGTTCAGTTATCGTGGCAAGACTTCGGTTGCCATCGACCGTTTTCTTGGTGACAACAAAGACGCAGTTCTCCGGGTGCTTAAAGCCGCCGACAGTGATATCGTTGAGTTTACCTATAAAGACGGTGAACTGACTACATTCCACCGCCGTAATCCGGCGTTGCCCTTTGACTTCAACACCGAAGAATCGGAGGGTACGAAAATCCTGTTCAAAATCATGCTGACGGTCATGGATGTGGTACGCAACAACAAGGTGATGTTCCTTGACGAAGTTGAAACAAGTCTGCACACCCGCTTGGTGGAGTATCTTATCAGCCTGTTCCATTCAAGCAAATCCGCACAGCTGGTATTCACAACCCACAACACACACCTGCTTGACATGACGCGCTTCCGCAAGGATCAGATTTTCTTTGTCAACAAGCGCGACGACGGTTCATCTGATTTGTATTCATTGTTTGACTACAAGGATTTCCGAGAGAAAATGGATTTGGAGAAAGCATACCTTCAGGGGCGTTTCGATGCCGTGCCGTATATCAACGAATTTGAGAACATCTGACTATGGCACGAAAAGCAAAGCAACCGAGGGGCAAGAAGATGAACCCGACATTCTTCGTGTTTTGCGAGGGTAAGACGGAGGCGGCATACGTTGACCTGCTGCGTCGCAGTTTTCGTGTTCCGGTGGAAATCATAGCAAGGGTAAGCGACTCCAACATCTCACAGCCTTATATTGACAGATGTAAGCGTGACAGGTTTACAACATCGGAGGATAAGACATTTCTGATGTTTGACCTTGATGTGCCGGGTATGCTGGAGCGTTTGCGAAAGATAAAAGAAGCCGTGTTACTGCTCTCCAATCCCAGTATCGAGTATTGGTTTCTGTTACATTATAAGGACACCAACAAGGAGCTGTCATCTGCCGAGTGTCTTTCAATGCTGAAAGGCATAGACACGGATTATCAGAAAGGGGTATTCTCCACTGCAATGAAAAAGGTCTTGATAGACGCGATTGAAGAAGCCGCCAAACGGGCAAAATCCAAAGAGGCATACACTAATCCGTCATCAACAATTCACCTGCTGACCGATGAGATAACTAAAAGCAAGAAATAGAATTAAATATGCCACAAAACAATCAAATGCTTCATTTCCCTGTCGGTCATATAATGGACAGGGTTTTATCTTTATTTCATATAGTAGTGAGCGATAATACCCACATACAAGCTATTGATAATGGATTAAAGAAAGGCATTAAATATGTGTTGAATGATGCTCCAGTAGGGCAACCGGCTTCATTAACAGGAGAAAATGTTATAGAAGTAAACGATAATTACTGTGAATTTTTATATCTCATCTGTTACACCTTTTTAGTAATTAACGATTGCTGCTTGGTTCTTACAGATATGGGGCGTAAAACGAAAGGGTTTTGGGATGGTGGGATAAAATGGCATTGAATGGGCTGTGGGTCAGGGAGTTATTCGAGAGGTGGAAAAATGGGGAAAATATTTCGAAGCGTTTTTTCTTTACACGGCTTTTACATTGTCTTTACAAAATTGGGGTGAAAACGGGGATTTTGGGCGAAAAACTTTACATGGGTGTGTAAAAGGGGTTGTTTTGGTGTGGTTGACGGCTATTTTGTGTAAATGACAGTCTGGTCGGCGTGGGTGTCGTATGGCGGTTTCCTTTGAATTGAGAATGTTTTATTTATTCCAAATAGTTATTATATGGAATGTTTTGTGTATATTTGCAGGCATTATGGGAAAGGTTATTCATGTACATCTGACACACCCGATGGAGGGAACACGGCAAAGGGACTGGTACTTCGGCAGCATATCGGCCGTATACACCGTGTTCGGGGCCGAGCATATCGGCGCGACCAAGGGATACCTGCTCCATGCCGGGCTGTCGGGCAACGGCACCGTCATAACCAAAAAAGCTATAATTAAGCAGTCTACGCTTATCAGGGGAAGCAGGTCAGACAAGGGTTAGGCCGTAAAATACGACGCTTTCAGGGCAATGCCTGTGGCATTTTTAGTTTCAATAATGTTTGGGAGCCGAAAAGCTCCCTTTTTTCGTTTTATTTTGATTAGATATACTTTTAGATATACCATTAAATATACCATTAAGATATACCCCATGAAATTGTTTAGATATACCTTTAGGTATACTTTTTAACAGATTTTAAGTGTCGTAAAAATTAGAATAATGCCCAAAAAACGTGAATTTCTGCCCGTTTTCGGGGTTATTCGGGTAGGAAAATACCCCTGTTTTTTGCACATACACATTAATAATATAAGGCGTAATGTGCGCAAACACTGTGTTTTAGATGATATTTTTCGCCTAAAACCGGTCAAAAGGGTGTGCGTGCGCCATAAACCGAGTGTTGCACGGAGTATGTGTGCATTACGTGTCGTTCTTATTCGAGGTGGATTACGCCGACTATGCGCGCTATGCCCACTATTTCGTCCTTGGGAATGTCGAAGGGCGGATAGTCCCGGTTCTCAGATACGGCTGTCAAACAGTCGTTGTCACTTCCGGGCATTATGCGCTTAACCAGAAGTCCGCGGTCAACAGTGGAAAGCAGGTGAGGCTTGTTCCACTCTAAATATCGCGTGTTGTTTATTATTGAGCAGGCAATGATATCGCCTGGGTATAGTTTCGGCATCATTGAATCGCCTACAACCTCAATCATAAAGTCAACGCCAAGGTGACGGAACTTCGGGATAACATAGTATGCCAGAACGTCGTGCTCGCTGATAGAGAAATGCTGGTTAACGAATCCACCGACTGCCCTTTCAGACACCAAGGGGATTGCCCCCGGGGTCTGCTTTGACGATTCCATCAGCGCGTCAAAGCTGGCAGCCGCACCAGACCCGGTAGAAATCAACTTGGGGGCTGTCGAAGTTGCCGCAGGCTTGGGACGTTGCTCTTTAAGCATATTGCCTTCGCCAGTAATAAGCCATTCTGCTGATATGTTTTCGCAATTTGAGTATATCGTTTCAATATCAAAAGTATTTCTGCTAATCCATGTGCTTAATCCCTGAGCAGAAATGCCTAATTTCCTTGCAAATTGTGACTTGTTCCCTTCGCTATAATGATTTATAAGGGCGTTTAATATATCTGCTTTTGTCATGTAGAATGTTAAAAGTACTCGTTTTGATAAAATATTTCTCGTTTTGTTTTGATGTTTTAAACAAAGTGTTTATATTTGCAGTGTGGTTAAAGAATAACCACCGTGCCAAATATACGAAAAAGGCGCCAGATTAGTGAATTTTAAGATTTAAAGAAATGAAACGGTACCAGTACACCCTTGTGTACGAAAGAGAGAACGGCTTTGTGGGAGTTTTTATTCTGGGCGGCCGGGACAAGCAGTCCGCAGTCAGCCGGGCAAGGCAGTGGATGCAGGATAACGGTATAAGGTCGGCCCGGCTATCAATAACGGGCATGCGGCCATCCGACATAGAGGAAGTAATATGGATAGAACTATAAAAACAATCAAGGACATGACACAGAAAGAATTCGAGGACAGGACAAAGCTGAAGACCGACGCTGAGAAATACGTGGAAAACCCAGGCTCGGATGACCCCTTAGACCAGGTTGAATTGACCCCTTAAGCCAAAATATCACTGACCCTTTTGCCCAAAATAAAAATGACCCCTGTCGACGTAATGTCAGCAGGGGATTTTATATGTATCTTTGGTTCCCGTTTTGGCCGACGGGGGATAAAACCAAAGAAACATGAACACAAAATTAAAAAACATTCTCTTATGTCACGCATCGGGGATGCATCTAACATTTGAAAAGGGACCCAGGTAGAGCAATTGAAAAGGGCCC
>SSTG01000016.1 GCA_004801635.1 Muribaculum caecicola | reverse complement strand
AGTCAAAAAACAGAGATAGAATCCTAATTAGGATTCTATCTCTGTTTTTTGACTATACGGACAGTATCTTACTTAACTACGCGACGTTCTTTAATGCGAGCTTTTTTACCTGTAAGGTTGCGCAGGTAATAAAGTTTGGCACGGCGAACTTTACCGTATTTGTTAACTGTGATAGAGTCGATAAAGGGTGATTCGATTGGGAAGATACGTTCAACGCCGATATTGTCGCTGATTTTACGTACTGTAAAACGCTTTTTGTTACCTTCGCCAGATATGCGGATTACTACACCGCGATACATCTGAATACGCTCTTTGTTTCCTTCTTTGATTCGGTATGCAACTGTAATTGTGTCGCCAGGACCAAACTCGGGATGTTGTTTGCCGGTTGCAAATGCTTCTTCGGCTACTTTAATCAAGTCCATTTTTAGTTCGTAATGAATTAAATATGTTAATAATGCGCAATATACGCAAGCAGCATGTCTTGCCAGAGATTGCGAATAGCGGTGCAAAGTTACATATAATTACTTAATTTACAAAGTTTATATAGCTTTTTGATTCTTTTTTTATTAGGTGCGGTATTTCATATAATTGTGTGGATAGGTGTGTTTTATCTGATTCCATCCTATGGTAAAATAGTTTCGGTTTAGTTCTTTGGGCCGTAATATACTGTCGTCATACGCTATTAGGTCTATGTCGATAGTTACGCGTCCGCTGGCTTTGCTTGATTTTGTACGTCCGTTGTGACATTCGTAAGATTTTAATGCCTTTATTATTTCAGGCTGTGACATATGGGTGTATGCAATGGCTACGGCATTGCTGTATTCGGCAAATCTTCCAGATATTTCGGGCGTGCTGTATACAATAGAGGCGCTTTTTATATAAAAACGGCCGTTTAACCATTTCAAGGCATTTTTAACCCTCCATCTGGATGATTTTGTGTTTGAACCGACAGATAATATTATTGTGGCGTTGTTTGCCGAGTTGTTAAGGTTGTTGCACATTTCTCATTGTTAATGCTATGCGGCCACGTTTGTAATCAACGTCGATAACCTTGGTGTTGACATGTTGGTTAATATTTACAATTTCTGCCGGATTTGAAACAAACCGGTCTGAAAGCTGTGAAATGTGTACAAGTCCGTTTTCATGTATTCCTATGTCGACAAAACACCCGAATGCCGTTATATTGTTAACAATGCCTTGCAGCTCCATTCCAGGCCGGATGTCGTTGATGTCTTTTATTTTTTGATCGAATTGCGGAATATTGGCGTCTTCTTTGTCTGTTAAACGAGGGTCTCTGCCTGGCTTTTTAAGTTCAAGTATTATATCTGTAAGTGTTGGCAGCCCTGTTTCTTTAGTAATATAGGGTGTGATGTCAATTTGCTGAAGTGCCGTTTCGTTGCGTACAAGTGCGGCTATATCCATTCCGTTGTCAGTTGCTATTGTATGGGCCAGTTCGTAGCGCTCGGGATGTACGGCAGTATTGTCGAGGATGTTTTCAGCGTTAGGTATTCTGAGGAATCCGGCCGATTGTTGGAATGCCTTTTCGCCCATTCTAGGTACGTTCATCAGTTCTTTCCTTGACTTGAACGGGCCATGGGCATTTCTGTATGATACTATGTTGGATGCCAATGCCTGTCCTATTCCGGATACGTATGAAAGCAACTCGCACGAAGCTGTGTTTACATCAACACCCACTGTGTTTACACAGCTCTCTACGGTATATGTAAGGGCTTCTTTTAGTTTTGACTGATCGACATCGTGTTGGTATTGGCCTACACCTATTGATTTCGGGTCTATTTTTACCAGTTCGGCCAGTGGGTCTATGAGTCGGCGGCCTATGGATACGGCACCCCTTACGGTTATATCTTCGTTTGGGAATTCTTTTCTGGCAATTTCCGAAGCAGAGTATATAGACGCGCCGCTTTCGTTTACCGATATGACAGGAACGGATATGTTTAGTCTGGCTTGAGCCAGGAACTTTTCTGTTTCACGCGCCGCAGTACCGTTGCCAACGGCAATTGCTTCAATTTTAAATTTGTTAATCAGTGTGCTTACCTTAAATGCCGATCCGTGGAAGTCGTTATTCGGAGGGTGGGGGAATATCACGTCATGACACAGCAACGAGCCTTGTTCGTCAAGGCAAACTATCTTGCAGCCTGTTCTAAATCCGGGGTCTATTGCCATAACGCGTTTGTGCCCTAATGGTGGGGCCAATAAGAGCTGGCGTGCGTTATCGGCAAAAAGGTTTATTGCCGCATCGTCGGCTTTTGCCTTGGCAGCGGCTAGGGTTTCCGTTATTATAGATGGCTTTATCAGCCGCCGGTATGCGTCTTTTATTGTGCAGTTCAGTAATTTTGAGCAACAATCGGTGCAATAATCTTTTATAAACATGCGGTTTAGACGCGTTATCATTTCGTCGTCGTCAATTGCTATGCTTGTTTTAAGTATGCCTTCTTTTTCGCCTCTTAGAATTGCCAGAAGGCGGTGTGAGGAACATTGTCGAAGCGAGGAGCTAAAGTCGAAATATGTTTCATAATTCTTGCCTTCAGATTCTTTTCCTGAAATAACTTTGGCTGATATTACTGCATTTCGCATAAACTTGGCCCGTACAATAGAGCGTGCTTTTTCACTTTCGCTTATCCATTCGGCTACAATGTCGCAGGCACCGTCAATGGCATCCTGTTCTGAAAATATATCGTTATGCTTTGTCAGCCGCGATACGGCTTGTTGTAATGATTCGGCCTTTTGTGTCATTATTATTTTGGCCAAAGGCTCCAGTCCGCGCTCCGTTGCAATCTGTGCCCTTGTGCGTCTGCGCGTTTTAAAAGGCAAATATATGTCTTCGAGAGTGGCGGAATCGCGTGTATCTTCAATGCGTCGTAGTAATTCCGGAGTCAGGGCCCCTTTTTCCTTAATAGCCTCGATTATGGTTTCTTTGCGGTTTGCAAGATTTTTGCAAGCTTCGTATTTGGTATATATTTTATGCACTGCAACTTCGTCCAGCATTCCTGTTGCCTCTTTCCGATATCTGCTTATAAATGGAATTGTGGCACCGTCGTCAAGCAGCTTTATAGTGGCATTGACTGACTTCTGTGGGATATTTAGGACTTCCGATATGTAGGAAGCAAATACATTTGACATTTTGATTATTCTAAATTTACAGGTTGTCTGTTTTATTTTTGTTTTCGCAAGGTCAGCAGGGTTAATTCTGGTGTGGCTCCAATACGGGCCGGTACGCCTACAGTGCCGAGGCCTATGTTTACGTATAATTGTTTGTCGTTATTGTTCTTTGTTTTGTACAACCCTCCCCACGTGCTGTATCGCCATGCTGATGGCGACCAGTGTCCTGCTTGTATTTGCATGGCATGTGTATGGCCTGACATGGTTAGTGCTATTTTCATAGAGTCGTCTGGAGCTATTTCGCGCCTCCAGTGTTCCGGGTTATGAGTTAATAATATTTTGAAGTTTGAATCGTCCGGGTGTGGGTATGCTTTTTGTAAGTCACCGTATTTTTTAAAAGGAGGCTCGCCCCAGTTTTCCACTCCGATAACTTTTATTGAATCAGTTCCCCGGGTTATGACTGAGCTTTGATTTCTAAGAAGCATCCAGCCCATGGCTCTTTGCAGGGAATCCATTTTTAGAAGGTTTTTATCTTTGGCATTATTGTCGGGCCAGGAGCAATAGTCGCCGTAGTCATGGTTGCCTAAAATGGATATAACACCGTCTTGTGCCTTTATTTTTGATAATATGCTTATAAATGGCATGAGTTCGGTGGTGCGTCTGTTTACAATGTCGCCTGTGAAAACAACGAGGTCCGGTTTTAAATCGTTTATACATTCAACCACCTTGTGCACGTAACTGGTGTCGCTGCCGTAAGTCCCTACGTGAAAGTCGGAAAATTGCAATATACGATATCCGTCAAATGCTTCGGGAACGGTGCTTGATATAACATCAATATTTGCTACTTTAATGTTAAGCCGGTTTATTGCCGCACCCCACCACATTATGGTAAAGGCAAAAAAGGCAACAATTATACCGATAAGATTGGCCTTTTGCCTTGTAACGTATTTTTTAAACGGAATTGACATCCATAATATAATACAATAAAGCAGTTTGGGAATATATATAGAGAAATATGAGTATATCATCCACATTACAGAAACCAGAACGGTGTCAGATCCGCTTTTGCGGGGAAGTGCTATTGCTGTAATAATGAATATTGTTAAGATTATGGAGCTGATTGCATATATGCGCGATATAGACTTGCAATGTCTGCATGTACGTTTTATTGTATGCCATATATAAAGGTCAATGGCAATGTTAAATATAACAATTAAGGATATTAGCAATAAAGGCAGCCGCATCTTGTATAAAGTAGTTTTTTGCCGGTGTATAATTCCTGCAAAAAGAGTTTGTATTATAAATTTTAATTCGGTATAAAATTACAATAACGCGGCATTGACTGCTGCGTTATTGTAATATATTATAAAACTTTTTTAGTCTTTATTTTGTTCGTTTTTGCATTTGTTTTCAGCCGTGATTTTGTTTTTTAGCGGATTGGCATACATGGTTAGCATCATTTCGTGCAAGTAATCGCGGTCTGAATCGGTGAGGTTTGGCTCGTCAATTTTATTTATCTGTTCAGATATATAATTATTGAAGTTTAACACATCTTCTTGTGTGTATTTATCTGAGAACTGGTTTGTATTTAATAGTTGGTCAAAAGCCACATAATTTATAGGGAACAACTTATATCCGGCATGAATTTGACAATCAACCAACTGACAAACTTCTCTTGCAATTACGTTTTTATCGTCGTTTTCAGTAGTTGCTTCTATAAATGGGTTTATGGGGGTCCCTATTTCAAAATGCACCCGGCCTTTTGGCTGGAGGAGCCCTGTTTCCATTGCAAACAGGTCGTCACGCTGTGTTTTCTTGAAATCCGGATCATTTTTCTTTAATAGAAATTCACGGGCTTTCAAATAATCGTTGGGGTCATATTCGTATGATATGGACACCGGCAAGATATTTATTTCCATTAAATTTTGTTTGAAACCGTCATTTCCTCCAAGCCCGAGCATTTTAATCAGTGCATCTTGTGCTTTGTCGTTTGAGTCTTTGCTCCGGCCCTCACGCTCGGCAATCCATACCGACTGATTTTTTTCTGTGATGGCATAATGTATATAGCCCGACAACTCTTTTGCCGCATCCAGAGCCTTGGCCCTTGGGAGGTTGCGCTTTACTATAAAGCTTTTGTTTAACCTTACTAAATCGGCAATCCAGCTGTAAATAAGAAGGTTGTCGCCTATCGCAACTTCTGTAGTAGGGTATCCCGATCTTAAAAAACACAAATTTAAGAAAGATGTATCAAGAACAATATCCCTGTGGTTTGTGATGAATGTATATGCTTTTGACGTATCTATATTTCCCAGGCCGTTGCAAGTTAGTCCTGAAGTTGTTTTTGCAACAAGCAACTCCAGAAAAGGCATCATTATTTCTTTTTGAAAAGTATTCCCGTCTTTAACAAGTAATAGCTGGTTGCAAAAGTCGGCATAGTCAATATCCTTAAGGACCCATTTTACAGCATGTTCGAACCCAGGTCCTTTTACCAAATGGGAAATTTTTTCATGAAACTCGCTGCTGTCATAGGGTGAAATATCGGAAAATGGCTTTTCTTGATTGGTCATGTTTTAGTCAGTTTAACTTAATTCATAACAATTAAAATTCAAAGGTAGGTATTTTATACGACTAAAGTGTGAATGAAATATTAATGTTTCTAAAATTCTGTTATGCCTGTGACTCGGGCTGTCTATTTAATAATATGTCAATAGTGGAATATATTGCATTTTAAATTAGGAATAGCTTATTACAAAATATATGGAAAATTGCTATATTTGCACCTTGTTATATGCCGGGCTTGGAGCCTGACGGCATGTGGCAAATATAAATTTCATGTATGCTTTACATTTTAGACGTTTTTACGTATCAAAAGCATGGAACAATGTGAAAAACAAATTGTTTTAGATAAACGCTATTTGCGCATGGCACGTATATGGGCTGAAAATTCCTATTGCCAGCGACGCAAGGTTGGGGCCATATTGGTTAACGGGCAGATGATTATTTCTGACGGATACAATGGCACGCCGGCCGGATTTGAAAATGTTTGCGAAGATGAGGCCGGTATTACCAAGCCATACGTTCTTCATGCCGAGGCTAATGCGATAACAAAAGTTGCGAGAAGCAATAATTCGTCGCAGGGAGCTACGCTGTATGTTACAGCATCGCCGTGTATAGAGTGTAGCAAACTGATTATCCAGGCAGGAATAAGCCGGGTGGTGTATCAAGACGAATACAGGCTCACCGATGGTGTCGACTTGCTGCGGCGCGTCGGTATAGAGTGCTGTCATATACCGGAAATAGAATGATGTAAGAATAACAGCCTGTTTAGGCAATATACTTATTTTAAAACCAATGAAAAGTTCAAAAAATCTGGCGGCATGGCTGCCGCTTATAATAGCGGTATGCATGGCTGCAGGAATTTGGATAGGCCTTTATGTAAACCGTACTTACAGGCTCAGCGACGGCGAGAAAAAATTCTCGCACGTTTTGGAACTGATAAAGGATGAATACGTGGAAGATATCGATGTTGATTCCCTTATAGAAATGACAATGCCCAACCTGTTGACAAATCTGGATCCACACACGGTTTATATACCTGCATCCGAGCTAAAGGAGGTCAATTCCGACCTTGACGGGTCGTTTAGCGGAATCGGTATTTCGTTTACAATGTTTACAGATACAATAACCGTTAACGAGGTTATTCCTGGCGGACCGTCCGATAAGGTGGGGCTGCTTGCCGGCGACCGCATTGTGACCATTAATGATTCAATGGTGGCAGGGCATAACATACCCTCTACGGATATAATGAAAATGTTGCGAGGAGAAAAAGGCACGTCTGTAAAACTGGGTATAAAACGTGCGAATGCCAAAAAAAGGCTGGTGTTCGATGTTATTCGCGGCGATATACCTGTGAACAGCGTTTTGGCCTCGTATATGATAAATGATTCAATAGGTTACATAAAAGTGAGCAAGTTTGGCCGGACTACATATAACGAATTTTTTACTTCGCTTGTGCAGCTGGCGGCAGACGGAGCTTCCGGTTATATAGTTGATTTGCGTGGAAACGGCGGTGGCATTATGGAGGCGGCAATATTGATGGCAAACGAGTTTTTACCTGTCAATGCGCCAATCGTGTATACGCGCGGCCGTAATCAGGACGACGATTCTGCAGTTTATGCCGACGGTAACGGGTCTTTTTCCAAGGCAAGCCTGTCTGTTTTAATTGATGAGTACTCGGCCAGTGCAAGTGAAATTTTTGCCGGTGCCATGCAGGATAACGACCGGGCGCTTATTATAGGCAGGCGTTCGTTTGGCAAAGGGCTTGTACAGCGTCAGACAATGTTGCCCGACAGTTCGGCAATACGTATCACCGTGTCGCGCTATTATACTCCGTCGGGACGGTGCATACAGAAGGAATATTCAAAAGGCAAACGCAACCAGTATGAGCATGAGATATTAGACAGGTATGACCGTGGCGAATTTTACGATTCAGACAGTATCAAGCTTAATCTGGATCTTGAATATACCACTGCCGGCGGCCGAAAAGTATATGGCGGTGGCGGAATAATGCCTGATGTTTTTGTGCCTAATGATACTACCGGGATAACGTCATATTATGTGAATGTATTTAATGCCGGGCTGCCTCAGAAGTATGCATTTGACTATAGTGACAAGAACCGCGACAGATTAAGCAAGTCAACCGATGTTAAATCTTTATTGCGCCAGCTTCCTGGTGACGATGAAATACTTCAGGGATTTGTTTCTTATGCGGTTGCAAACGGAGTTCCTGCACGATGGTACTATATCAACATTTCGTCCAAAATAATTGTTAACTATTTGAAGGCGCTGATTGTAAACGATATTCTAGGTAGCGGCTATCTGTATCAGGTGACAAATACGCAGGACAACACTGTTCTAAAGGCATTGGATGAAATGAAAAAAGGCAATGCGGATGCCCCTATACGCAGCATGGAGAACCATAAGGGAAAAAAGGCAGCAACAGTACCTTCGGCAACAGATTCGAAAAATGTAATAAATGAAGAAGGAACAGATACGGTTGCTAATTAGGGCACACAAGGCGTTACTTTCGTCAGAAGAGCGTAAAAATTCGGCCATCAAGGTTTGGGAGGCTGTTGAGCGCACCGGGGCATTTATAATGGCCGAAAGAGTGCTTTTATATAATTCGTTGCCTGACGAGCTTGACACGCACTCGTTTATAGAAAAGTGGCAGAATAAAAAACGGTTGTATTTGCCCAGGGTTAACGGTGTTACGCTTGATATACTCCCTTGCGACGGCAGGGAAATGCCGACCGGGGCTTTTTGTATTTCAGAGCCAGTAGGAACCGATGTTGAGCGTATTGAAAATATCGACCTTGTAATAGTGCCGGCAGTAGCATACGACAGGACCGGCAGCAGGGTTGGCCGTGGCAAGGGCTACTACGACAGGCTGCTGGCCTCTACACTGGCAACAAAAATAGGTGTTGGTTATGATTTTCAGGTAATAGATGACATAATTGAAACCGATAGCCACGACGTTCCTGTCGATATTGTGATAACCGAAAATAGGACAATACGAGCTATAATAAAAAATAAAACAAATACCTGAAAGGTTATTATGTCATTAGTTAAGGCTGATACGAATCTAAGTTCTATTATCGACAAAGACCCGTCGGTAATACCTGTTTTAAACCGGTTTGGAATTCGTTTGGGCACAGGCGACATCACAATAGAAGATGCCTGCCGTATAAAAAAGCAGAATACGGAATTTATATTGGCTATTTTAAATACGTTTATAAACGAAGCGTATTTTCCTGAGGACAAGTTTCGCTCGTTTGAATCTGGCGAGATTGCCGATTACCTTTTTCAAACAAACGGTTACTACCGGCATTTTCAACTTCCAAATATAGAACGTCATTTTAAGCTGCTTATACAGAGTGCGGCCGCCGACAGCAATATATACCTGTTGCTGGAGTTTTTTCAAGAACTCCGGGAATCTATATTGAAGCGCGTAGAATATGACAACGCGCTGGTTATTCCGGCATTGAAAGGAGGGGAGCCAGATGCGTCACTGAATGCGGTTATAAAAAAAATGGAGTTGTCGGATATTGGAATCGCCGACAGGTTAAGCGACCTTAAAAATATGTTTGTTAGGCACTTGCGCGGAATATATGATGATAATTTGCTATATGCCGTTATTTTGGCAATAATTACATTGGAAAAAGACATGCGTCAGAACAACCGTATCAGGGCACGGTTACTATACCCCTTGTTAATGTCAATGGCAAACAATGTATAACCGCAGTACTTAGCCATGGACTCCAATATTATTGTTTTTTTAGACGACACCCTGCAGGCCATAGGATTACAAAGCCTGCTGCTGGATTATTTCGGGTGTACGGTAGTTAGGTGCCGCTGTATGTCCGAGGTCGAGGCGGCTGACTGTGCAAATGCAATAATAATAACCTCGGGCAATAAATTCTGTAACGCGTTTGAGTTTTTTTCGCCACGTCGTTCGCGTGTGGTTATTGTTTCAGATATCGCGTCGGAAACATCTATATCGGCAAATGATGACGAAGGAACTATTGTAGAACAGCTTGGGGCCGCACTTGAAAAACAGAAAAAGACCAGGCAGGAAACCCCGGCAATATCACAAGCGCTGTCTCATCGTGAAGAAAATGTTCTGGGGCTTATTGCCAGGGGCTATATAAACAAGGAAATAGCCGATATGTTGGAAATAAGTATAAACACGGTTTTGACACACCGTAAGAATATAATGACGAAATTAGGAATAAGAAGTGTGTCTGGGTTAAGCCTGTATGCGCTTATGAACGGCTATGTTACGCAGGACGATGTTAAGCGGTGAATGCATTCTGTGTGCAATGTAGTAATATAAAATTGCGCAGAATGGAGCCAAAATGGCTATCTTTGCATTATAAACAATTGTTGAATAATGATTTCAATTCAAAACTTATCGGTGGAATTCAGCGCCAAGAGTCTGTTCGACCGTATAAACTATGTTATTAACCGCAAGGACAAGATTGCTCTTGTAGGAAAGAACGGAGCTGGAAAATCTACAATGTTGAAAATTATAGCCGGATTGCAAAAGCCAACATCCGGATCTGTTTCTGTTCCTCAAGACACGACAATAGGCTATTTGCCACAGCATATGACGCTTTCCGATAACAACACAGTTATCGGTGAAGTGAGAACTGCATTTTGCCATTTGGACAAACTTCGTGCTGAATATGACAAGATGAATGCCGATCTTAATTCGAGAACGGATTACGAATCGGATGATTATCATAGGCTTATTGGCAGTATGACGACTCTTTCAGAACGAATAAGCATGGAAGAAAGCGAAAATGCCGAGGCCGAGATAGAAAAAACTTTAACCGGGCTAGGCTTTTCCCGTGCCGATTTCAATCGGCAGACATCGGAGTTCAGCGGCGGTTGGCGTATGCGTATAGAATTGGCAAAGTTATTGCTCAGGCGGCCGGACGTACTGCTCCTGGACGAGCCTACCAACCATTTGGACATTGAATCTATACAGTGGCTGGAGAGTTTTCTTACAACCAAGGCTAATGCCGTAGTGTTGGTTAGCCACGACAGGGCTTTTATTGACAATGTTACAAACCGAACAATCGAAATTTCGCTAGGGAAAATTTACGATTATTCTGTTAATTACTCCAAGTATGTAGTTTTGCGGCGCGAACGTCTGGAACAGCAGATGAGGGCTTTCCAGAACCAACAAAAGCAGATTCAAGAAACAGAGGATTTTATAGAACGCTTTAGATATAAGGCAACAAAGTCAGTACAGGTACAAAGCCGAATAAAACAATTGGCAAAAATCCAGCGAATAGAAGTTGACGAGGTTGATACGTCGCATCTGAATCTGCGCTTCCCACCAGCACCAAGGTCGGGCGATTATCCTGTTATTGCTGAAAACCTTGGTAAAGCCTACGGCAGCCATGTGGTTTTTGACAATGCCGCCTTTACCATAAAGCGAGGCGAAAAGGTTGCTTTTGTTGGAAAGAACGGTGAGGGTAAATCAACGCTGGTCAAATGTATCATGAACGAGATACCATATACCGGCACACTGAAAATAGGCCACAATGTTAAAATAGGATATTTTGCTCAGAATCAGGCGCAATTATTGGATGAGACACAAACCGTATTCGATACTATCGACAAAGTGGCTGTCGGTGATATCCGCACTAAAATAAGGGATATACTTGGCGCTTTTATGTTTGGAGGCGAAGCCTCGGAAAAGAAGGTGAAAGTGCTTTCCGGAGGTGAAAAAACGCGCCTTGCCATGATTCGGCTACTGTTGGAACCCGTAAACCTGCTTATTCTTGACGAGCCTACCAACCATTTGGACATGAACACGAAGGATATACTGAAGCAGGCCATTAAAGATTTCAACGGAACGGTTATCGTTGTCAGCCACGACAGGGAGTTCCTTGACGGATTGGTTGAAAAGGTTTATGAATTTGGCGGTGGTCGTGTTAAAGAATGTCTGGGCGGTATTTATGAATTCCTTGAAAAAAAGAAACTGACTTCGTTGGCTGAATTGGAAAAGAATGTGCCTGTGTCGTCTTCAGCTGGAAATGTTGAACAGCAAGGCGGTAAGAAAAAGGATGTTGCCCCGGTTGAACTTTCGCCGCGAAAATTGAGTTATGCAGAACAGCGAGAGCAGTCGAAAATATTGAGACGGGCTGAAAAAAAAGTGGCCGACGCAGAGGCTGAAATAGCTGCAATAGAAAAAGAAATATCTGAAGTTGAAGCCCAAATAGCGTTGGGTAATATTGAAAATGCCATATTTGAAAATCATGCGAATCTTCAGAAAAAGCTTGAAAATGCAATGAGCGTATGGGAACTAGCTAATATGGAGCTGGACGGTTTATCGAAATAATGAATTAAATAAAAATATATTAAAGATATATGGAACAGGCGCAGTCGATAATACATGCTGTTGCAGAACGGCTTGGACGAAGCAATAATGACATAGCAACGCTGATAGATGCTTTTTCTGCCGAGATAGGCAAGGCTCTTGCTGCAGAAGACACCGTGGCCATTCCTGGATTTGGCACGCTTAGTGCCCGAAAGGAAACGGAGCATATTGTTACAGACCTGTCAACAGGCAAGCGTATGCTTATGCCGCCTTCAATAGTGTCGCAGTTTAAGCCTGGTTCTCGTTTAATAAAAGCAATACAGCAATGAGCCGTATAATAATTACATTGCCACAATTGGCCGATGCAATAAGCCGAGCAACAAACATACCGGCACCGGAGGCTGAAAAATTTGTTATCGCACTTGTTGATGAAATATCTTCAAAGCTGGCCGCAGGGGAGCATGTGGATGTTCCTGGGCTTGGTGTTTTTGCCGTTGGCGGATTAGATAACAATACTGTGGTATGGAAACCTTGTGCAGAGCTTGAAAAGGACGTAAACGCGCCGTTTGCATTTTTCGAACCTGTAGAATTAGCTGATGGCATGTCGGAATTGGAACTGGATTGCGGTTCGGTTGAAGACACTTATTCTAGCAATGAAATTGAAACAGTTTCAGACAATGAACACAATTCTGTTGTTGCTGATTCTGACTATCATGAGCCTCTGTCAGTCATGGATGATGAAGTTTCTGAAGCATTAGATGCCACATCCCAAAGTGGCGAGGAACAGGCCGATATTGAAAAAGAGCCTGAAAATGAGGAATGTGAAGCCGTTAATTTGGAAAGTCTGCATGAAACTATAGAACCAGACGAAGAACTGCCTTACGAAAAACCTCGTCGTGGCAGGTTTGGCTGGATTGAATTCCTTATGGGTATGGCAATAGGTTTGATTATTGGTTTTGTTGCGGCTATATATTCTCCAAATCCACAGCTTATGCCTTTAAGGGAAGCTTTGTCAGGCAAACATTTCCAAGCTGGTGATTCAATACCAGTGCCAGTTGTGGACTATGCCGACTCGGTGACTGTTTACACAGACTCTGTTTCTGTAGCTGCCGACAGCGCCAGGTTGTCAAATCCTGTAAGGGAAAATATTGACAGCCTGCAAAAAAGCGGAGAATCTCCAAATAGATTCGATACAGTCACATCAGCCCGTTTCCTTACAACCATGGCTCGTCAATATTATGGAGACTATCATTTCTGGGTGTATATTTATTTGTACAATAAGGATATAATAAAGGATCCAGACCTTATCCCGTCAGGAACGTCGGTTAAAATACCAGATGCGTCAGTATATGGTATTGATGCCGGTTCGCCTCAGAGTATTGCCAAGGCACAGGCGCTTATAGACAGTTTGCAAAAGAATCGCTGACATAGCGGTGCATAAGGCGACTATTGACGAACTTAAAGTTTAAATAGCTAATTTTAACAATCGGAGTTAACCCTTTGGTTGTTGATTTATATAAATTTGCATAATAATAAAGCCATAAAAGTACTCCCTCTAAGGGCTGTCACGGAGTATGGCCATATTATAAAGTAAGATAATAATAACATTACCCCAATAATAACACTATATTATGAGTGAACCGGTAAATATACGCGAACTCAACGACTTAGTTGCAGCAAAAAGTGATTTTATCCGATTGATACAACAAGGAATGGACCAGGCAATTGTGGGACAGAAACACTTGGTTGATTCATTACTGATAGCATTGCTTTCCGATGGACATGTCCTGCTTGAAGGAGTCCCCGGGCTTGCAAAAACGCTTGCCATCAAGACACTGGCCCAAGTTATCGATGCAAAATACAGCCGTATTCAGTTTACACCCGACCTGCTTCCTGCAGATGTTGTTGGAACAATGGTATATTCGGTAAAGAACGAACAATTCCAGGTAAAGAAAGGACCGGTTTTTGCCAATTTTGTTTTGGCTGACGAAATAAACCGAGCCCCGGCAAAAGTTCAAAGTTCGCTTCTTGAAGCCATGCAGGAACGACAGGTAACTATTGGCGACACAACATTCCGGTTAAACGACCCATTTTTGGTAATGGCAACACAAAACCCTATAGAACAGGAAGGAACATATCCGCTGCCGGAAGCGCAGGTTGACCGTTTCTTGCTGAAGGTTGTTATAGGGTATCCTACCAAAGAAGACGAAAAGCTTATTATTAGACAGAATATAGCACCTCAGCGCAATGAAATAAGGCCTTTGCTGAAACCTGAAGAAATTATAGAGGCCCAGCGCGTATGCGGGAAAATTTATATTGATGAAAAAATAGAACGTTATATTGTCGATATTGTATTTGCCACACGTTTCCCGTCGGATTACGGTTTAAACGACCTTACGTCCATTATATCGTTTGGCGCATCGCCGCGAGCTTCTATCTCGCTTGCAAAGGCTGCACGAAGCTATGCTTTTCTTCGTGGCCGCGGATATGTGGTGCCGGAAGATGTACGTGCTGTTGCTCATGATGTGCTTCGTCACCGAATCGGGCTTACATACGAGGCAGAGGCAAACAACATAACAGCCGATGACATTGTTTCGGAAATACTAGACAAGGTTGAGGTGCCCTGACGCATACTTTGATAGCATTTGTCAAGCTGAATCTGTCTGCTTAAAAAAGCATAAACTATAACGAAATGGATGCCAACGAACTGTTAAAAAAAATCCGCAAAATCGAGATAAAGACCAAAGGGTTGTCGCAAAATATTTTTGCCGGCGAATACCATTCTGCATTCAAAGGCAGGGGTATGACTTTCTCCGAAGTCCGCGAATATCAGTATGGCGACGACATCCGCGATATAGACTGGAATGTCACAGCCCGTCACAACCATCCGTATGTAAAGGTTTATGAGGAGGAGCGCGAGCTGACGGTTATGCTTTTGGTAGATGTGTCAGGTAGCCGGCAGTTCGGTGCAGTAGGCGAGGAAAAAAGACAGATGACAGCTGAAATAGCTGCAACGATTGCGTTTTCAGCAATTCAGAACAACGATAAGATAGGGGTTATATTTTTTTCAGATAAAGTTGAAAAGTTTATCCCCCCGAAAAAAGGACGAAAGCATATACTGTTTATCATTCGGGAGTTGTTGTATTTTTCTCCCGAGCATTCCGGTACTAACATAGGCGAGGCTTTCCGTTATATGACAGATGCCTTGAAAAAAAGGTGTACAACGTTTGTTATTTCTGACTTTATTGATCCTTCCGACTATTACAATGCCCTGTCTATAGCCAGCAACAAGCATGACCTGACTGCCATACAGGTATATGACAAACGTGATGCCCAGCTGCCTGACGTGGGACTTATGCGGATTCAGGATCTGGAAACCGGAGCTATGCGATGGATAAATACTTCCTCGTCAAAGGTGCGCCAGTCGTACAACAAGTGGTGGTATGAACGCCAGCAGGCAATGATACAGCGTCTTAACCGTTGCAGGGTGGATTTCGCGTCTATAGCTACCGACGAGGATTTTGTAAAATCGCTTATGGGTCTGTTTAAAAAACGAGGACCAAGATAGGGAATATAGCAATGAAGGAATATAAAAGCTACATAAAGTTAATTTTTGTCTGTGCGGTGTTTTTTGCCGCTGTTGCAACTGCGGCTGTTTCCGCAGGACCGGTAAAAGTGACAACGTCAATTGACTCTGCTTATATTATTATGGGCAAGCAAACGGCAATGAATGTAAGCATTGTTCAGGATAAAGGCGCTCATGGGCGTTTTTTAAATATGGGCGATACGCTTTCGGCACAGATTGAGGTAGCGTCGGTTACACGTCCGGACACAGTCTCGCTGGGATCCGGCCGCGAGGAAATACGCCAGCAGATAATACTGCAATCATTTGATTCAGGTGTTTACACAATAAATCCGCTTGTTTATGCCACTGCTTCTGACACTGCCGTATCAAATGGGTTGGTACTTAAAGTGCTTCCTGTTCCAGTTGATACAATGGCGACTGTGCATGATTATGCCGCCGCGGCAGAACCAAACACAAGAATATGGGATTATCTTCCCGACGCAGTTGCCGATTACTGGTGGGTTATACTTATTGCGGCATTGCTGATGCTTGCCGGAGCCGCAGTATGGATATGGTATAAAAAACGAAATATTTTGTCTGCCGTGCTTCCACAAAAGAAAGTTGTACCTCCATATGACCTGGCCATACAGCAACTGGCCCGTCTTAAAGAGGAAAAACTGTGTGAGAATGCAAGGGAAAAAGAATACTATACCCGTTTAACCGAGATATTGCGAAATTACCTGGATAGCAGGTTTGGCATAAATGCTATGGAGATGACATCAACACAGATTCTTTACAAACTAAAGGAGAACGATGAAACAAAACCATCTGCGTCTTTGATGAAGCAAATTTTGGAAATGGCCGATTTTGTGAAATTTGCAAAAGTGCGTCCGTTACCTGACGATAACGTCCGTTCATATAACCATGCATTGGAATTTGTTGAGGCAACAAAACCGGCTCCGGAGCCAACACTGGAAAAAACAGCAGGCACTAATAAAGAATCCGAAGCTAAGAATAACACAAACAATAATAAATAATGCAACTGGCACATCCTGAATATCTGTGGCTTTTTCTGGTTTTTATACCCATAATAGGCTGGCATGTGTGGAAACACAGGCAGGCATATCCTGCACTGCACATATCTACGGCTGCCCCGTTTGCCAATATGCCCCGTTCGTACAAGGAGTATTTGTTGCACGGCCTATTGGTTTTGCGCCTTTTTTGCATAGGATGCGTTATAATTGTTCTGGCGCGTCCGCAAACCAGCGATAGTTGGCGCACATCTAAAACAGAAGGCACGGATATAATAATAGCACTGGATATTAGCTCTTCAATGCTTGCGCGCGACTTTCAGCCCGACCGTCTGGAAGCTGCTAAAAATATGGCATCTAAGTTTGTTGCCGGACGAAAAAATGACAATATCGGCCTGGTTATATATGCTGGTGAAAGCTTTACCTCGTTGCCAATGACTACCGACCGCTCTATGGTGGCCAACTATATTCATGATATACGTATGGGCATGCTCAATGACGGAACCGCAATCGGCGACGGACTGGCAACCTCTATTAACAGGATAAAAGACGGAAAGGCCAAGTCAAAGAGCATAATACTTATAACAGACGGTGTAAACAATACAGGTGTGGTTGCGCCGCTTACGGCAGCTGAGATTGCAAAAAAAATGGGTATCAAGGTCTACACAATCGGGGTGGGACGGAACGGAACAGCGCCAACGCCGCAACAAAACTACTTCGGAGGTGTCGATTATGTAAACATGCCGGTGGTTATTGATGAGGCCATGTTGCAGAATATATCCAGAATGACTGGTGGAAAATATTTCAGGGCTACAGGAAACAATGTGCTGCGTGATATTTTTCAGGAGATAGACCAACTGGAGAAGACACAGATGGATGTTCGCCATTTTTCACATACTGAGGACGACTATATGTTGTGGGCATGGTTGGCATTTGCATCTTTTTTGGCTGAAATTGTACTTAGGCGTACATTGTTGCGCACAATTCCATAATAAAAAATATTATAATGATCAGTTTTGCTCATCCATATATATTATATCTGCTGTTGCTGGTTCCGGCTATTGTAGTTTTGCATGCAGTGGCGCGTTACAGTCGGCGCAGGCGTATGGCCCGTTTCGGCAAACCGGCAATACTGGCTTCGTTGATGCCAGATGCCTCACGTTACACACCGGGGTTAAAACTGGTGTTACAGTTGTTTGCCATAACAGCCATAATTATTGTGCTGGCACGGCCGCGAGCCGGGGCAAAACAGGAGATAAGCGAAGTAGAGGGCATAGAGGTGATGATTTGCTTGGATGTATCAAATTCGATGCTTGCTTCCTCTACTGACGACCCCAGGGGTATATCCCGTCTGCAACGGGCTAAACTTGTATTGGAAAAATTATTTTCACAGCTTAAAAATGATAAGGTAGGCCTTATTGTTTTTGCCGGCGATGCATACACACAATTGCCCATTACCAGCGATTTTACATCGGCAAAGATGTTCCTGTCAAGCATATCGCCCGATATGGTGCCTACACAGGGTACGGCTATCGGTGCAGCCATAGAAATGGCAATGACTTCCTTTACGCCGGAAGCAGACATGCAGAAGGCGATAATAGTAATAACCGACGGCGAGAACTTTGAAGATGAACCTGAAGCTGCGGCCAAGGAAGCGGCTAATCAGGGTATACAGGTTGACGTTATCGGCCTTGGTTCTGCAAAAGGTGCGCTTATTCCTCTTGGCCGCGACGGGCAGTTCCTTCGTGATTCTGACGGCAACCCTGTTACAACGCGTCTAAATGAAGACATGGCTCAGAAAATAGCTATGGCAGGTAACGGCATATATGTGCAGGGGTCGTCATCGTCTGTGGTAAAAGAGGTGTCTGACCAGCTTGACACTTTGTCAAAAAGCACCCTTGAAAAAGTAACATACGCAGCTTCGGCCGAACAGTTTCCGGTGTTTGCGTGGCTGGCTTTGCTGTTTTTGCTTGCCGACACGTTTATTCCCGAGCGAAAAATAGGCTGGCTGAAAAAGATAAATTTCTTCAGTAAATAAATTGTATAAAATCCGCTTTGGATAATTAAGCATATGAAAAGATTAAATATAATTTTGATAACTATATGCATGCTGTTTCCATTGTGCACCCGGGTTTATGCCGGCAATGCTCCGGCACGCGACACATCAACCAGGAAGGAGCGAAATTTTATCCGCCAAGGTAACAAGCATTATAACGACAAGCATTTTGCCGATGCTGAAATTTTATATAGAAAAGCCCTTGAAGAAAACGAATTAAGCGAGGCCGGTCAATATAACCTGGCGCTGTCATTGATAAGGCAGGCAGGAAATGCCGACCCGAATAACGGAAATAACCCTATGGCGGAAGCACAGGCGCTTCTTAACGACTTGGCCCGTACGGCAAATAACGACCTTATAGCAGAGCGCTCATTTTATAACCTGGGCAACATGGCCTTTAACCAGCAGCAATATGACCAGGCTATAAACATGTATAAAGGTGCTTTACGTAAAAATCCTGATAATGACAAGGCTCGTGAAAACCTGCGTCTGGCACAGCTCAAGCGTCAGCAGCAACAGGATCAGCAGGATAATAAACAAGACAAGCAGGATCAGGACCAGCAACAACAGCAACAACAGCAAAACCAGCCTGATCAACAGAATCCTCAGGATAAAAACGAAGATAAAGACCAGCAGCCGCAGCAGCCGCAGGATAAAAAACAACAGCAGCCACAACAGCAGCAAGGTGGTATCAGTGATGCCAATGCGGCAAAGATTCTTAAAACAATGGAGAACGAAGAAAATGCCACGCGTCGTAAAATTCAGGAAATGGAAAAGAAGGAGGGGCAGGCTTCAAGGCGTAATACAGGTCCTCAGTGGTAGTGTGCGGCAGCACCTGGCTGACCTATTATAATAATTAGAATTAAGTCGATTAATTGATAAACGATGATACGGCATATATTAGTGACATTAGTATTGTTAGCCACGTTTGTGCAAAACACCGTGGCAGAAACAACGTTTACACTCATACCGCCTAGAAATGTAATTGCTGGTAACAAATTCAGTGTTACATTCCGTCTTAAAAACGGAGAGGCTTCGGGTATAAAAGCGCCGCAATTGGACGGTTGTACGCTCCTTTTTGGGCCGACAACATCCATGATGCAGAATTATTCATGGGTTAATGGCAAGGAAGAACGTTCGACCACTGTAGACTATTCGTTTACCTACCGGGCAGATAAGGCAGGAACAGTAACAATACCGGAAATAACAGTAACATCCGGGCGTACAAATTACTCGTCGCGTCCTGGAACATTCAATATCCTTCCTCCGGACCAAGCTTCGCCATCGGGTGGCGGCGGGGCATCATCTGGCGACACGCGCCAGTCCGGACGGCCGATAAATGCGAATGACGTGCTTATACGGATTATATTAAACAAATCGCACGCATACGAACAGGAAGCTATATTGTGTACAATAAAATTATACACAAAGCATAGCATAAGTTCGTTCATTCCAACCGTTCAGCCTGCGTTCGACGGATTTTTGATTGAAGAGGTTCCTGTCAGCCCTACTTTGAACGAAGTGGAACATTACAACGGGCAAAATTATATGACTGCGGTTTTGAAACAGTGCATAATATATCCGCAGAAATCGGGCAAACTTACTATCAATTCGGGAAAATATGATGTAACTGTGGTGCAGTATGAACGGGTTGGCGGATTCTGGGGTGGCAACCAGCGTGTTGAACGTGATATAAAAACCAGCTCGAATTCAGCATCTATAAACATAACCCCGTTGCCACAGCCGCAGCCTGAAGGTTTTTCTGGAGCAGTAGGACGCTTCTCTATCGACAGCAAATTGCGTACATCTGTTTTTAAAACAAATGAGGCTGCATCGCTGGTATACACTATAAAGGGTACTGGTAACATTAAGTATATAAAAGAACCGGTTATTGACTTTCCTAGCGAATTTGAACAGTATCAGCCACAGTCCGACATAAATACGCATATTTCCGGCGCAAATATGACAGGAACGCAGGTTATAGACTATACCTTTGTGCCTCAAAGCGTTGGCAAGTTTACCATAGGCGCCGACAAGTTTGTGTACTTTAATCCGGAATCAAAGGAATATGTTACACTGACAACGCCTTCCTATAATATATCTGTAGGCCAGGGGGCGGCTGTAGCGTCGTCGGCCTCTGTGAACAAGCAGAGCATATCAAGTAAGAATACCGATATATTACATATTAAATTAGGCGATTTGGACTTGTCGCACCGGCATGTATATTTTTATAATTCGTGGTGGTATTGGCCTGGTTATGTAATATTGACACTATTGCTTGTTGGCATGATCTTGGTATATAGCAAGCGTTTGCGTCTTAATGCCGACATTCAGGGCCGCAGGCTGGCCAAGGCAGGAAAGGTGGCAAAGAAACGACTGAAACTGGCTGGACAGTATTTGAAAAATCGCGACAATGACCGTTTTTACGAAGAAATGCTACGAGCTATATGGGGCTATTTGGGCGATAAACTGCGTTTGCCTGCCTCGCAGCTTACAAGGGAAAATGTTGCACAGGAATTGTCGGGCTATGGTGCTTCTGACGAGCTTATAGCACAATTCTTGAAAGTAATTGACAGTTGTGAAATGGCTAGATATTCTCCTGAAAGCTCCGGTAGCGAGTCGGAGGAGCTTTACCGTATGGCGACAAATGCGATGGATGGTCTGGAAAATACGCGCAGCCATGCCGCCCATAAATGAATGTTAGCAACATTTGAGAATATAAATTTGATATTTTGATTAAATATGACATATAAAAAAATCATAACCATAGTTATATCGCTTGCCGTTTCATTTGCCGCATTTGCCCAACAGGAGCTTACACAACAAGCAGATTCGGCATATATGCGTGATGATTTTAAGGGTGCTTTAAGCGCATATACCGACTTGCAGCAAAAATATGGCACATCGAGCTGGTTGTACTATAACATTGGTAATTGCCAGTATCGCCTTGGCCATCCCGGATTGGCGATAGTAAATTATGAAAGAGCCTTGCGCATGGACCCTTTCAATGATGACGCGAGGACAAATCTGGAATTTGTTAATACTAAGATAACCGATGACCCTGGCGACCGTGGTATGTTTATATCAAAAACATTGTCGGCCATAGCAACATCAATGCCGGCAAATTTATGGGCTTCTATAGCCCTTGCCTCGTTCATTATTTTTTTAGGGGCAGTTGCCATTTATATTTTTTCAAGCAATGTAAGGCTTCGTAAAATAGGATTTTTTGGCGGTTTGATTCTTGTTATTGGTTGTATTGCTGCAAATGTTATGGCCAGTATATCGACAAAATATTCCACAGCTACGAATGAGGCTGTAGTTACTGTTCCGTCAACTTTGCTGAGCACATCGCCGCGAGTTCCAAAAGACCGCACGGAGGAGGCTATGCTGCTTCACGAAGGTACCAAGATTGAGATTCTCGACTCCATAACTACGCGCATTGATTCTGCCACTGTCGTGTGGTATGATGTAAGGGTTGATAATGACCACAGGGCGTGGATACGCGGTTCAGATGTAACTATAATATAAGTTGTAAACGATATTGGCTATATAACAGATAAATACGGAAACCGGTTATGCCGTTTTTGCAAAACATGTTTTAAAACACAAAGAATAATAGCCGCTTAATTTGCTTTTATCAAATTAAAAATATAATTTTATAACCATATCAATCCAAAGAGTTGGAAAACATGATAGATTTTAAAATTATTATAAATTTATAAAACTAACGTATTATGACTAAAACAATCACCTTCAACGAGCTGCGCCGAATCAAAGACAGCCTTCCTGACGGTTCGGTGCGTCAAATAGCTGATAAACTTAACTGTACGGTGCAGACGGTACGGAATTATTTCGGCGGAAGCAACTATGAGTTTGGTCAAAATTGCGGCGTGCACATCGAACCGGGTCCCGAAGGGGGCATTGTAGTTTTAGACGACACCACTATTTATGACATGGCTATAGCCATTCTTGAAGAACAGGCTGCAAAACAAGCTTGAAAAGCACGTCTAAAGTAATATTCATTCTCCTCTCTTTTCTTATTTGTTGCTTTTGACGCATTACCAAACCTACAGGTCCCTTTAATGATGCAGCAAACAGATATTAATAACAATTCTGTCCACGGCAGGCTCATAACGCTTGCCATACACACCTACGGACAAGCCCAGGCTTTAAAGGCCCTTCTGGAAAGAGAAGGCGTAAATGTGGTTTTGCAGAATGTGAACCTGGAGCAGCCGGTGGTTTCTGCCGGAATCAGGGTGCGTATTAATGAAAATGACCTGCCTTTGGCATTGCGTATTATTGAAAATACGGATATTTTTGCGCAGCCGTCGGCAATTTCGCCTGAAAATGATGATAGCCGGCAATCGCGCCGGATAATAGTCCCGGTTGATTTTAGTCCTCATTCTATAAAGGCTTGTGACATTGCCTTTCAGCTTGCAGACCGCAGCGGAGCGTCTGTAATATTGCTTAACTCCTTTATAACGCCGTCGGATGCTGCCGAACAGCAATTGAACGACACGCTAAACTTTGGTTCGGTCGATTCGGAGGCCAGTGTGCTCCTGGCTAAGGAGGCAAAGGGAATGCTTGACGCGTTAGCCCTTGATATTAGGAATAAAATTAAAACAGGAAGTCTGCCGGCTGTAAAATTTACAACAACGGTACTGAAAGGTATTCCGGAAGAAGTTATAGTGGAATATGCAAAAGACTGCCATCCCGAACTGATTGTTATGGGGACAAGGGCTGCCGACAAAAAAGAAAGGGAGCTTATTGGCAGTGTTACGGCCGAAGTGCTTGATTCTGCACGGTTTCCTATACTGGCAATACCTGAAATGGTGGAAATGAACAATGCCGGCGATATAAGGCACGTATTGCTTTTCTGTAACCTTGACCAGGATGATTTGCTGGCTGTTGATGCACTTTACCGGTTCTTTAAATTTGAAAATCTGAATGTAGGGCTTGTATGGCTTCCTTCGAAAAAACAGCGCGGACGAAACATGCAAAAGGCTCAACAGATGCTTAAAGACTATTGTGTGAGCCATTACCCTAGGTTTTGTTTTGAAACCAGGGTATTCAACATGCCGTCAATAATGCAGGATTTTAAGGCTGTTGAGCAGGAATGCCATATTGACCTAATAGCCATGCCTAACAGGAAGAAAAGTGTGTTTGCGCGGTTGTTTAATCCCTCCCTGGCCCACAGGCTGCTGTTTCATGCCGACATTCCTATGATGGTTATTCCCGTCTGAACTTGAAATATCTCTGTGCTGCTGGTACGGTATGTATAACGTATATTTGGGTGGCATCTGTTAACTATCAACAATTTTACATAAACTATTAGCCCAATCTAAAAAAAAACAGTACCTTTGTGCCCGTATAACAATAAGAATTATCTCTATGACAGACAAGACGGTCAGCGTTGACTTGCTCTTTGAAACCAGCTGGGAGGTATGCAATAAGATAGGCGGTATATATACAGTGCTGTCTACTAAGGCAAAAACTCTTCAGACTCTTTATAAGG